>NZ_JAUNPC010000106.1 GCF_030536915.1 Paracoccus sp. (in: a-proteobacteria)
CGCAACCCGCATCCGTCCCGGCCCCCCCGCGACCCGCCGCGCCGCCGCCGGCGCCTCGGCCCGCCTCGCCCCCGCCCCCGGCCGTCCCGCCCCAGGGCGCGGCTTTCCCCCCGGTCGCCGAGCCTGCGCCCGTCGCGCGGGCGAGGCGCCGGCACTGGGTGCTGCTGTTCAGCCTGTTTCTGCTGGTGATCCTGCCCACGGCCCTCTGGGGCACCTATCTGTGGACGCGGGCGACGGACCAGTTTTCCTCGAGCGTCGGCTTCTCGGTCCGGCGAGAGGAAGGCGCACCCTCGATCGACATGTTCGGGGGCATCTTCGGCGGCAGTTCCTCGGGCACGGCCTCGGACACCGATATCCTATACGAATTCATCCGCTCGCCCGATCTCGTGCAGCGGACGGACGAGGCCCTGGACATCCGGGCGATGTTCTCGCGCAACTGGCCCGAGGACTTCGTCTTCGCCTTCGACCCCGAAGGGACAATCGAGGACCTGACCAACTACTGGCGGCGGCAGGTCAGTATCTACTACGACGATTCCTCGGGCATCATCACCGTCAAGGTCAGCGCCTTCACGCCCGAGGATGCCAAGGCCATCGCGGACACGATCTTCGCGGAAAGCGAGCGGGTGGTGAACAGCCTGTCCGAACACGCCCGCCGTGACGCCACCACGCAGGCCGAGGCCGAACTGGAAAAATCCCGCGCCGTGCTGACCGAGGCCCGTCAGGCGATGACGGCCTTCCGCGTCCGCACCCGCATCGTCGATCCGACCATCGATCTGGGCGCGCAGATGACGGTGATGACCACCCTGCAGGGCCAGCTGGCCGAGGCGCAGGTCGCGCTGGACCAGTTGCGCCAGAACGCGCGTGCCGGCGACCAGCGGATCGTCCAGGCAGAGCTGCGGGTCGCGTCGCTGGAAAACCAGATCGAGCAGGAGCGCGACAAGTTCGGCGGCGACACGCCCGATGGCGAGAATTACGCCGAGATGATGGCGGATTACGAACGCCTGAAGGTCGATCTGGAATTCGCCGAAGGGATGCACCAGTCATCCCGCATCGCCTATGAATCCGCCCTTGCCGCGGCCCAGCGGCAGACGCGCTACCTGGCGGCCCACATCACCCCCACCCTCGCGCAACGGTCGCTTGAGCCTGCGCGGCCCTGGCTGCTGGCGCTGGGGGCGGGGATGGCATTCCTGCTGTGGTCGATCATGATCCTGATCTATTACAGCGTGCGCGACCGGCGCTGAGGCGGCGCGATGATCCGGCTCGAGAACCTGACAAAGATCTACTACGCCAATGGCCGGCGGAAGGTGGTCGCGGACGGGCTGAACGCGGTGTTCCCGACCGGCGCATCGGTCGGGCTTTTGGGCCGCAACGGGGCGGGAAAATCGACGCTGCTGCGGATGATCGCGGGGACGGCGCTGCCGACGACGGGCCGGATCGTCTCGGACGGCTCGATCTCCTGGCCGGTGGGTTTCGCGGGCAGCTTCCACCACGAGTTGACGGGGGCGCAGAACATCCGCTTCGTCGCCCGCATCTACGGCGTCGATACCGACGGACTGGTCGACTACGTCGCCGATTTCGCCGAACTGGGCGACAGCTACCACATGCCCTTCGGCACCTATTCCTCGGGGATGAAGTCGCGGCTGGCGATGGGATGCAGCATGGGCATCCATTTCGACACCTACCTCGTGGACGAGGTGACCAGCGTGGGCGATGCCGAGTTCCGGGAAAAGTCCCAGCGCGTCTTCACCGACCGGATGCAGCGGTCCTCGGCGATCGTGGTCAGCCATTCGATGCCGATGATCCGGCGGCTGTGCAACATGGGTGCGGTGCTGGACCGGGCGCGGCTGACGGTGTTCGACAGGATCGACGACGCCATCGCCTACCATGAACATGTCATGGGCGTGCCGGATACGGTCGGCGACTAACCCGTCAGCAGCGCCGAAATCTCCGCCACCTTCGCTGCCACCAGCGCTGCGTCGCCCCGGCTTTCCACGTTCAGCCGCACCACCGGCTCGGTGTTGGACCGGCGCAGGTTGAAGCGCCATTCCGGGTATTCGAGGCTGATGCCGTCGGTATCGTCGCGGGCGATGGCCTGCGCCTCCATCGCTGCCAGCACGCGGGCAAGGCTTGCGTCGGGATCGGACAGGCGGAAGTTGATCTCTCCCGAGGATGGGAAGGCGGCCATGCGGTCGCCCACGAGGCGCGACAGGGGCTGGCCCGAGCGGCTGATGAGTTCGGCCACCAGCAGCCAAGGGATCATGCCGCTGTCGGCATAGGCGAAGTCGCGGAAATAGTGATGCGCGGACATCTCGCCGCCATAAACCGCGCCGCTTTCCCGCATGGCCTGCTTGACGAAGGCATGGCCGGTTTTCGACTGCACCGCCTCTCCCCCCGCCCGCGCGATGATGTCGCGGGTGTTCAGGACGACCCGGGGATCGTGGACGATGCGCGCGCCCGGATGGCGGTCGAGGAAGGCCGCCGCCAGCAGCCCTACGACATATTCGCCGGGGATGAAGCGGCCGGTTTCGTCGAACAGGAAGCAGCGGTCGAAGTCTCCGTCCCAGGCGACCCCAAGGTCCGCGCCATGCGTCCGCACAGCCTCCGAAGTCATGGGCTGGTTTTCCGGCAGCAGCGGGTTCGGGATGCCGTTCGGAAAGCCCGGATCGGGGTCGTGGTTGATGCGCGTGATCTCCAGCCTTGCCCCGCGCCGGGCGAGTTCCGCCGCGATGGCGTCGAAGGCGGGACCGGCGACGCCATTTCCCGCGTTCACCAGCAGCTTCAGCGGGCCAAGCGCCGAGGCCTCCACGAAGTCGCAGACGCGGCGGGCATAGTCGGCGCGGGTGCCACTCGCGTCCGACACCCGGCCGGGCGCAGCGTCAGGGAACTCGCCCGCCTGCGCCACCCGCGCCAGTTCCGCCAGGTCCGTCGCCGGGTCCAGCGGCGCCGCGCCTGCCTTCACCAGCTTCATGCCGTTGTAGTCGATGGGGTTGTGCGAGGCCGTGACCTCGATGCCGCCATCCGCGCCCAGGTGATCGGTGGCGAAATACATCTCCTCGGTGCCCGCAAGGCCGAGGTCCAGCACCTCGATGCCGCCTTCGACCAGACCGCGCGTCAAGGCCGCCGCCAGCACGGGCGAGCTTTCCCGCCCGTCGCGGCCCACGACCACCCGCCGTACGCCCGGACGCAGGGCAAAGGCGCGACCGACGCGCCAGGCCACGTCCTCGTCCAACTCGTCGCCCAGACTGCCGCGCAGGTCATAGGCCTTGAAGCAGGTGATGGTGCGGGCGGTCATGGACGTCCTCCTTTGGCCGCGCGACCCTGCCCAAGCCGCAAGGGACGCGCAAGCCGTCCGACCTTCGGAGGGGGCTGACCTTCGCGCCCCGCCCCGCTAGTCCTTGGGAAACCACGGAAAGGAAGCCCATGTCCCAGGCCGAGACCAAGCAACTGATCGCCGCCTATTACGACGCCTTCAACCGGGGCGAGCCAGAGGCGATGGAGGCCATGCTGCACGACGACTTCGAGCATCACGTCAACGAGGGCGGCATCCGCCGCGGCAAGGACGGCTTTGCCGCCTTCAACCGCCACATGAGCGAGACCTATCGCGAGAACCTCACCGACATGGTGATCTTCGCCAATGAGGACGGAAGCCGGGGCGCCGCCGAGTTCGTGGTGAACGGCACCTATCTGAAGACCGACCCCGGCCTGCCCGAGGCGCGCGGCCAGAGCTATTGCCTGCCCGCCGGGACCTTCTTCGCGATCAGGGACGGCAAGATCGCGCGGGTGACGACCTATTACAACCTTGCCGACTGGGTGCGGCAGGTCTCGTGATCACGACGCGCATCCTGACGGGCGAGGCCGTGGGAGGGGCGTTGGACGACCTCGCCCGGCTGCGGATTGCCGTGTTCCGCGACTGGCCCTACCTCTACGACGGCGATGAGGGGTATGAGCGCGAGTATCTGAAAGCCTACACTGCCCCCGGCGCGGTCGTGGTCGCGGCGATGGACGGCGAGCGGATGATCGGCGCTGCCACCGGCGCGCCGATGGAGGACCACGCCAAAGATTTCGCCGTCGCCTTCGAAGGCCGCCCCGAGCGGCTGGAAGAGATCTTCTACTGCGCCGAATCGGTCCTGCTGCCCGAATACCGTGGCCACGGCCTGGGCCATGCCTTCTTCGACGGGCGCGAGGCGCAGGGAAGGTCATTGGGGCGGCGGTATGCAGCCTTCTGCTCGGTCATCAGACCCGCCGACCATCCGGCCCGGCCCGCGGATTACCGTCCGCTCGACGGTTTCTGGCGCAAGCGCGGCTACCAGCCGCTGCCGGGGGTTGTCGCCAATTTCCACTGGCGCGATCTCGGGGACGCCGAGGAGACGACCAAGCAACTGCAATTCTGGATGAAACCGTTGTGAGCCGCCCCATCCGCATCGCCACCGCCGCCTATCCCTTCGACTGGTTCGACGACCTGTCAGCTTACGACGCGAAAATGACGGCTTGGGTGGCCGAGGCTGCCGACTGCGACCTGCTGGTCTTTCCCGAATATGGCGCAATGGAACTGGCAAGCCTCGGCGGTCCCGACATCGCCCGCGACCTCGAAGCGAGCCTGCACGAGGTCGCCCGGCACGAGGCCGCGCGGGACGCGATCCATGCGCGACTGGCGGCGGAGCATGGTTGCCATATCCTCGCGGCCTCGGGTCCGGCCTTCCCCTCGCCCGGTGCGCGACCGGTAAACCGCGCTGTTCTGTTCGGGCCGCAAGGACGGATCGGGCACCAGGACAAGCAGATCATGACCCGCTTCGAACGCGAGGAATGGGACGTGACCGGCGCGCCGGGATTGCAGGTCTTCGACGCGCCCATTGGAAAACTTGGCATCACCATCTGCTACGACAGCGAGTTCCCCCTGCTCGCCCGCAGGCTGGCGGAAAGCGGGGCCGAGATCATCCTCGCCCCAAGCTGCACCGACAGCGTGGCGGGCTTCATGCGCGTCCGCATCGGCTGCATGGCCCGCGCACTGGAGAATCAATGCGTCGTCGTGCAGGCCCCGACCGTGGGCGACTGCGACTGGAACCCGGCCATCGACGAGAACCGCGGCATCGCCGCGATCTACGCGCCCCCGGACGGGTTATGGCCGGAAACCGGGATCGTGGCCGAAGGGGTGATGGACGCACCCGGCTGGGTGAAAGCCGAGATCGACCTCGACCGCATTGCCGAAAGCCGCCGCGACGGGCGGGTGCTGCCCTTCGCGCATTGGCCGGAAAGCGAATCCGTCCCGGTTCAGTCCGCCTGATCGCGCAGCCGGGGCACGTCCTCGGCGGACCGCGGTTCCGGCGCGAGGTTGGCAAAGTCGAACAGCACCGGGTCGGGCAGGTGCGAGGGGCGCACGTTGCACAGCGCCCGGAACATCACCTGCCGTCGGCCGGGGCTGCGCGCTTCCCATTCGTCCAGCAGCTTCTTGACCTGCATCCGCTGCAAGCCTTCCTGGCTGCCGCAGAGATCGCAGGGGATCACGGGATAGTTCATCGCGCGGGCAAAGCGCTCGCAATCCGCCTCGGCGACATAGGCCAGCGGACGCAGCACGTTCAGATCGCCGTCCTCGTTCAGCAGCTTCGGCGGCATGGAGGCCAGCCTGCCGCCGTGGAACAGGTTCATGAAAAAGGTTTCCAGGATGTCGTCCCGGTGGTGGCCTAGGACCACCGCGCTGCAACCTTCCTCGCGCGCGATGCGATACAGGTTGCCGCGCCGCAGGCGGGAACACAGGCTGCAATAGGTGCGGCCCTCGGGCACCTTGGCCTTCACCACGGAATAGGTGTCCTGGTATTCGATCCGGTGTGGCACGCCGCGTTCCGTCAGGAACTCGGGCAGCACGGTCGCCGGAAAGCCCGGCTGGCCCTGGTCGAGATTGCAGGCGAGCAGCTCCACCGGCAGCAGCCCGCGCCATTTCAACTCATGCAGCACGGCCAGCAGGGTATAGCTGTCCTTGCCGCCCGACAGGCAGACCAGCCAGCGGTCGCCGGGCGTGACCATGTGATAGGTCTCGATCGCGGCGCGGGTCTCGCGCACGAGGCGCTTCCTCAGCTTGCGGAACTCGGTGGACGAGGGCGCGCCGCGGAACAGCGGGTGGATCTCGGTCTCGTCGACGGTGTCGGTGGCGTCGTCCAGCATCAGGCGGCCCTTGAAGGATGAGGCGCAGGCATCACAAGTCCCATGCCTTGAAAACGAATGTCGGCAGCGCGCTGATCGCAGTCGCCGCAAGCGGCAGGCCGCACAGGATCGCAGGGGCGACAGGTCATGAGCGATTCTCATGCGCGGGCGGCACCGGATCGTATCCCCAGCCGCCCCAAGGATGACAGCGGCCGATGCGCCGCAGCGTCAGCCAGCTTCCGCGCAGCGCCCCGTGCCGCTCCAGCGCCTCGAGCGAATAGGCCGAGCAGGTCGGCTGGAACCGGCAAGCATGGCCCACCCATGGGCTGAGGACCAGCCGATAGGCGCGGACCGGCAGCGCGACGATGCGGGCCAGCGGGGTCATCCCCTGCCCCTCCGGCGGGGCTGAGCGCCGGGATCGGGGCTGCGCGGCTCGGGGCCGGCATGGACGCGGGCGAGGGCGCGGGCAAGGTCCGAACGCATCTCGGCGAAGTCGCGGGTGGCGGTCGCCTCGGGGCGGCCGACCAGCACATAGTCCCAGCCGCCCTGCCCCTGCGCCGGGATCACCTCGCGCGCCAAGGCCCGCAGCCGGCGCTTGGCGCGGTTGCGGGCCACGGCATTGCCGAGCTTCTTGGAACAGGTATAGCCCACACGGATCGCATCCGGCGGCGCGATCGGCTCGGCGGGGTCGCGGCGGCGGGCCTGCAGCAGAAAGCCCGCCGTTCCCTGACGACGGGCGGAAGCCGCACGCAGGAAATCGGCGCGGCGGGTCAAGGTCGTCATGGCCGGCCTGCAGGCGTCCTGTGCGTCGCCGGCAGATGCCGAGACGTCAGCGGTCAGCGCCTGCGCCACCGGCCCAAGGCCGATCAGGCCGACAGGACCTTGCGGCCCTTGGCGCGGCGGGCGTTCAGAACCCGACGGCCGCCCTTGGTGGCCATGCGGGCGCGGAAACCATGCCGGCGCGCGCGAACCAGGTTCGACGGCTGGAAGGTGCGTTTCATCGTCTTGCTCCAACAACTGGGACGCGCAGGGTATGGGCCATCGGCCCACGCAGGCGCGCCGGGAATGCGAAGCCCGGCTGATACGGCCGGCAGCCCCCCGAGTCAACAGAAACACCGTCGTTCCGCCCGTTTTTCGCGACGCAACGGCGCATCGTCGCACCCTTGGAACCCGGCGCAGATCACATATGTTTGAAGATCAGCGCCGCCAAGGGCCGATGCGATTGCCGGCGCCCCGGCTCTGCGACGATACGGGACCACATGACCTTCAACAGCATTTCCGGCCGCTTCGCCCTGCTGACGATCGTGTTCGTCCTGCTGGCCGAGATCCTCATCCTCGTCCCCAGCGTCACCAACTTCCGGCGCGACTACCTGGAAACGCGGCTGGAGCGGGCGCAGATCGCCAGCCTCGCGCTGCTGGCCACGGACGAATCAATCGCCGCCGACCTTGAAAGCGAGCTGCTGGAAAACGCGGGCGTCTACAACGTCGTGCTGCGACGCGACGACATCCGCCAGCTGGTGCTGTCCTCGCCGCTGCCGCAGCCGATCTCGGCCACCTACGACCTGCGCGAGCGCAACTACTGGGACAATGTCCGCGACACGCTGGACCGCCTTCTGAACCCGCAGCCCCAGGTCATCCGCGTCATCGGAGAGCCGGTGCGCCAGGCCGGCCAGCTGATCGAGATCACCATGAACACCGCCCCCATGCGCGCCGCGATGATCGAGTTCGCCCTGCGCCTGCTGGCCGTATCGGCCGCCTTTTCGGTGCTGACGGCGGTGCTGCTGAACCTCGTGACCCAGCGTCTGATCGTGCGGCCCATCCGGGGCGTGATCGGGCACATGACCGCCTATGCCGCCTCGCCCGAGGACAGCCGCACCATCATCACCCCCTCGGCCACCATGGGCGAGGTGCGCGAGGCCGAGGTCGCGCTGGCGGCCCTGCAGCATACCGTCACCGCCTCGCTGAAGCAGCGCGAAAGGCTGGCGCAGCTCGGGCAGGCGGTGGCCAAGATCAGCCATGACCTGCGCAACATCCTGACCACGGGGCAGATCCTCGCCGACCGGCTTGAACAAAGCGCCGACCCCGCCGTGCGGCGCGCGGCGCCCAAGCTCATGGGCTCGATTTCGCGTGCGGTGAACCTGTGCGAAACGACGCTGGCCTTCGGCAAGGCCGAAGAGCCGCGCCCCTCGCTGTCGCTGTTCCACCTGCGCCCCTTGGTCGCCGAGGTCATCGAGGCCGAGGAGCTTGCCGGCGAGGCCGTGGGCGAGGCGCGGGTCGAGTTCATCGCCGACATCCCCGCGGGCATGCGCATCCGCGCCGACCGCGACCAGCTTTA
>NZ_JAUNPC010000107.1 GCF_030536915.1 Paracoccus sp. (in: a-proteobacteria)
ACAAGCTGGACGACATCATCGCCTCGGGCACGCTGCGCTGCGCGGTGGTGCTGGACTTTCCGCCGATGGGGATGCGCGACGCGCAGAACAACCCGATCGGCTTTGACGTCGATTACTGCAACGACCTTGCCGCCGCGCTGGGCGTGACGGCCGAGATCGTGGAAACCCCCTTCCCGGAACGCATCCCCGCGCTGATGGCGGGCCGGGTGGACGTGGGCGTGGCCTCGACCTCGGACACGCTGGAACGGGCCAAGACCGTCGGCATGTCGATCCCCTACTACGCCTTTGAAAACGCCGTCGTCGCCCGCGAGGGCGTCGAGATGGCCTCGTGGGAGGACATGAAGGGCAGGACCGTCGGCGCCACCGCCGGGACCTATGAGGCGATCTGGCTGGAAGGCAAGATCAACGAATGGGGCGAAGGCACCTTCCGCCCCTACCAGACTCAGGCCGACGTTTTCCTGGCGCTCAGCCAGGGTCAGTTGGACGCCACCGTTTCGACCGTTGAGGTCGCCAACGCCAATGTCGCATCCGGCAACTTCCCCGGCATCCGCGTCGTGGACAAGGCGCCGATGGTGCCGGACTATGTCTCGCTCTTCACGATGCGGCAGGAATACGGCCTCATCAACTACCTCAATCTGTTCATCAACCAGCAGGTCCGCACCGGCCGCTACGCCGAGCTTTACACCAAATGGGTGGGCGAGGGCGAACCCGCGAACCTCTCGATCCCCGGCGTCTACCGCTGACGACCAACGCGCGGCGCAGGCTTTGCGCCGCGCCCTTTCCTCGGCAGGGTCAGGCGCGATGTTCGGTTACACATTCCAGTGGAAGCAGGCCCTCGCGCGCCTGCCGCAGATGCTGGACGGCGCGGTTGTCACCATGCAGATCGCCGTCCTGTCGATGCTGATCGGCATCGTGCTGGCGATCCTGCTGACGACCTTCCGGCTGTCGGGCAGCCGCGTCCTGGGGGGCATCGCCACCACTTGGGTCGAGGTCGCGCGCAACACGCCCGCCCTGTTCCAGATCTACATGGCGCATTTCGGTCTGGGCAGCTTCGGCATCCACCTCAGTCCCTACCTGTCGCTGCTGGTGGGCATCACCTTCAACAACGCGGGCTACCTGGCGGAAAACTTCCGCGGCGCGCTGAAGGCCATCCCGGACACGCAGACGCGCGCGGGCCGGTCGCTGGGGATGACCGCGCTGCAGTCCTTCCGCCATATTGTCATGCCGCAGATGCTGCGGATCGCCTTTCTGCCGATGACGAACCAGATGGTCTGGGCGGTGCTGATGACCTCGCTGGGCGTGACCGTGGGGATGAACACCGACCTCTTCGGGGTGACGCAGGCGCTGAATGCCTTGACCTTCCGCACCTTCGAGCTGTTCGCCATCGCGGCCGTCATCTTCTATCTCATCGTCAAGGTGATCCAGACGGCCGCGCGGCTGATCGCCTGGCGCCTGTTCCGGTATTGAGGCGCGGATGTTCGACACGGCCCTGACCACCGCCGACCTTCTGTTCCTTGCCCGAGGGGCGGGCGTCACCATCATCGTCACCCTGATCTCGGTGGCGCTGGGCACCATTCTGGGGATCGCCTTCGGGGTGATCCGTTATCAGGTGGGACCGTGGTGGGCGGCGCCCTTGACCTTCGTGCTGGACGTCTTTCGCTCGGTCCCGCTGCTGATCCAGCTTGTGCTGGCCAATGCCTTCCTGGGGGTCGTGCTCAAGCTGCGCATGTCGGGCTTCACCGTCGCCTGCGGGGTGCTGACCATGTACACCGCCGCCTATTGCGCGGAAATCGTGCGCGGCGGGATCGAGGCCGTGCCCATGACCACCCGCCGCGCGGCGCGGTCCCTGGGCCTGACCTGGCGACAGGACATGACCAGCATCGTGGCGCCGCTGGCCACCCGCGTGGCGCTGCCCTCCTGGATCGGGCTGGCACTGGGGGTCATGAAGGATTCGGCGCTGGTCTATATCGTGCAGGTGACAGAACTGCTGCGCTCGACGCAGATCCTCATCACCCGCCTGCAGGAGCCGCTGTTCCTGCTGATGATCTGCGGCGCCTTCTATTTCGTCATCAGCTTCCCGCTGGCGCGGCTCGGCGGCTATCTCGAAAGGCGCTGGTCCAATGATTGAGATCGAGAACGTCCGCAAATCCTTCGGCGCGCTCGAGGTGCTGAAGGGCATCGACCTGACCGTGAACAAGGGCGAGGTGCTGACGGTGATCGGCGGCTCGGGGTCCGGCAAATCGACCCTGCTGACCTGCATCAACGGGCTTGAACCCATCAACGCGGGCCGCATCCTCGTTGACGGAACCGAGGTTCACGCGAAATCCACCGACCTCAACAAGCTGCGCCAGAAGATCGGCATCGTCTTCCAGCAGTTCAACGCCTTCCCCCACCTGACGGTGCTCGAAAACGTGACGCTCGCCCCCCGCAAGGTGCTGGGGATGCGCCGCGACGAGGCCGAGGCGATCGCGGTAAAGCAACTGACCCATGTGGGCCTTGGCGACAAGCTCAAGGTCTATCCCACACGGATGTCGGGCGGTCAGCAGCAGCGCATGGCGATCGCCCGCGCACTGGCGATGTCGCCCAGCTACATGCTGTTCGACGAGGTGACCTCGGCCCTCGACCCCATGCTGGTGGGCGAGGTGCTGGACACGCTGCGGATGCTGGCCTCGGAAGGGATGACGATGATCTGCGTCACGCATGAGATGAAGTTCGCACGCGAGGTGTCCGACCGCGTGGCCTTCTTCCACCAGGGCGTGATGGCCGAGATCGCGCCGCCTACGGAGTTGTTTGGTTCCCCGAAAAGCCCTGATCTGCAGAAGTTCCTGGCGGCGACCCACTGACATGAGCGCGGAACTGATCGTCATCGGGGCCGGGGTCGTCGGCCTGTCCATCGCCGCCGCCGCCCAGGCCCGCGGCCTCAACGTCACCGTGATCGACCGCGAGGGGCCAGCGGCTGGCGCCTCCGCCGGGAACGCGGGCGCTTTCGCCTTCACCGACATCCTGCCCCTGGCGTCCCCCGGCATCCTGCGCAAAGCGCCGCGCTGGCTGATGGACCCGCTCGGGCCTCTGACGGTGCCGCCGCGCTATGCCTTGCAGATCAGCCCCTGGATGCTGCGTTTCGGGCGTGCCTGTGCCCCCGACCGGGTGGCGCGGTCCATCGTCGCCCAGACGGCGCTGATGGACCTGTCCAAGGCGGAACTGGACGGCTTCCTTTCCCTGACCGGCACCACCCCGATGCTGCGGCGCGAGGGCAACCTGCAGGTCTATGAATCGCAGGCCGAGCTGGACGCGAGCCTTCCCGGCTGGGACGCCCGCGCCCGCCACGGGATCGAGTTCCGCCACATGGACGCGGACGAGATGGCGCAGGTCCAGCCCGGCCTGTCGCCGCGTTTCACCCACGGCACCTTCACGCCCGGCTGGTATTCCATCGCCGACCCCAAGCTTTACACGCTGGCGCTGGCCGATCATGTCCGCGCCCGCGGCGGCATCATCGAGACCGCCGAGATTGCCGCCCTGCGCCCGACCGAAACCGGCGTGGACCTCCGCGCCGCGGACGGCCGCAGCTTCGCCGCCACCCAAGTGGTCGTCGCGGCGGGCGCCTTCTCGCATCGCCTCGCCCGCACCTTGGGCGAGCGCATCCCGCTGGAAACCGAGCGCGGCTACAACACAACGCTGCCCCCGGACGCCTTCGACCTGAAAACGCAGGTGACCTTCGGTGGCCACGGCTTCGTGGTGACGCGGCTGTCAACCGGCATCCGAGTCGGCGGCGCGGTGGAAATGGGCGGGCTGAACCTGCCCCCGAACTTCCGCCGGTCGGAAGCGATGCTGAAGAAGGCCAAGACCTTCCTTCCGGCGCTGAAAACCGAGAACGGCGTGCAATGGATGGGCTTCCGCCCCTCGCTGCCCGACAGCCTGCCCGCCATCGGCCGGGCGCGGGCGACGCCCCGCGTCACCTATGCCTTCGGCCACGGCCACCTGGGCCTGACGCAATCCGCCGGCACCGCGCGGCTGGTCGCGGACCTGCTGACCGGCCGGACCCCGCCCGTCGACCTCGCGGGTTTCTCGCCGCAACGCTTCAAGAGGCTGCCATGACGACCCACACCTTCTCCTGCATCGACGGGCATACCTGCGGCAACCCGGTGCGGCTGGTTTCCGGCGGCGGCCCGCGGCTGGAGGGCGCGACGATGCTGGAACGCCGCGCCCATTTCCTGCGCGACTTCGACTGGATCCGCACCGGCTTGATGTTCGAGCCGCGCGGCCATGACATGATGTCGGGGTCCATCCTCTATCCGCCCACGCGCCCGGATTGCGACGTAGCGGTGCTGTTCATCGAGACCTCGGGCTGCCTGCCCATGTGCGGCCACGGGCTGATCGGCACGATCACCATGGGGATCGAGAATGGCCTGATCCAGCCGCGCGAGCCGGGGAAGCTGTCCATCGACGCCCCCGCCGGCCGCGTGGACGTGACCTACCGGCAGGAGGGCCGCTTCGTTGAGGAGGTCCGCCTGACCAACGTCCCCGGCTTCCTCTACGCCGAGGGCCTGACGGCCGAGGTCGAGGGCCTGGGCGAGATCGTCGTGGACGTGGCCTATGGCGGCAACTTCTACGCCATCGTCGAGCCACAGAAGAACTTCCGCGACATGGCCGACCACACGGCCGGAGAGCTGATCGGCTGGTCGCCCAAGCTGCGGGCCGCGCTGAACGCGAAATACGACTTCGTCCACCCCGAGCATGCCGCGATCAACGGGCTGTCGCATATCCTCTGGACCGGCCAGCCGACGGTGGAAGGCGCCCACGCCCGCAACGCCGTCTTCTACGGCGACAAGGCCATCGACCGCAGCCCCTGCGGCACCGGCACCTCGGCCCGCATGGCGCAGTTGGCCGCCCAGGGAAAGCTGAAGGTCGGGGACGAGTTCTGGCACGAATCCATCATCGGCTCGATCTTCAAGGGCCGCGTCGAGGCCGCCGCCCGCGTGGGCGACCGCGACGCGATCATCCCCTCGGTCGCGGGCTGGGCGCGGATGACCGGCTACAACACCATCTTCATCGACGAGCGCGACCCCTTCGCGCACGGCTTCGTGGTGAAATGACCGCCCGACGCATCCTGGCCGGACTGGCGGAGGGGCCGGTGCTGGCGATGACCGAGGGCCTCAGCTTCTGGGGCGGCGTCGATCCCCAGACGGCGCGGGTCATCGACGCCCATCACCCGGCCCATGGGGCGGGGCTGGCGGGCGCGGTGGTGATGATGCCGACGAGCCGCGGATCCTGCTCCGGCTCGGGCGTGATGCTGGACCTGATGCTGAACGGCCGCGCGCCTGCGGCGCTGGTGTTCTCGGAACCGGAGGACATCCTGACCCTCGGCGCGCTGATCGGCGCCGAGATGTTCAGCCGCGCCGTCCCGGTGCTGCGCGTGTCGGCGGAGGACTTCGCCCACTTGTCCGTCCAGCCGAGCCTGCGGATCGGGGCGGATGCGATTACGGGCGAAGGCATCTCGGTGCCTATCAAGGACGCCCCCGCCTCCACGCTGGCCCTGACCGCCGAGGACCAGACAATCCTGAACGGCCGCGACGGAGAGGCGGCGGCGCTGGCCATGCGGATCGTCTGCGCCATGGCCCGCCAGCAGGGGGCCGAGCGCCTGACCGGCATCACCCGCGGGCACATGGACGGCACGCTGCTGGCCCATCCCGCGAACCTGATCTTTGCCGAGAAGATGGCCGAACTCGGGGCGAAGGTCCGGGTGCCCACGACGATCAACGCCATCTCGGTGGACCGCGAGAACTGGCCGGGGCAGGGCGTCGATCCCGATTTCGGCGCCCGCGCCTCAAGGCTCGCCGACGCCTATGTGCAGATGGGCTGCCGCCCCAGCTTCACCTGCGCGCCCTATCTGCTGACCGACCGTCCCCAAGCGGGAGAGGACATCGCCTGGGCCGAATCCAATGCCGTCGTCTTCGCCAACACGGTCCTTGGCGCGCGGACGCCGAAGCATCCCGATTACCTCGACCTCTGCATGGCCGTAACGGGCCGCGCGCCCCTGGCCGGCGTCTATCTTGAGGAAGCCCGCCGCCCCGCGCTGGTGCTGGACGTCGAGGCCCCGGAGGGCGCGGACGATTCCTTCTGGCCGCTCCTCGGCTATGTCGCGGGCCATGCGGCGGGGGGCGCGATACCGCTGCTGCGCGGACTCGCGGGGCTGAACCCCACGACGGACGACCTCAAGGCGATGTGCGCGGCCTTTGGCACCACCTCGGGCGCGCCCATGCTGCATGTCGAAGGCGTCACGCCCGAGGCGCATCTGCCCCCGCTGGCCCATGCCACGCAGGGCTGCATCACCCGCGCGGACCTGTCGCGCGCTTGGGCCGAACTGAACCAGGGTCCCGAAGCCGTGGACCTGGTCGCCATCGGCAGCCCCCATGCCTCGGCCCCCGAGTGCCGGGCGCTTGCGGACCTACTGAACGGCCCCGTCTCCATTCCCCTGATCGTCACCGCCGGCCGCGCGATCATCGCGGAACTCGACCGCGACGGCACGCTCAAGCGGCTGAAGGGCAACGGCGTGCAGGTCTTCCCCGACCTTTGTTGGTGTTCCATCACAGAACCCGTCTTCCCGCCGCAGGCACAGGCCGTGATGACGAACTCGGGCAAATACGCCCATTACGGTCCCGGCCTTTCCGGCCGCGCCCTGCGCTTCGGCAGCCTGGCCGACTGCGCCCGCGCCGCGCGGACCGGGAACGCCGCCGCGATCCCCCCTTGGCTGACCTGAGAGGCCCGATGCGTAGTTCGAAGACCATCCATGTCATCTCCGCCCATGCCGAGGGCGAGGTCGGCGACGTGATCGTGGGCGGCGTCGCGCCGCCCCCCGGCGAGACGCTGTGGGAACAGTCCCGTTGGATCGCCCGCGACAACACCCTGCGGAACTTTGTCCTCAATGAACCGCGCGGCGGCGTCTTCCGCCACGTGAACCTGCTGGTCCCGCCGAAGAACCCCGAAGCCGACGCCGCCTTCATCATCATGGAGCCGGAGGACACGCCGCCCATGTCCGGCTCGAACTCGATCTGCGTGTCCACGGTGCTGCTGGACGCGGGCATCCTGCCGATGACGGAACCGGAAACGCGGATCACGCTGGAAGCCCCCGGCGGCCTCGTCCGCGTCCGCGCCGAGTGCAAGGGCGGCAAGGCCGAGCGCATCTTCGTCGAGAACCTGCCCAGCTTCGCGGGCAGGCTGGACGCCGCGCTTGAGGTCGAGGGCATCGGCACCCTCAAGGTCGATACCGCCTATGGCGGCGACAGCTTCGTCATCGTGGACGCCGCCGCGATGGGCTTCGGCCTGACCCCTGACGAGGCGCATGACATCGCCCGCCTCGGCGTCCGCATCACCGCCGCCGCCGACGAACAGCTTGGCTTCCACCACCCGACCAACCCCGACTGGCGGCATTTCTCATTCTGCCTGTTTGCCGGACCCGTGAGCCGCGAGGGCCATGAACTGCGCGCGGGCGCCGCTGTGGCGATCCGCCCCGGCAAGGTGGACCGCTCGCCCACCGGCACGGCGCTGTCGGCCCGGATGGCCGTGCTGCACGCGCGGGGCCAGATGAGCGAGAATGATCGGCTGACCGCCGTCTCGCTGATCGGCTCGACGTTTGCGGGCCGAATCCTCGGCACGACCACCGTAGGCGATCTGCCGGCGATCCGCCCCGAGATCTCGGGGCGCGGCTGGATTACCGGCATCCACCAGCACATGCTTGACCCCTCGGACCCCTGGCCCGAGGGTTACAGGCTGACCGACACCTGGGGCGCCCGTTAAGCCCTGCCATAGAAGGAGCGCATGATGGCCCAACCGATCACCCTCAGTCCCGAGGCCCTGGCCGAACGGGTCACGCGCATCTTCGCGGCTGGCGGCCTGTCGCAGTTGCAGGCGGAAACACTGGCCGGCGTCATCGTCGCGGGCGAGCGTGACGCCTGCAAATCCCACGGCATCTACCGGATCGAGGGCTGCCTGCGCACCGTCGCTGCCGGCAAGGTCCAGCCGCAGGCCGAGCCGGAACTGCAGGACGACGGCTCGCCCATCGTGCGCGTCGATGCGAAGGGCGCCTTTTCCACCGCCGCCTTTGCCATCGGCCTGCCCGTGCTGGTCGCGCGGGCGCGGCAGCATGGACTGGCGGCGCTGGTCGTGAACTCCTGCACCCATATCTCGGCGCTCTGGCCCGAGATCGAGGCGATCACCGCCGAGGGCCTCGCGGCGATGGCGATGTGCCCCAGCTATTCGACCGTGGCCCCGGCGGGCGG
>NZ_JAUNPC010000182.1:0-223 GCF_030536915.1 Paracoccus sp. (in: a-proteobacteria)
TCTTTCCGTCGGAAAGCCCCGGGGCCCTCAGGAGAGGAGAAGACGTGAAGATCAGACTAATGTAGGATGGAAGGGCGGCTAATCCCCCGGATGGGGTAAGCAGCCGTGAATCTGTGCAAAGGAGGTGGATGCATGCCAATCGGAGCGGCACCCCCTGATGCAGGCGAGCTGATCGATCGGCTTTATGCCGCGCTGTTCAATGAAGCGCCCTGGCAGGATTTCG
>NZ_JAUNPC010000182.1:233-2394 GCF_030536915.1 Paracoccus sp. (in: a-proteobacteria)
CGATCCTGCGATCTCATGCCGAATGGAAAGTCGGTCCTGTTCTTCCATGACAAGGGTTCAGGAGCCGGGGCCCTGGCGCTGACAGCCGGCCTCGAGGACGAGATGGTCGCGAAGTTCAACGATCACTATCACAAGGTGAACCCTTGGGTGGATCACGCCATGAGGCGGCCGCTCGGCAAGGTCATGCAGGCCGACGAGATGCTGCCGCGCGAGGCCCTGAAGGGCACGGAGTATTTCCAGGACTACCTGCGGCCCCAGGACATCGAGACTGGACTGGGCGTGACGCTGCACCGCGACGCGCGGCTGCATGTCTTCTTCAGCATCATCAGCGCGGATGTCGGCAAGGAGCAGCTCGAGCACGCCCGCCGCACGATCGGTCTTCTTGTTCCCCATCTGAATCGTGCCTTTCGCATCGGATGCCGGGGCGCTGCCGGGGATCGCGGCATGCAGCCGCCCCCGGGCAGCAGGCTGCAGGTCGATGCGAAGCTGCGGGTTGTGGCGGCCGATCCGGAGGCTCTCGCCCTTCTGGCCCAGACCGAGGCACTCAGCATCGGAGCCTTGGGGCGACTGGTCTGCAAGGATGCGGACCTCCTCTCCTGCCTGCAGCATCTGCTGACCACCGACGCATTTCCGGCGGTCCGGCACCGCCACCTCAAGCGGAAGTCCGGCGGGCTGCCGCTGCACGTCTGCCTGTATCGTCCGGGCCATACGGGCAGCGCTTCCGCCGGGACCGCGTCCTGTTTCCTGCAGCTGGAAGATCCCGCACGCGCACTGCCGGATGGAGTGCGCCGGTTCTGCGCCATGCATGGCCTGACATCCGCCGAAGCGGGCGTCGTGGCCCTTCTTGTGGCCGGGCACACGCCCGGCCAGATCGCGGCGCAAAGAAAAACGGCGCAGGCCACGGTGCGGACCCAGCTGAAGAGCATCTTCTGGAAGACGGGCTGCAACAGGCAGGCCGACATCATCCGCCAGGCTGCGATCATGGCGCAAGACCATGGTTTGCCCTACGTGACGCCGATCATCATCCCGGATCCGCGCGACTGAGCGGACATGCCGGTCAAGCATCGCGGAGCATCGAGCCGCCAGCGCCACGACTTTTCCGACGGCGTCCCCCATCCGGCGTATGTCGCCGATCCGCGGGCGGGCTTGGCCTGAGGTCCCGAAGGCTGGTGTCATCAGGTCGAGAGGGCAGGCCGCGGCTCCTTTGCCAAAGGAGGCAAGGCGTCCAGCAGGCTCATGGAAGCAGCGGCGGTCTTGACATGCATGGCGACCCTTGGCGCGCTGACGCTTGCGCCCGGTCCGCTTGTGGCTGTGCTGGCGGCACGGTCCGCCAGTCAGGATCGGGCAGGCGCATGTGCTTTGGCGATTGGCATCTGCGCAGGCGACGTTCTGGTCGTTCTGGCAATCTGTGCCGGTCCCGGCTTCTGGCTCCAGGCGCATCCCGGGATTTTCACCGTGGGGAAATATGCGGGCGTCGGACTGCTTCTCTGGACGGCGTTCCGGATGTGGAGCGCCCCGGTGACGCCCACCGATCAACCAGAACCAACCTGCGGGATCATCTCCTCGGCGCTGGTCGGGCTCGCCATCTGCCTCGGCAGCCCGCAAACCGTGGTGAGGCATCTGGTGCTTCTGCCGCGTGTCATCGACCTGGCGGTGATGCGTGCGCATGAGAGGCTCATGCTGATCGCCGCCACGATCACGGCCCTGCTTGGGGTCTTTTTCCTGGTCATCTTCTTCGTCGACATGATGCAGAAGTTGCTGCGCTCGTCTGCCGGCATGGTGCTCTGGGCAGCGACAGCGGGATCACCTCGCAGGTGGCGGGGCCCGCAGGCTCGGCACTCGCGCCGGCCCCGGCCGCCACGCTTTCGGCGGTAGGGGCCGGCGTGCGGTTCCACACGGTCACGGCAAAGCCGCATCCGGTCAGGCGGCGGGCCAAGGCGGTGCCCATCCGGCCCGTTCCGGCAATGCCGGCAGTCGGCTGCATCATGGTGATCCCCGGTTGCTGTGCTGCGTGCGGCGGATGACTCGGGCGGCGGGAGGGCCCACGGTCACGCGCAGGGGCGCGAGCCCCTCGACCTCGCAGTCCAGCAGGTCGCCGGATGTCACCGCGCCCACGCCCGCGGGCGTCCCGGTCATGATGATGTCGCCGGGCATGAGCCGG
>NZ_JAUNPC010000108.1 GCF_030536915.1 Paracoccus sp. (in: a-proteobacteria)
ACGCGGACCATGCCGCCGAACAGTTCCTCAAGCCCCGGCACCTCGTCGGACACCAGCCTGCCTCCGCAGGCCAGCACGTCGAACACGCGGTTCGAGATGAAGCCGTAATCCCGCATCGTGTCCCAGTGATCGTTCAGCACCACGCCGGCGGCGCGGTATTCATGGGCCAGCTGCACGTTCGGGATGTTCTCACCCCGGATCAACCGGTCGGGGACCAGCCCTCGCCAGCGGGTGCCGTAGATTGCGGGCTCGATCCCTTCCGCGATCGCATCGCGGATGACGCGCCGGAACTGGTTGCGCGAGTTGCCGACGAACAGCACCTGTTCCCGGAACGCCGGATCGTTCGCGCCGGGATGGAAGCGGGCGGGGTCGGTGCATTGCAGCAGGGTCGAGACCCGGTCGCCCAGATCGCGCCGAAGCTGTTGGCAGAACAGCTCGGATGCGACGAAGACATGGTCATAGGACTTCAGCTCGGCCAGGCTGACCCGGTCGGGGTGAGAGATCACCCAGCAGAGCGAGATCTGGTGCGGCAGCGGCGTGTAGGAGGACAGGCCCCGCAGCACCAGCACGATGTCGTCGCCGTTCGACTGCGGGTTCGTCCATTCGTCCAGCGGGTCGATCCGCACGCGGAAGCCCAGGGGCTCCAACGCCTGCCGCAGGCTGTCGGCAAAGTGGTAATCGCCCCATTCGGCCAGCGCGCCCCGGTTCGGCGCGCCGATCTTGATCGCGATGCGCGGGGTGGCGCTGGCATTGCGCAGCGACTCCCACGCCTGGTCGGCGCGCCGCTTGTAGGTATGGCCTTCCAGCACGATCGCGCGCAGCCGGGCCACCGTGTCGCGGCGCAGCTTCTCGTCACCCAGGTAGCGGTGCAGAAGAGCCTCGAGTTCCTGCGGGCTCTCATAGGTCGGCAGAAGGTCGCCGAAGATCGCGCGGGCGCCCTGGACACCATTGGTCAGGACGAGTGCGCCCGCGGCCAGCGCATCGAAGACGCGGCTGTTGACCGACTGCATCTGCCTGGTGGCATGGTTCGCATCGTCGATCACGATGCGGGTGCTGGCATAAACGTCAGGCATCCGGTCATAGGGCAGCGGACCCCGGCTGTAGGGCGCCATCTGGGGCTCGTTCTCCCACCCCGTGCCAAAGAGCGCAAAGCGGTAGGGCAGCGCGGCGGGATCGAGGTTCTGGGTGATTTCCCGATTCAGGCCCCAGAAGCTTCCGGTGAAGCAATAGTCGCACTCCAGCGCCGGATCGCGGCGGCCCTGGGCGAAACGGTCGGCAGCGGTTGCGATCGGCATCAGGTCCACGCTGCGGCCCAAGGCCTGCTGCAGCCTTGCCTGCGCGTGCCCGGACGAGGCCCAGATCACGTCGAAGTCCCGGGTCCATGTCCGGGCAGCGAACCGGTCGGCCCAGTTGCGGACCCAGGCCACCCGCAGCATTGCAGGGTTGTTCGGCCTGGCCGTCAACGGGTCGAAATCGTCGCGCATGGCGATCAGCACGTCCATGCCGTCCAGTTCGCCCAGCTCCGGCCCCTTGTGTTCGATGAAATGGCAGTCGACCGGATGGTTGCGCGCCAGTTCCCGGGCCAGTTCCAGCGCGGTGAAGAAATCGCCCGCCATCGTCGCATGGTCGTTTTCCGTGACCACAAAGGCGATGCGCAGGCGCCGGCCGGACCAGAAGCCCACCTTCCCGAACCGATCACTTGCCATCAGGCGGCGCAGCCAGACGCCGAAGCGCCCGTCGAAGATGTCGCGGTTGCGCTGCCGGATCGCGGTGTAATCGCGGCTCATGCCGCTGCGGCTGTAGGCGCGCAGGTGCAGCGCCCGTAGCTGGTTCAACGCGACGATCCGCAGGCCCTTGCGGCGCAGGCGAAGGGTGAAGTCGATGTCCTCGTGGCCGTAGAAATAATCCTCGGAGAGGCCGCCCAGGTGCAGGAACTCGTCCCGGCGTACCGCCATGAAGGCGCCGGTGACCGAGGGAACCTCGATCGGGGCCGCGTCCAGCCCCAGCCACTCGCGCGAGGGACGGGTTTCGAAGGGAACAATCCCGGCTTTCCGCACACCGCCAAGGTCGATGTGAACGCCGAGATGCTGGATGGGGCCCGGCTGTCCCGGCAATTCCAGTGACAGGTCTGGAACGTCATCCAGCAGCGCAGGCGACACCGCGCCGACCTGCGGATCGTCGAGCGCGTCCACGATCTGCGGCAGGATATCCTCGCACAGGCGCGCGTCGTTATTGGCGAGGATGAGGATCTCCCCAGTCGCATGCTGCGCGGCAAGGTTGTTCGACTGCGAAAAGGAATAGTTGCCGTTGCGAGAAAGAAGGCGGATGTCCAGCCGGTCCTGCCATGCCGCGCAAACACGGGCGCTGTCGTCCTCCGAGGCATGGTCCACGACAATGAACTCGACATTGGCGTAGCTGTTGTGGCGCTGGAAGGACCGGAAGAAGCGCTCCAGCAGCCCCGCGCCGTTGCGGTTCAGGATCAGCACCGAGACCCTGCGTGTCCTCGGGCCGGGCTGGGCCGCCGGAACCAGGAACTGCGCCAGGGGCTGGCTGCCTGCATGGATCACGTTGCGCTTGGTCCCGGCTGCCGCCTGGATCTGGTGCCTGGTGGCCGTGTCCTCGGGGCCATCGCCGATCCGGGGCCGGACGCGCAGGAATCCCGGCACCTGGCTCACCTGCGCGGGTGACAGTTCAAGGGCGAAGCCATGGTCTCCGTGGGTGCCGAACCGCTTGGCCAGATCGTGGCGGGTACGGGTGGCGGGAACGGTGGCCAGCCATGCATTGTCCAGGAAGACATCGGCATAGCACAGCGCCTCGGGGTCGTTCAGGCTCAGCATCCAGCCGTGCAGGACATTGTCGGACAGGCGGTCGATGTGCCATTGAATCGGAGTTCCCCAGCCCGGGAAGCGCTCGGATGCCGCAGCCTGCAAGGCGTCCAGGCTCGCGGCTTCGGCATGGAACGCGAGACGGCGCATGGTCCCGACCGGTGAGATCACCGGCAGGCGGCCCGTGTCAGGCATATCGCCATGGCCGCTGCTCAAGGCCGACAGCGGCAGGCTCAGCCGAAACATGCCCACCGGTGCATTCCCGGTTTTCTTCAGGAGATGCCGGTCGGGCCGATCAGAGGCGGTGGCACGGGCAAGCAGCACGCCATCGGCCCTGCGCGCCTCGATTTCCAGGGGGGTCGACGGATCGCGGCTGTCGATGCACCATCCGCGCAGTTCCAGGGCACCCTCGGTGATGCGCAACTGCTCGATCCGGCCGATCAGCTCGTCGCCAGCCCAGCTCCGCAGGGGAAAGCCGGGAAGGCGGCGGCCGTCCGCCGTGACCGCATCCACGGTGGACACGATCCGTCCCGCAGGCGGTCGCGGCAGCAGGACCCGGTAACCAGACTGCCTGCGCTGCTGCCCGGCGGAGTCGTTCGCGGCGGCCGGGATGTCCTCGATCCGCCTGGCTGCGCCCTGCCAGACCGGTTCCCCGTCCATCGTGATCCGCACCTCGAGAGGCGCCGGGACGCCTGCGGCCGTATCCTCGACCCATCCGCGCAACAGGCGGCGGTCGAGCTGCACGCCGCCGCGCAAGGTGCCGTTGGCCAAGGTTTCCGGCGGCCAGGCGGGCACCCGGACCGCCCAGCCGAGCGCCCGGCGCGATCCGGCGTCCAGAAGGCTGCCATCCGGCAGCCGGACCCGCACCCGGTCCAGCCCGGTTCCTTCGGGCAGGGGCACAGTGAAGGCGAAGCCGCGCCCGTTCTCGCCCTTGCCGACCAGGGGCGGGGCCACCTGCGGACGGGCAGCGAAGTCCCGCCACAACTCGTCGCCCACCTCGAGGCTGACCTCGAGCCGGTTACCCGGATAGGTGATGTCTGCGGCCCAGCCCTCGACATGCAGCAGCCCGCCTTCCAGCGTCAGCCGCGTCACCTCCCCGACCATCTGGGGTGGCGCGATCTTCACGGGGGTCGCGGCCGCAGGGGCGGGCAGCTCGACATCCCCTGCAAACAGCCGCGGCTTGGCGCCGCCCAGCCGGGCGAGGGGCACGTGCAAGACGAAGCCCGCCCAGCCATCGCCCCGTTCCCGTCGCAGAAGATCCCCCCGCCGATCGGTCGCCACTGCCCTTGCCACCACCTCGTCGTCGCTGCAAAGGGTGATGTTCACGGGGGTCGAGGGGTCGTCGGGATGATAGGCCCATCCACGCACGACCAGAACCTCCTGCCCGTTCTCGAACATCTGCTCCCACCGCGCGGCGACGGGGGTCGGCTTCGGCGGTTGCAGGGGAGTGTTGCTGGCGTTCGGAATCATCGGGCGCTCGGGCTGGAGGATCAATCGGCGGATGCCCGCTTATAGGGCAGGGTCGTAAGAGGGGGAACCTCCATGGGCACAACGTGGCCCCCCTGTGCGCGAATTGCGGTTTCCCTTATGGTCTGCCGTTGTCACGGTGCCGGAGGCTGCATGAAACTACCCGATCTCGGCGTCGCAATGGCGGCCATCACGAAGAACGAAGGTCCGTTCATCGCGGAATGGGTGGCCTACCACTATCTTCTGGGCGTCGAGCATTTCGTCATCTACGACAACCGCTCCGACGACGCGACGGTCGAGGTTCTGGCGCCCTTCGTGAATGCGGGCCTTGTGACGCTGGTGCACTGGCCGCTGTTTCCCGGCCAGATCGACGCCTACCAGCACGCGGTGATGACCTTCGGGCCGCGTTGCGACTGGATGGGCTTTCTGGATATTGACGAATTCGTCTCGCTACCCCCCGGCGTGACTCTGCCGGCTTTCCTCGCCGGCTTCCCGCCGGAAGCGGAAGAGGTCGTGCTGTTCTGGCGGATGTTCGGTCATTCGGGGCACCGTGCCCGGCCGGCAGGGCTGGTGACCCTGAACTTCGTGCACTGCGATCCGAACCTGTGGCAGATCGCCAAGTGCTTCGTGCGCCCCGAGCGAGTCAGGACCATGTTCGTCCATCACGCCGAAACGATCGACCGCCGCAGCGTGGACGAGAAGGGGCGCTCCATCCCGCAGGTCTGGATGCACGAACGTGGCGCCGTGACCGGGGACATGGCCGTCATCAACCAC
Organism: Paracoccus sp. (in: a-proteobacteria); assembly: GCF_030536915.1. Classification (GTDB taxonomy): domain Bacteria; phylum Pseudomonadota; class Alphaproteobacteria; order Rhodobacterales; family Rhodobacteraceae; genus Paracoccus. The sequence goes on from NZ_JAUNPC010000108.1 coordinate 5,067, forward strand.
TACTTCACGCGCTCATACGACGACTATGCGGCCAAGATCGCCCGCGGCCAGGCCGATGGGCGCAGCGAAAAGAAGCTGGAACTCTTCGAGAAATGGGACTTCGATCATACCGACACCCGGGTGGCGGACCACGCCTCGGCAGTGCAGGAACTGATGGACCTCGTGGCCGAACGGGGAGCGGCGCCGATCAGATACGGCTGCCTGTCCCGGATGGGAATAATCGGGTCGACCCGCAACTTCATGACTGCGTCGCAGGCGGCGGTGAACGCAATGAAGAAACGTGTCGAGGCAGATGGCCATGCGGTAAAGCTGCAGCATAGCCTGTTCGGCACGGCCTTGGTCATTCCAAACAGCGTGGCCATGCTGCCCGATGGGGGTCTTGATCCTCTATGCTTGGATATCCCGAAGGGCTCAGAACTGCATCTGCCTGCCGAAGAACATGACCTCACCCCCGCGGAAGGCTTCGCGCTCAACCCCGCGCGGATCTGCGGATCGGTCTGGATCGGGGTCGAACTCGAGGTGCTGGCGCCGGGCCATGTCGATGTCCTTCTGACCGGCGACAGGCGCGATGGCACCCGCCTGTCCCAGAGGCGGCGGCAGGCGCTGCCGAATGTCGGCCGGGTCCTGGCGCTGCTGGTCGTCAACGACGAGCCGGTAGTTCCACTGGCCTTGGGCCTTCATCCCCTAGACCCGCAGGCTGTGGCGGTCCGCGCCCTGCGTGTCTTTGGAGGCGATTGATGCGGTGGGCTGCTGATCCCGGGCCCGGCAGGCCGGCGCTGCGGCGTATCCTGGACCTGCTGCGGCGCAGGGCTGCTGCCCGCGACCTGCGCGGGCACGCATCTTCCGGCACGCAGGCACCTGCGAACCCCGGACATGAGCACGAACATGAGATCCGGGCACTTTTCCGCGGCCGGGTGGCCTTCACGGGCGACAATCCCCTGATCGACAGGCCCCTGCTGATCCTAGCCTTCACCAATCGCTCGGGATCGAACCTGCTGGCCGATTACCTCGTGCAGACAGGACAGGTCGCAGGCTTGGGCGAGTTTCTCAACCACGAGACCGTCGCCAGGCAGAAGGACGCTCTGGCAATCCAGAGCGCCCCCGACTACCTGCTAGCCCTCGCGCGCAGGCTGTCGCGCGAGGGCCAGCAATTCGGTGTAAAGGCCTCGGCAGAGCAACTGGATTTCCTGATCCGCTGGAAGCTGCCGCGCCTGTTCACCCGGACAACGGTTGTGCACATTCATCGTGACGACATTCTGGGCCAGGCAGTTTCCCACTGGATCGCACTGCAGACCGGACAATGGACCAGCCAACAGGGCCGACGCACAGTAGCAGCCGATTTCGATATCAACACCACGCGGACGATTGCGCATAACGTACTGCGCAGCGACTCTGCCATTCGAATTAAATGCGGCTTGTATTGCCTCCCATATGTGTCGATCAGCTACGAAGAATTGACGTTTGATCCAGCAGCCACTATTACCCGGATCGGGCAAGCTGCGGGGATTGATCTAGGCGGTTGGAAGCCTACTGAGCCGAAGATTGAGCGCCAATCAACCCCACTAAACGACGCGCTAAAGGCACAGATGATGCTGAATATTTAATAGTGAGCGGCTCTGATGATATGGCCGCCTGACGGTGCACTTCAGCGATCTATTGGAGAATCTTCCTCCGCAGGACAGCGCGCCATAGTTTTTCAGCAACCTGTTAGACCCGCCCTAGTGCAGCGGCCATCCACAATGCTGCCTGCGAAATCCGTCCTTGCCGGTAGAAGGTGGCTTGGCGCATGGCCGATAGCCGCTCCGTGGGGCTCCCTTCTATAAGACTGCGGAAATGCTCCAGCAACCTGCGGTTCTCGGGGGTAAGCAAGGCTGCGCAAGCGGAGAGCGCTGCGAGGTTCTGGCGGCTCCATTCTGCGTGCTGACCGCGCAGCATTCGCGTCAGGCTCGCCAGCCGCGAGCGCGCGCCGGTATTCCCGCCCACCACATTACCCCTGTGCTGGCGATAGTTGAGGGAAGGCCATGGATCATAGATTACTGTCCCGCCCGCGCCGCTAACCATCTGATAGATCCACCAGTCATGCATCACTACCGGCCCTGCTAGCCGGCCAGCCGAGCGCATCAGCGCGAGTGCCGCGGGATTCATCAATAACGTGTTGCCCTGTACCATGTTCTGGACCAACGCATGTCGGAAGGACGGCGGGCGCCGGGGCAGGCGCGAGAGGCTCAGTGGGGCAAGCGCCTCGTCGCAAGTTGTCACTCGGCTGCAATAGATTGCCGGCCGCTCGGCAGGCTGCGTGGCCAGTGCCGTCATTGCGCGTATAAGCTTCTCAGGGTGCCAAACATCATCCTGATCTGCGAGCGCGACGTACTCTCCAATTTGAGCAGCATACAGTAAATCACGAAAATTTTCAGCTGCGCCATTTCCCGGAGCCAGTTGAAATTTTACTTGACCTGGGTATTTTGCAGAAAATTCGCGCACTAACCGTGGCCCATCATCTGTCGACTGATCGTCGCCTACAATCAGCTGCCAATCTACCCCTGTCTGCCCTGCGATGCTGTCAAGTTGCGGCGTAACGAAGCGTTCCCCTTGATACAGCGCCATTAGCACGGTAACGCGAGGGAGAGAGGTGAGAGGATCTTTGATCATAGAATATTTTCTCATTGCCTTTAGCACCGGCAGGATCGCGCTTCTAGTTGGGGCCAGAAAGCTTCTTTATATCTCTCCATACCCAAACAATTAATCTAGATCAGAATATCACGGCTAGGTGTTAAATCCCGGTATCTGGTGGAACAAGTTGAAGATGAATCTGTCCAGCTCTGAAGTCCAGACCTTGCAGAACGTGACTTATAGTAGCCAGTCAGGTCTGCGATGGCGGAAGCTCCGCCCTGTTAGATGTTCAGTCCCGGCATCTGGTGGATCGGGTTGAGGATGCATCGATCTGGCTCTGATGTCCAGATTTTGCAGATGTATTTGTAGGGCGTGAGGCCTCCGAGCGTCTTCAGCCTGCGTGCGAAATTGCAGGCTGCCAGGAGGTCGGCAAGGTGCGTGCGCAGCTGGTCATGGCTGTCGTGATGGAACCGCCTGCCATTCGGCGGGCCGATCCAGTGGATCGGCTTTCCGCCTCATCGTCCTTGATCGTTCGGTTCATCCGCTCGACCTGGCCGTTTGTCGGGACAACAGTCCACTGG
>NZ_JAUNPC010000007.1:0-47408 GCF_030536915.1 Paracoccus sp. (in: a-proteobacteria)
ACGTATCTGAAAACCGCATGGACCGCGGCAGATACACAGAGTTCAGGATGCGCCCTAGGCCATTTGTCAACATGACCAGACTAGTCAAAGATAAAGAAAATCGGGCCGCCACATGCTACTGATGCCACGCCTGTAAAGTTTCTGCAGGCTGCAGCGCATGATATTCACAGGTATTCCGTGATATTTCCAGACAAAGGATTACGGACGGCTTGACCTGCAAGTGTCAGCGCAGTCCGGTTGCTTCCAGCAGGCCCTTGCGCTTGGCCTCGTAGTAGTAGCCGCGGGAATACCATTTCACGGCAGCATCATGGTTCCCGTCGGCGACCATATAGGCGCCGCGCAGGTATTTGACGCCATATCTCAGGTTGGTTTCCGCATCCAGCAACCCGGCAGGAGAACCGCGATAACCCATCCCGCGCGCAGTCGCCGGAAGCATCTGCATCAGCCCGTAATAGGGACCGTTGCGGGCACCGGGGCGGTGGCGGCTTTCGCGGATGACGACGCGATGCACCAGTTCCTCGGGAACGCCATAAGCAGCCGAGTATTTCTGGATCAGCGTCCGAAGCTCGGGTGTCTCATTCGGATGCAGGGCGGCTTGGCTGACGCGAGGCTGGACAAGATACATCTTGCCGGGTTCGCCGCCACCGCAAGCCGCAAGCACTGTAATCAGCGCCAGAGCGCCGATGCGGGTGATTGTGGGGATCATCACTGTCCTGACGCATTCTGTTTTGATTGCGCCGGACGATACCAACCCCGTTCCATCGCACCAGCCTTAAAGCGAAACTCCGCCCCTATGGTGGCTGCCATCGGCGGGAAGTCGCCGAGAAGTTGCAGGCCTTGGACTTTATTCTGGCCCGAATACCCCGTCAGAGGCCAAGGCCGGGCTTAAGCCCGGCCTTTTCCATCCGATCAGACGTGGATCGCCCCGTCGCCGCAGGCGAGTGCCGCTTCGCGCACTGCCTCGCTGATGGTCGGGTGGGCATGGCAGGTAAGCGCGACGTCCTGCGCGGCGGCGCCGAATTCCATCGCCACGCAGATCTCATGGATCATCTCGCCCGCGCCGGGGCCGATGATGTGGCAGCCGAGGATGCGGTCGGTGTCGGCATCCGCGATGATCTTCACGAAGCCTTCCGCCTGCAGCATCGCCTTGGCCCGCGCGTTGCCCATCAGGGGGAACTTGCCCACCTTGATCTTGCGCCCCGAGGCTTTCGCGTCTTCCTCGGTCAGCCCGACCGAGGCAACCTCGGGCGTGGTGTAGATGACGCCGGGGATCACGTCATAATTCACATGCCCGTGCTTGCCGGCGATGATTTCGGCCACGGCCATGCCCTCGTCCTCGGCCTTGTGGGCGAGCATCGGTCCGGGCACCGCGTCGCCGATGGCATAGACGCCGGGAACACTGGTGACGAAGTGCTTGTCGATGGCGATCTGGCCGCGGTCGGTCAGTTGCACACCCAGCGCGTCGAGGCCGAGGCCGTCGTGATAGGGGCGGCGGCCGGTCGCGACCAGCACCACCTCGGCGTCGAGTGTCTGCGGCTCGCCGCCTTTCTTGGGCGTGTAGGTGACGGTTGCGCGGCCATCGGTAGCCTCGACCCCCGAGACGGCTGCGCCCATGACGAACTTGAGGCCCTGCTTGGTCAGGATGCGTTGGAACTGTTTCTGCACTTCGGCGTCCATGCCGGGCGTGATGGCGTCGAGGTATTCCACCACTGTGACTTGGGTGCCGAGACGGCTGTAGACCGAGCCGAGTTCCAGCCCGATCACGCCCGCGCCGATCACGACCATGGTTTCGGGGATCTTCTTCAGCGCCAGCGCGCCGGTGGAATCGACGACGATGCCGGCGTCATTGTCCACCTCGACGCCCTTCAGCGCCGTCGAGACCGACCCCGAGGCGATGACGATGTTCTTCGTCTCATGCACCTGATCGCCGACCTGAACCTTGCCCGAGGCGGGGATGGAAGCCCAGCCCTTGAGCCAGTCGATCTTGTTCTTCTTGAACAGGAACTCGATGCCCTTGGTGTTGGTGCCGACCGTCTCGGCCTTGTAGGCCTGCATCCGGTCCCAGTCGATGTCGGCTGTCGCGTTCATCAGGCCGAGCTTCTCGAAGTTCTCGTGCATCTCGTGGGCCATGTGGCTGGCGTGCAGCAGCGCCTTGGACGGGATGCAGCCGACGTTCAGGCAGGTGCCGCCCAGCGTTTCGCGCCCTTCGACGCAGGCGACCTTCAGCCCCAGTTGCGCGGCGCGGATGGCGCAGACATAGCCTCCGGGGCCGGCGCCGATGACGATCAGATCATACATCACTCTGTCCTTGGTTGAACGGCCGGATCGGGGACTTCGCGCCCCCATCGTCGTATACGACGATCCCGGCGGGATATTTCGACGAAGAAGAAGTCACAGCAGCGCCACCAGGATCATCAGCATCGTGGCGAGGAAACCCACCCCGAAGATCAGCGAGCGCCAGGGCGACCAGCCGAGCGCATAGGCCGGGACATAGAGGATGCGGGCAATCAGGTAGACCCATGCGCAGGCGGCGGTGAAGCCGGTGTTGGACTGGGTGAACTGCACCAGCACCACGGCGATTGTGAAGAAGGCCAGCGCCTCGAAGTGGTTGTCCACTGCGCGACGCAGCCGCCCCGTGCGAGGCGAGAACTGCGGCTCGCCGTCACGCGGACCCACATTCCACTGCTGCATCCCGTCCCGGCCCATCGACCATCCGGCAAGCCCGATCTGGATCGCCTGCAGGATAGCGGCGAGGCCAAGCACCACCAGTTCCGGCGAGGGCGGGATCATGCCGTCTGCACCACGTGATACTCGGCATCCTGCACGCCCGCGCGGCCGTTGAAGACCTGGCCCGCGCCCTGCAGATAGTCGAGTGCGCGCTTTCCGTCCGCGACCTGATACAGCACCCAGACCCGGCCCGTTCCCTCGCGCCAGATCTGCAGCACCGTCAGCGAGGCATTGCCGCGGTCCTCGGCATCCGCGTCGAACTCGGCCCGGAACTGGGCATAGTCGGCGATGTCGTAGCGGGCGATGAGCTGGTTGGTCATGTCATGGTCCTTTCTTCGGATCGGGGCGTTCAGCGGTCCGAACGCCCCGGACCGGATCAGAGGTCCATCAGCAGGCGACGTGGGTCTTCCAGCGCCTCCTTGACGCGCACGAGGAACGTCACCGCGCCCTTTCCGTCCACGATGCGGTGGTCGTAGCTGAGCGCCAGATACATCATCGGGCGGATCACGATCTGGCCGCCGACCACGACCGGACGATCCTGGATCTTGTGCATTCCGAGGATGCCTGACTGCGGCGGGTTCAGGATCGGCGAGGACATCAGCGAGCCGTAGACGCCGCCGTTCGAGATGGTGAAGGTGCCGCCCTGCATGTCGGCCATGGTCAGCTTGCCATCACGGGCGCGGGCGCCGAGTTCACCGATCTCCTTTTCGATCCCGGCAAAGGACTTCTGGTCGGCGTCGCGGACGACCGGGACCACGAGGCCGTTCGGGGTTCCGACCGCCACGCCCATGTGGACGAAGTTCTTGTAGACCACGTCGCCGCCGTCGATCTCGGCGTTGACCTCGGGGACTTCCTTCAGCGCGTGGGAACAGGCCTTCACGAAGAAGGACATGAAGCCGAGCTTGACCTTGTGCTTCTTCTCGAACTGGTCCTTGTACTCGCTGCGGATGTCCATGATCGCCGACATGTCCACCTCGTTGTAGGTGGTCAGCATCGCGGCGGTGTTCTGCGCGTCCTTGAGGCGGCGGGCGATGGTCGCGCGCAGGCGGGTCATCTTCACCCGCTCCTCGCGCCGCGAATCCTCGGCCGAGGAGGGCGCGCGCGGGGCGGGCGCGGGGGCAGGGGCCTCGGTGCGCTGGGGGGCGGGGGCGGAACCGGCGCGGGCCACGTCTTCCTTCATTACCCGGCCATCGCGGCCCGAGCCCTGGACCTGGTCGCGGCTGAGGCCGGCCTCGGCCAAGGCCTTCTTCGCGGAAGGCGCGTCCTCGACATCCGTCCGCAGGACCATCTGCTCGGGGCCGTCGCCGGGCGAGCCGACCTTGTCGGCCGCCTCGATGCGCTTGTCGGGGTCGCTGACCGGCTTGTCGCCCGGACCCGCAAGGCCCGTGGCCCCGGCCGAGGACGCGCCTTCCGTGATGATCGCCAGTCGCGCCTTGGCGTCCACGGTCGCGCCTTCCTCGGCAAGGATCTCGGCCAGCACGCCCGAGGCGGGGGCGGGAACCTCGACCGACACCTTGTCGGTTTCCAGCTCGCACAGCATCTCGTCCTGCTGCACGGCATCGCCCGGCTTCTTGAACCAGGTGGCGACCGTCGCCTCGGTCACGCTTTCGCCCAGCGTGGGCACCATCACGTCAACGGATTTCCCGGCCATCTTCGGCTCACCCCTGTCTGCGGTCTGTTGGGCGGGCTGGGCCGCCGCGGTTGCATTGTCGCGCGGGGCGGATGCCGCCCCGGTCTCGTCGATCTGCGCCAGCAGCGCGTTCGGCCCCACCGTCTCGCCCTCGGCCGCGACGATCTCGGCCAGCACCCCGGCGGCGGGCGAGGGGACCTCGACCGTCACCTTGTCGGTTTCAAGCTCGCACAGCATCTCGTCCACCGCGACGGCATCGCCCGGCTTCTTGAACCAGGTGGCGATCGTCGCCTCGCTGACGCTTTCGCCCAGCGCAGGCACTCGGACTTCGGTGGTCATCTCAGGCTCCGATCGTGATGGCGTCGTGGACCAGCGTGTCCTGTTCGACCTTGTGGCGGCTGGCGAGGCCCGTCGCGACCGAGGCCTGCGCGACGCGGCCGACATAGCGGGCGCGCGGATGGCTGGCGCCGACGCGGTTCAGGACCCATTCGAGGTTCGGTTCCACGAAGCTCCAGGCGCCCTGGTTCTTGGGTTCCTCCTGGCACCAGACGATCTCGGCGTTCTTGAACCGCTCAAGCTCCTTGGACATCGACTGCGCGGGGAAGGGATAGAACTGTTCCAGCCGCAGCAGGTAGACGTCATCCGCCCCCGCCTCGTTCCGGGCCGCCAGCAGGTCGTAATAGACCTTGCCCGAGCAGATCACGACGCGGCGGATGCGGTCGTCGGGCGCCAGCTGGAAATCCACCTTGCCGCGTTCCGCATCGTCATGCAGCACCCGGTGGAAGGTCGAGCCGGACTGGAACTCCTCGGCCGTGGAAACCGCCATCGGATGGCGCAGCAGCGACTTGGGCGTCATCAGCATCAGCGGCTTGCGGAAGCTGCGGTGCAGCTGCCGCCGCAGGATGTGGAAGTAGTTGGCCGGAGTCGTCAGGTTGGCGACGATCCAGTTGTCCTCGGCCGACATCTGCAGCCAGCGTTCCAGCCGGGCCGAGGAATGTTCCGGCCCCTGGCCCTCGAAGCCATGCGGCATCAGGACGACAAGGCCCGACATCCGCAGCCACTTCTTTTCGCCCGACGAGATGAACTGGTCGAACATGATCTGCGCGCCGTTGGCGAAGTCGCCGAACTGGGCTTCCCACATCACCAGCGCGTTGGGTTCGGACAGCGAATAGCCGTATTCGAAGCCCAGCACCGCGTATTCCGACAGCATCGAGTCGATGACCTCATACCGCGCCTGACCCTCGCGGATGTGGTTCAGCGGGTAATGGCGGTCCTCGGTCGTCTGGTCCACGAAGGCAGAGTGACGCTGGCTGAAGGTACCGCGGGCGGAATCCTGCCCGGCCAGACGGACCGGATGCCCTTCGGCCAGCAGGCTGCCGAAGGCCAGCGCCTCGCCTGTGGCCCAGTCGAAGCCGCGCCCCGTCTCGAACATCTGCTTCTTGGCTTCCAGCAGCCGGCCTACGGTCCTGTGCATGTCGAAGCCGTCCGGTACCCGCGTCAGGGCCGCGCCGACCTGCGCCATGGTCTCGGCCGAGATGCCGGTCTCGCCGGGATGATAGTCCTCGCCCTCTGGCTTGAGGCCGGACCACTTGCCGTCCAGCCAGTCGGCCTTGTTGGGCTTGAAGACCTTTCCGGCCTCGAACTCCTCGTTCAGATGCGCCTGGAAGGCGGCCTTCATGTCCTCGATCTCGCCTTCGGGGATCAGGCCGTCGCGGACCAGCCGCTCGGTGTAAAGCTGCAGCGTCGTCTTGTGGCTCTTGATCTGCTTGTACATCGCCGGGTTGGTGAACATCGGCTCGTCGCCTTCGTTGTGACCGAAGCGGCGGTAGCAGAAGATGTCGATGACCACGTCCTTGCGGAACTTCTGCCGGAACTCGGTCGCGACACGGGCGGCGTGGACGACCGCCTCGGGGTCGTCGCCGTTGACGTGGAAGATCGGCGCCTCGACCATCAGGGCGATGTCGGTCGGATAGGGGCTGGTGCGGCTGAAATGCGGCGCGGTGGTGAAGCCGATCTGGTTGTTGACGATGATGTGGATCGTCCCGCCCGTGCGATGACCGCGGATGCCCGAAAGCTGCAGGCATTCCGCCACGACGCCCTGGCCCGCGAAGGCCGCATCGCCGTGCAGCAGGATGGGGATGACGCTGGTGCGGTCGACGCGGTCGTTGTACTGGTCCTGCTTGGCGCGGACCTTGCCCAGCACCACCGGGTTCACCGCCTCAAGGTGCGAGGGGTTCGCGGTCAGCGACAGGTGGACCATGTTGCCGTCGAACTCGCGGTCCGACGAGGCGCCGAGGTGGTATTTCACGTCGCCCGAGCCGTCCACGTCCTCGGGCTTGAAGCTGCCGCCCTGGAACTCGTGGAAGATCGCGCGATAGGGCTTTTCCATCACGTTGGCCAGCACCGACAACCGGCCGCGGTGGGGCATGCCGATGGCGATCTCCTTCACGCCCAGCTGACCGCCGCGCTTGATGATCTGTTCCATCGCCGGGATCAGCGCCTCGCCGCCGTCAAGGCCGAAGCGCTTGGTCCCCATGTACTTCACATGCAGGAACTTTTCGAAGCCCTCGGCCTCGACCAGCCGCTTCAGGATCGCCTTGCGGCCTTCCTGGGTGAAGGCGATCTCTTTCCCGTAGCCCTCGATGCGTTCCTTCAGCCAAGCCGCCTGCTCGGGGTCCGAGATATGCATGAACTGCAGCGCGAAGGTGCCACAGTAGGTCCGCTTCATCAGCTCGGTGATCTGGCGGATCGAGGCGACCTGCAGGCCCAGTACGTTGTCGATGAAGATCGGCCGGTCAAGGTCGGACGCGGTGAAGCCGTAGGTCGCCGGGTCAAGCTCTCCCAGCGGGGGCACCTCGCGAATGCCCAGCGGGTCGAGGTCCGCATGCAGGTGACCCCGGATGCGGTAGGCGCGGATCAGCATGATCGCGCGCACGCTGTCCAGCACGGCGCGGCGCAACTGCTCGTCCGACAGCGACACGCCCTTTTCGTCGGCCTTGGTGGTGATCTTCCTGATCGCGGCCTTGGCCTCGGCCTCGGTCGCCATCGGCCATTCGCCCGTCAGCGCGGCGGTGTTTTCATCCGCGGGCACCGGCGGCCAGTCGGGACGCGCCCAGCTTGCCCCCTGAGCGCCGCGGGTAGCGGTGGCCTCGCTGTCGCCGAGGCTGCGGAAATATTCGTCCCAAGCCTGATCGACGGCGGCCGGATCCTTCGCCCACTGGCCATAGAGCTGTTCCACGTAAGCCGCGTTGGCCCCCTGCAGGAAGGACGAATCGCGGAAGGCGGAGTTCGGGGATTGATCGTTCATGACGGACACCTGACCGGCTTGGCCTTGTGAAGGGCAGGGTCGTTTCGCCGCGCCCGGGGGAAAGTCTTGCCGCCCCAACCTAAGCCGGGGCGGCCGGTTATCAACAGCCTTAGCGGCCCATCGCCTTCAGCACGGCCTCGCCCAGGCCCGCGGGGCTGTCGGCGACGATGATGCCGGCGGCCTTCATGGCCTCGATCTTCGATTCCGCGTCGCCCTTGCCGCCCGACACGATCGCGCCCGCATGGCCCATGCGCCTGCCGGGGGGGGCGGTGCGGCCCGCGATGAAGCCTGCGGTCGGCTTCCAGCGGCCGCGCTTCTTCTCGTCGGCCAGGAACTGCGCCGCCTCTTCCTCGGCCGAGCCGCCGATCTCGCCGATCATGATGATCGACTCGGTCTCGTCATCGGCCAGGAACATCTCCAGCACGTCGATATGCTCCATCCCCTTGATCGGGTCGCCGCCGATGCCGACCGCCGAGGACTGGCCCAAGCCCACGTCCGAGGTCTGCTTGACCGCCTCATAGGTCAGCGTGCCGGACCGCGAGACCACGCCCACGCGGCCGCGCTTGAAGATGGAACCGGGCATGATGCCGATCTTGCATTCGTCGGGCGTCATGATGCCGGGGCAGTTCGGCCCGATCAGGCGGCTTGCGGAACCCTCAAGCGCGCGCTTGACCTTCATCATGTCCAGCACCGGGATGCCTTCGGTGATGCAGACGATCAGAGGCACCTGCGCGTCGATCGCCTCAAGAATCGAGTCCGCCGCGAAGGGCGGGGGGACGTAGATCACCGAGGCATTCGCGCCGGTCTTCTCCACGGCCTCGTGGACCGAGTTGAAGACGGGCAGGTCCAGATGCGTGGTGCCGCCCTTTCCGGGGGTCACGCCGCCGACCATCTGCGTGCCATAGGCAATCGCCTGCTCGGTGTGGAAGGTCCCCTGCGAGCCGGTGATGCCCTGGGTGATGACGCGGGTCGTTTTGTCAACGAGAATGGCCATTCCGTGTCCTTGTCGGTCTTACAGCTGGATACGCGCCAGCGTGATTTCATTGAAATGCGGGCCGAGGGAATTGCGCGCGATGGCTATCCCTTCGCTCGGCCCGACCTGCCAGATTTGATCCGTGCCACGGTCCTTGAGCAGCCTGGCCTGCGGAAACCACGCCGCCATCGACTTCTGGATTTCCGCGTTCTGCCCCGTCTGGGCACGGGCGCGGACGGCACATAGCTTGCCGTCCCTGGAAATCCGGACCGCCGGGCGCGTGTCGTTCTCGACGAACTGCCGCAGCCCATTGCGCCAGCCGCCGTCGGGGACAAAGCCAGCCGCCCGGAGCCGCGTCGCGCGATCATCCGCGTCGGTGCTGCCCTCAAGACAGAACCGCTCGAAGTTCCTGGTGAGGCTGCGGCCAGTTGCTTTCGGGACTGCGAGAAGCGGGGACGTATTGGCAAGCTCCTGCCGCTCGGCAAAGCTCGAGTCGTCCGTGGCGCAGGCGGTCAGGCCCGCCAGCGCGACAACCGCGAACATTGCCTTGAAAGCGGCGGGCAACATCACCCCTTGACCGCCTTCACGATCTTCTCGGCCGCATCGCTCAGGTCGTCCGCCGGGATCACGTTCAGCCCGCTCTCACGTATGATCTGCTTGCCGAGGTCCACGTTTGTGCCCTCAAGCCGCACGACCAGCGGGACCTGCAGGCCGACTTCCTTCACCGCGGCGATGATGCCTTCCGCGATGATGTCGCAGCGCATGATGCCGCCGAAGATGTTGACCAGGATGCCCTTCACGTTCGGGTCCGAGGTGATGATCTTGAAGGCTTCCGTCACCTTTTCCTTGGACGCGCCGCCGCCGACATCGAGGAAGTTCGCGGGTTCCGCGCCGTATAGCTTGATGATGTCCATCGTCGCCATCGCAAGCCCGGCGCCGTTCACCATGCACCCGATCTCGCCGTCCAGCGCGATGTAGTTCAGGTCGTGTTTCGAGGCTTCGAGTTCCTTGGAATCTTCCTCGGTCTCGTCGCGCAGCGCCATCACGTCCTTCTGACGATACAGCGCGTTGTTGTCGAAGCTGACCTTGGCGTCCAGAACCTTGATCTTGCCGTCCTCGGTCACGATCAGCGGGTTGATCTCCAGCATCTCCATGTCGCGCTCGACGAAGGCTTTATACAGCAGCTTCACCAGTGCCACGCATTGCTTGACCTGGTCGCCTTCCAGCCCCAGCGCGAAGGCCACTCGGCGGCCGTGGAAGTCCGACAGGCCCGAGGCGGGATCGACGCTGAAGGACACGATCTTTTCCGGCGTCGAGGCCGCGACTTCCTCGATGTCCATGCCGCCCTCGGTGGACGCCACGAAGCTGATGCGCGAGGAGGAGCGGTCCACCAGCAGCGCGAGATACAGTTCCCGTGCGATGTCCGAGCCGTCTTCCAGATAGATGCGGTTCACCTGCTTGCCGGCGGCGCCGGTCTGGTGGGTGACAAGCGTCGAGCCGAGCATGGCGCGGACGTTTTCCACGACCTCGTCCACCGACTTGGCCAGCCGGACGCCGCCCTTCTCGCCGGCCTCGGCTTCCTTGAACCGGCCCTTGCCGCGGCCGCCCGCGTGGATCTGGGACTTGACGACCCAGAGGGGGCCGGGCAGCTCGCGCGCCTTGGCTTCGGCTTCGTCGGCGGAAAGGACCGCGCGGCCCTCGGACACCGGCGCGCCGTATTGCTTCAGCAGCGCCTTGGCCTGGTATTCGTGGATGTTCATCGGGAACCTCGCAGGGAAACTCGCGTTTATGTGCCAGAACGCGCGTGCAAAGCAAAGCCGCGCGTTCCGCTTTTGGTGAAAGGCCGCAGTTTTTACAAGTTCCGTGATCACATGCCATCGGCGTGTGATCACACTGTTGATGTGCCATTGTATGCAGCCGGTCGGGCGGGCTGTCCCGGTTCGTCCGCGCTAAAAGAAAGGGCCGCCCCGAAAAGGGCGGCCCTTGCCGTTCAAAGGCAGAGGCGCGGGTTCAGGCCAGCGAGTTGTCGATGCCCTTGCAGGCTTCCACGAGGCCCTTCACCGCGTCGATGGACTTCTGCATCATCGTCTGCTCTTCGGCGTTCATCTCGATCTCGATGACCTTCTCGATGCCGTTCGCGCCGATCACGGTCGGGACGCCGACATACATGCCGTCAAGCCCGTAGGCGTTCTGGACATAGGCCGCGCAGGGCAGGACGCGCTTCTGGTCCTTGAGATAGGCTTCCGCCATCTCGATGGCCGAGGTCGCGGGGGCGTAGAAGGCAGAGCCGGTCTTCAGCAGGCCCACGATCTCGGCGCCGCCGTCGCGGGTGCGCTGGACGATGGCGTCCAGCTTCTCCTGCGTGGTCCAGCCCATCTTCACCAGGTCGGGCAGGGGGATGCCGGCGACGGTGGAATAGCGGGTCAGTGGCACCATCGTGTCGCCGTGGCCGCCAAGGACAAAGGCGGTCACGTCGCGCATGGACACGCCGAATTCCAGTGACAGGAAATGGCGGAAACGGGCGGAATCCAGCACGCCCGCCATGCCCACAACCTTTTCATGCGGCAGGCCGGAAAACTCGCGCAGCGCCCAGACCATCGCGTCCAGCGGGTTGGTGATGCAGATGACGAAGGCGTCGGGCGCATGGGCCTTGATGCCCTCGCCCACGGATTTCATGACCTTGAGGTTGATGCCCAGCAGGTCGTCGCGGCTCATGCCCGGCTTGCGCGGAACGCCCGCCGTCACGATGCAGACATCGGCGCCGGCGATGTCGGCGTAATCGTTGGTGCCCTTGAAGGTTCCGTCAAAGCCCTCGGACGGGCCGGACTGGGCGATGTCCAGCGACTTGCCCTGGGGCGTGCCCTCGGCGATGTCGAACAGGACGACGTCGCCCAGTTCCTTGATGGCGGCAAGGTGCGCCAGCGTGCCGCCGATCTGTCCGGCGCCGATGAGGGCGATCTTGGGACGGGCCATGGAGTCCTCCGTTTGGCTGATGGGTCGGGGCCGCGATAGACCCTTTGCCCGCCCCCGCGCAAGGCGTAGAGCGGCGCAGACGGCTGCCCGCGGGCCTGAAACGCGCTGAAACGGCAGAGGTGGGACGTGGATCTGACGGTCGGGGGCTGGCTGCTTCTGGCGCTGGCCTCGGCGCTGGTGGGGCTGGCCAAGGGCGGGCTGGCGATGGTGGGGATGCTGGCGGTGCCGATCCTGTCGCTGGCGATGTCGCCGGTGCAGGCGGCGGGGCTGCTGCTGCCGGTCTATGTGGTGTCGGATGCCTTCGGGCTGATCGCCTATCGCCGCCACTGGGACCGCCGGGTGGTGGCGCGCCTGCTGCCCGGCGCGGTCGCGGGCGTCGCGCTGGGTTGGGCCACGGCGAGCCTTGTGGACGACGCCTGGGTCGGCGGCATCGTGGGGGTGATCGGCGCCTGGTTCGCGGTGATGACCCTGCTGCGCCCCACGCCCGAGGATGCAGCCCCGCGCGAGCCCGACTGGCTGCGCGGCACCGGCTGGGGCGCGGTCACGGGCTACACCAGCTTCGTCAGCCACTCGGGCGGGCCGCCCTACCAGATCTATGTCCAGCCGCTGCGGCTGGGGCCGCAGACCTATGCGGGCACCGTCACGGTCTTCTTCGCGGTGGTCAATCTGGTGAAGCTGGTTCCCTATGCGGCGCTGGGGCAACTGGGGGCGGCGAATCTGGGAAAGGCCGCGACCATGATCCCGGTCGCGGCCGCAAGCGTCTTCGCGGGCGTCTGGCTGGTGCGGCGCATCCCGCAACGGGCCTTCTACCTGTTCATCACCTGGGCGCTTCTGGCGGTGTCGCTGAAGCTGATCGCCGATGCGGTGATCTAGCGGCTCACTCGTCGTCCTCGTCCTCGTCCTCGTCATCCTCGGCCGAGGTTCCGGCGGCCATCGGATTGGCCCGTTCCTCGGCGATCTCGGACAGCAGGTCGTCTGCGGCTTCCTCCTGTTCGAGGATGTCGGACATGAGGCTGGCCACCTGTTCCAGCCCCAGCAGTTCGGCATAGGCGCGCAGGCTGCCGTAGCGGGCGATCTCGTAATGCTCGACGGCCTGGCACGAGAAGATGATTGCCGCGTCCCCCGCCGCCGTGCCGCCGAAATCCTTCAGCAGCGAATCGCCTTCCTTGAGGATGCCGTCCATCGCGTCGCATTTCTCGGAGCGGGGCTTCTCGCCCATCGCCTCGAACGCCTCCTCCAGCATGGTGATCTGCTGGGCGGTCTCTTCCAGGTGCTTTTCCAGTCCGCTCTTGAGCTCCTCGTCCTCGGCCGCCGCGATCATCTTGGGCAGGGCCTTCTGGATGCGCGCCTCGGCGTAATACATGTCCTCAAGCCCGTGCTTGAGCAGGTCGGTCAGTCCCATCTGTTCGGTCGCCATGTCTTTTCCTGTCAAGTTGAAGGAGTCTGGTCGAGACAGGGAAAAGCCGCCGAGGGGCGATAGGTTTCCCGTTTCCGACAAAATCTGAATCGCCGCATCGCAGCATGCGGTCTTGCCGTCCGGGCCGTCACAGGGCACTCATCCAGGCGTCGTTTTGCAAGTGAGAGAGCCTGCCGCCATGTCGCGCCCCTATCGTTCGGTCCTTTACATCCCCGCCGCCAACCAGCGCGCCATGGAAAAGGCCCGCACGCTGGCCGCCGACGCGATCATCTTCGACCTCGAGGACGCGGTGGCGCCCGCCGAGAAGCCCGGCGCCCGGGACCTGCTGCGTCAGGCGCTGGCGCAGGATTACGGCGGGCGGGCGCGGATCGTGCGGATCAACGGCTTCGACACCGAATGGGGCCGGGACGACGCGGCGGCCTTTGCCACCGGGGCCGACGCGGTGCTGGTCCCCAAAGTCAGCCGTCCCGAGGATCTGGATGCGGTCGCCGCGCTGACCGGCGACACGCCCTTGTGGGCGATGATGGAAACCGCGCTGGGCATGCTGAACGCGGCCGCCATCGCCGCCCATCCCCGGCTGGAAGGGATGGTGATGGGCACCAACGACCTTGCCAAGGAATTGGGCAGCCGCAACCGCCCCGACCGGCTGGCGATGCAGACGGGCCTCGGACTCTGCCTGCTGGCGGCGCGCGCCCATGGGCGG
Organism: Paracoccus sp. (in: a-proteobacteria); assembly: GCF_030536915.1. Taxonomy (GTDB): domain Bacteria; phylum Pseudomonadota; class Alphaproteobacteria; order Rhodobacterales; family Rhodobacteraceae; genus Paracoccus. The sequence continues at coordinate 13,731 of NZ_JAUNPC010000007.1, forward strand.
GTGATCGTGGACGGCGTCTTCAACGCCTTCAAGGACGACGAGGGCCTGCGCGCCGAATGCGGGCAGGGCCGCGACATGGGATTCGACGGCAAGACCCTGATCCATCCCGCGCAGCTTGAGATCGCCAACGCGGCCTTTGCCCCGACCGAGGCCGAGGTGGATCTGTCCCGCCGCCAGATCGAGGCCTATGAAGCTGCCATCGCGGAAGGCAAGGCCGTGGCCGTCGTCGATGGCCGCATCGTCGAGAACCTGCATGTGGAAACCGCCCGCAGGACCCTGACGAAAGCGCAGGCGATTGCCGCGCTGGCGGGCTGATGGCAGGGTGGCGCGAAATCGCATGAAGGATGTCCCCCCATGATCCTGTTGATCCTTGGCGTTGCGCTCTGGTGGGGCGCGCATCTTTACAAGCGCGCCGCGCCGCACCCGGCACCTGACAACCGGCGCAAGGGCGTGGTCGCGCTGGCGCTGGTTGTCTCGGTGATCCTGATGACCATCGGCTACCAGCGGGCCGATGTCGTGATGTGGTGGGCGGCCGGCCCGGCGCTGAAGGGCATCAACAACCTGCTGGTGCTGGTGGGTTTCTTCCTGTTCGCCTCGGCGGGGATCAAGAACCGCATCGGCACCCAGATGCGGCATCCGCAACTCACGGGCTTTTCGCTCTGGGCCTTCGCGCATCTGCTGACGAACGGCGACCTGCCGTCCTTCGTCCTGTTCGGCGGGCTGCTGCTCTGGGCGCTGGTCGAGATGGCGGTCATCAACCGGGCCGAGCCGAACTGGGTGCGCCCGCCGCACCGGACCGTGATGCGGAAAGAGGTCATGGCCGCCGTCGGCGCCCTGGTCGTCTATCTGGTTGTCGGCCTGATCCATGGCTGGGTCGGTCCCAACCCCTTCGGAGCCTGAGGATGTCCCAGATCTACCGCCTGCTGACCGAGGACGACACCCCGGCCTTCTGCCACAAGATCAGCCTCGCGCTGTCCAAGGGCTGGATGCTGCACGGGTCGCCCTCGATCGCCTTCGATCCCGTCCGCGGCACCATGCGCTGCGCGCAGGCCGTCACCAAGGAAATCGCGGGTGATTATCACCCCGACATGAAGCTGGGACAGCAATGACCAAGACCAATCCGGGCCGCTTCTTCGAGGATTACCGCGTCGGCGAGGTGATCCGCCACGCCGTCCCCCGCACGGTCTCGGGCGGCGAGCGGGCGCTGTATCACGCGCTTTATCCCGCCCGCCATGCGCTGCATTCCTCGGACGAGTTCGCCCGCGCCTGCGGGCTGCCCGCCGCGCCGATGGACGACCTGATCGCCTTCCATTCCGTCTTCGGCAAGACCGTCCCCGACATCTCGCTGAACGCGGTGGCGAATCTCGGCTATGCCGAGGGGCGCTGGCTGGAACCCGTCTGGCCCGGCGACACGATCCGCGCCGAATCCGAGGTGATCGGGCTCAAGCAGAACTCGAACGGCACCTCGGGCAATGTCTATGTCCGCACGCGCGGGCTGAACCAGCGCGACGTGCCGGTGCTGGAATATGTCCGCTGGGTCATGGTGCGGAAGCGCGAGGCCGCCAGCCCTGCGCCCGACGAGGTCGTGCCGCGCCTTGACCGCGTGGTGCTGCCGCAGGCGCTGGTGATCCCGGACGGGCTGGATTTCAGCGACTACGACTTCACCCTTGCCGGCGAGCCGCATCGCTGGGGCGACTACGGCGTGGGCGAGGTCATCGACCACGTGGACGCCGTGACGGTGGAAGAGGCCGAGCATATGCTGGCCACCCGGTTGTGGCAGAACACAGCGAAGGTCCATTTCGACGCGACCTTCCGCGACGACGGCGCCCGGCTGATCTATGGCGGCCATGTCATCAGCCTTGCGCGGGCGCTCAGCTTCAACGGACTGGCTAACGCGCAGATGATCGTGGCGCTGAACGCGGGCGCGCATGCGAACCCCTGTTTCGCGGGCGACACCGTGCGGGCCTGGTCCGAGGTGCTGGACCGCGCGCCGACCAATGCGCCGGGCATCGGCGCCCTGCGCCTGCGGCTGGTCGCCCACAAGGGCGAGCCGGGAGACCTGACGCTGAAGCGCGAGGACGGGCGCTACGCGTCCCATGTCCTGCTGGATCTCGACTACTGGGTGCTGATGCCGCTGTGAGGTGGCGCAGGCTCGGGCGCGCCGCGCTGGCCGCGGGGCTGGTGCTGCTGGCGGCCTCATACGCCGGGCGGCTGCACCCGGCGGGCGATTCGCTGGCGGTCGGGCGGCCGTTCCTTGCGGCGCTGCTGGTGCTGGGCGGGCTGGGCTTGCGCGGGCGTCCCGGCTGGCTCGCAGCCGCTGCGGGGGTGCTGGCGCTGGCGCCGATCCTCTGGGCGATGCGGCCGCATGCCCCGCCCGTGCCGCAGATCGTCGTCTACCAGAAGAACCTGCTGCATTCCGTCGATGACCCTTCGGGCATCGCCGCCGACATCCTGCAGGCCCGCGCCGACGTGGCGCTGCTGCAGGAGGTCAGCCGGACAAACGCGGGCGTGACAGGCGCGCTTTCCGGCGAGATGCCGCATCAGGTGGTCTGCCCGGCCCCGACGCCGGGCACCGTCGCGATCCTGTCACGCTGGCCCTTTGCCGCGGAACCGGATTGCGCCACCGGCGTCGGCATGGCCTCGGCCCGCGTGCTGGCCCCCGAAGGCGCGGTCACGGTCGTCTCCCTCCACCTCGGCTGGCCCTGGCCCTATGGTCAGGCCGCGCAGGTAGAGCGCGTTTTGCCGCAACTCGCTGGCTTGCCGGGGCCGGTGGTGCTTGGGGGCGACTTCAATGCCGTCCCGTGGTCGCGCATCGTGGCGCGCGTCGCCAGCGCCACTGGGACGGAACGGGCGGGCCCGGTGCGGCCGACATTCCTGCTTGGCGGGCTGCCCATCGCCATCGACCATGTCCTTGCGCCTGCCGACTGGCCGGCGGGGGCCGTCATGCGGCCGCGGTTCGGCTCGGACCATCGCGGACAGGTGGTGAGCCTGAGCGGAAGGATGTGATCACTGGTTGCGAGCTTGTGATCACAACCGGCGCTAACATCGCCCCTGACACGGCGGGACTTGAACAAACCCGTGACACGGACGAAAGGATGTCTAGAGAGACCAGCAGTTTCAAGCCAGCCCGCGCGCCAGCTTGGCCCGCGCTTTTCGGACAGGAGCGCCCATGGCGGACATCCCCCGCGGCAATCGCCCGCTTTCGCCCCATCTCAGCGTCTATCGGCTGCCGATGGCGGCGGTCACCTCGATCATGACCCGCGTCACCGGGCAGGCCCTCATGGCCGGGCTGTTGCTGATCGTCTGGTGGCTTGTCGCGGCGGCCACCGGCCCGCGCGCCTTCGCCACCGCCGATTGGGTGCTGCGCAGCTGGATCGGCTACCTGGTCCTGTTCGGCTCGGCCTGGGCGCTGTGGTTCCACTTCCTCGCAGGCGTGCGGCACCTGTTCTACGATGCCGGCCTGCTGATGACGCGCGACGACGCGCAGCGGACAAGCTGGGTCATCATCATCGGCTCGGTGGTGCTGACGCTGATCACCGCCTTCATGTTCGCATTCTGAGGGGATCGTCCATGCGCTACATCACCCCCCGCAAGGCCGCCCGTGGCCTCGGCGCCGCAGGTCCCAGCACCGGCACCGCCCAGCACTGGTCGATGACGGTCAGTTCCGTCGCGCTGCTGATCCTGACGCCCGCCTTCGTCTTCGTGATCGCCTCGGCCATCGGCCTGCCGCATCACGCGGTCTTCGCCTACTTCAGCCGTCCCTATCCGGCCATCGTCACGGCACTGTTCCTGATCGTGGGGATGCTGCACTATATCGGCGGCACCCGCATCATGATCGACGACTATACCGCCCATACCGAACGCCGGGTCGCGCTGATCGCTGCCCAGCTTTTCGGCTGGGGCGTGATCGCCGCCGCCGTCTATGCGCTGGCCCGGATGGCGCTGTCCCCGGCGGTCAGCTCGGTCACCACCGTCGTCGTCCACTGAGGTTCCCATGTCCGCTTACGAATACCAGACGCATGATTACGACGTGGTGGTGGTGGGGGCCGGCGGTGCTGGCCTGCGCGCGACCCTCGGCATGGCCGAGCAGGGCTTCCGCACCGCCTGCGTGACCAAGGTCTTCCCGACCCGCAGCCACACCGTCGCGGCGCAGGGGGGCATCGCCGCCTCGCTGTCGAACATGGGGCCGGACAACTGGCAGTGGCACCTTTACGACACCGTGAAGGGGTCCGACTGGCTGGGCGACACCGATGCAATGGAATACCTCGCACGCGAGGCGCCGAAGGCCGTCTATGAGCTGGAACACTACGGCGTGCCCTTCTCGCGCACCGAGGAGGGCAAGATCTACCAGCGCCCCTTCGGCGGCCACACGACCGAGTTCGGCGAAGGCCCGCCCGTCCAGCGCACCTGCGCCGCGGCCGACCGCACCGGCCACGCGATTCTGCACACGCTCTATGGGCAAAGCCTCAAGGAAAAGGCCGAGTTCTTCATCGAGTATTTCGCGCTCGACCTGATCATCACGGACGGGGCCTGCACGGGCGTCGTCTGCTGGAAGCTGGACGACGGCACCATCCACGTCTTCAACGCCAAGATGGTGGTGCTGGCGACCGGTGGCTATGGCCGGGCCTATTTCAGTGCGACCAGCGCCCATAGCTGCACCGGCGACGGCGGCGGGATGGTCGCCCGCGCGGGCCTGCCCTTGCAGGACATGGAGTTCGTGCAGTTCCACCCGACCGGCATCTACGGTTCCGGCTGCCTCATCACCGAAGGCGCGCGGGGCGAGGGGGGCTACCTGACCAACTCGGAAGGCGAGCGGTTCATGGAACGCTACGCGCCCACCTACAAGGATCTCGCCTCCCGCGACGTGGTGTCGCGCTGCATGACGCTGGAGATCCGCGAGGGCAGGGGAGTTGGTTCCGACAAGGATCACATCTTCCTGCACCTGTCGCACCTGCCGCCGGACACGCTGCATGAACGCCTGCCGGGCATCAGCGAATCGGCCAGGATCTTCGCGGGCGTGGACCTGACGCGCGAACCGATCCCGGTGCTGCCGACCGTGCATTACAACATGGGCGGCGTCCCCACGAACTACTGGGGCGAGGTTCTGGCGCCCAAGCAGGGCGACCCCGACCGCGTCTTTCCCGGCCTGATGGCGGTAGGCGAGGCAGGCTGCGCCTCGGTCCACGGGGCGAACCGGCTGGGATCGAACTCGCTGATCGACCTCGTGGTCTTCGGCCGCGCCGCCGCGATCCGCGCGGGCGAGGTGATCGACCGCGAATCGGCCATTCCCTCGGTCAACAAGGCCGAAGTGGACCGCGCGCTCGACCGCTTCGACGCGCTGCGCCATGCGAAAGGCGGAACGTCCACGGCGACCTTGCGCGACCGGATGCAGCGCACCATGCAGGCGGATGCGGCCGTGTTCCGCACGGACAAGACACTGGCTGAAGGGGTCGAGAAGATGCGCGAGATCGCGCTGGGCCTCGACGACCTGCATGTCACCGACCGCAGCCTGATCTGGAACAGCGACCTGATGGAAACGCTGGAGCTGACCAACCTGATGCCGAACGCCCTGGCGACCATCGTCGCCGCCGAGGCGCGCAAGGAATCCCGCGGAGCCCATGCCCATGAGGACTACCCGGACCGGGACGACGCCAACTGGCGCAAGCATTCGCTTGCGTGGGTCGATGGAAATGACGTCAAACTCGCCTATCGGCCCGTCCACCTCGAACCGCTGACGAAGCACGAGGATGGCGGGATCGATCCAAAGAAGATCGCACCGAAAGCGAGGGTCTACTGATGCGTTTCTCTGTTCTTGCCGCTGTTGCAGCCGCTGCCGCCCTGGCGGGCTGCGCGGTTGTCCCGATGACCTCCATCCCCGGGACGGCGGTGGTGTCGCCTCCTCCGGGCGGCACGGTCGTCGTGACCCCGCCACCGGCCACGCCGAACAACGCCGCCGCCCGCCAGGTCATCAACGCCGAGATGGCGCGCCGCCTGCCGGGGCGCAACGTCGGGCCGCTGACCGACTGCGTGGTGGCCAATGCCACCATGGCGGAACTGGCCGACATCGCCGCGCAGCAGGGGCAGGCGGGCGCCGCCGGGGCCGTGGCCTCGGTCGTGTCGCGTCCCGCCACCTCGCAGTGCATCGCCCGGGCAGCGGTCGCCTGATGCAGCGGCGCGCGCGTTCCGGCGTGGCCCTGGTGCTGCTGCTGGCCTCGGGGATCGCGGCCTGCAGCAGCCCGGTTCCTGTCGCCCAGGCGGAACGCCTCTGCCTTGAGAATGCGCGTGCCGCCACCGCCCCCCGGACCGAGATCGGCCTGGGCCTTGGCACGGACGGCCACAAGGTCCGGACCATGGGCGGCATCAGCGTCTCGCTGTCGTCCGACTACATCAGGGGCCGTGACCCGGCGGTGGCTTTCCACGACTGCGTCCTGCGGCGCTCGGGGCAGGTGCCGACCCGGCCCTTGCACGAACAGCCGGGTTACAGGTGGCCGCAGTGACCCAGACGCGGATCTATCGCCCGTCGGGCGCGCCGCGCGGCATCGTGCGCGCCCACATGGCGACCTTTCCGGCGCGCGCCGGCATCTTCCGCCGCGTGGTGGACGCGATCCTGCCGCAGGTGGACCGCATGGTCATCGTCTTCAACGAGATGGACGAGGTCCCTGCCGACATCGCCGCGAATGACCGGATCGAGGCGATCACCACCGACCGGGACACCAAGGACCTTGGCCGCTTCTTCATGCCGCCCGGACCGGACGACATCGTCTTCCTGGTCGATGACGATATCCTTTACCCCCATGATTATGTCCCGTGCTCGATCGAGCGGGCCACCGAGATCGGCTGGGACGGCAATGTCTTCGGCTATGGGGGCATGAACCATCGCGGCGGCGATCGGCAGGGGACGGGCTGGCAGGCGACCGGCATGTCGCAGGGTCTGCCGTCGGCGCGGGGAGTTCGGATGCTGGGCACCGGCTCGGTCCTGGCGCGGGGGGATGCGGTTCCCTCCTTCGCCGCGATGGCGCCTTACTTCGGCCATGCGGACGTGGGCTTCGCGCTGCTGAACCTGCGGGCCGGCCGCAAGGCCTGGATGCTGCCCCGGGCCGAACGGTGGCTGAGGGACGGCATGAGCCCCGAGCTCGAGGGATCGAGCCTTTCAGGAACGCTGCGGAGCAGGCCCACGCTGCCGGTGGTCTCGGCTGTCGGTGAAATCATCGCAGCGCCGCTGGATCATATCGGCATGGGGCCCGGCACTCGCACAAAGACCGCGCAGGAGGCTACCTAGCCCATGTTCGAGGGCGCGGATGACGGCGGGCAGCGCCACGAAGATGCGGAGAAACCCGCATTCCGGCTGACCTTGCCCGATGAGGCGGGCAGGGCCTACGCGGCGGCCTGTTCCTCGGCCCGTGCGGTGCTGGAATATGGCAGCGGCGGTTCGACCTTTCTGGCGCTGCGCGCGGGCGCCGGCTTCGTCATGTCGGTCGAAAGCGACCGCGCATGGTCGCAGCGGATCACGGATGCGCTGGAAGCCGAGTTTCCCGCGGATCGCTTTCTGGTGCATCACGCGGATATCGGCCCGACCCTGCCCTGGGGCCGCCCGGCGAAGAACGCGCCCTTCCGGCGGTTTCACCTTTACCCCGCTGCGATCTGGGATCATCCGCAGTTCCGGCATCCCGATGTGGTCCTGATCGACGGCCGTTTCCGTGTCGCCTGCTTCCTGACCACGATGATCCGCTGCACGCGCCCTGTCACCGTGCTGTTCGATGACTATATCGACCGCGAGGCTTACCACTGGATCGAGGAACTGGTCCCCCGCGCCGGGATGATCGGCCGCATGGCCCGTTTCGACGTCCACCCGCAATCATTGCCGCCCGAGCAGTTGACGCGCTTCGCGGGTGCCTTCACCGACCCGCGCTGAGCCAGCAAGACCCGAAAGGATAGCCCCATGGTCCAGTTCAACCTTCCCAAGAACAGCCGCATCCGGGTCGGAAAGACCTGGCCGCGCCCCGAGGGCGCGACGAACCTGCGCCGCTTCAACATCTACCGCTGGGACCCGGATACCGGGGAAAACCCGCGGCTGGATACCTACTGGATCGACCTCGACAAATGCGGGCCGATGGTGCTGGACGCGCTGATCAAGATCAAGAACGAGATCGACCCGACCCTGACCTTCCGCCGCTCCTGCCGGGAAGGGATCTGCGGCTCCTGCGCCATGAATATCAGTGGCGGTAACCATCTTGCCTGCATCTACGGCATGGACGAGATCGACGGCGACGTGAACATCTATCCGCTGCCGCACATGCCGGTGGTCAAGGACCTGATACCCGACCTGACGCATTTCTATGCCCAGCACGCGGCGGTGCATCCCTACCTGATCACAGAGACACCCGCCCCCGGCAAGGAATGGCGCCAGTCGATCGAGGACCGCAAGAAGCTGGATGGCCTTTACGAGTGCATCCTCTGCGCCTCGTGTTCCACGGCCTGCCCGTCCTACTGGTGGAACCAGGACCGCTTCATGGGACCTGCTGCGCTGCTGACCGCCTATCGCTGGATCATCGATTCCCGCGACGAGGCCACGGGCGAGCGGCTGGATGAGCTGGAGGACCCCTTCAAGGTCTATCGCTGCCACACGATCATGAACTGCACCAACACCTGCCCCAAAGGGCTGAACCCGGCGAAGGCCATCGCCGAGATCAAGCACATGATGGTCGAACGCGCGCTTTGAACCGGCGCGTCAGTCGAGGGCCGCCCCCCGGGGGGCGGCCTTTTCGACTCAATCCTTATGGTTTTGCCAAGATGACCCGGCGTCACCTACATGGCGGGTGCTGCGTTGCAGCACTATATATGCTGCAAGGGAGGACGTTCTTTAGTCCAAGGTAAAAAGCGCAGAATGAACCACACTGAACATGACCGTCCGCAGGGTCTGATGGCCGATCTTGAAAACACCTCGCGCGCCGTGCGGCACCTGCCCAACACGCGTGCGCTTGAGGTCCTGAACCAGATGTACGCCTATCACGACATCCAGGCGCCCGCAGGGCAGATCGAGTCGTCCTACGACCACGCGGCCTGATCTGCGGCAGTCGCACTTGAAACGGGGCCGGACAACCGGCCCTTTTTTCATGGCTGATCGTCGGTGGTCATGTCCATCTCTGCCGCAAGGAACCGCTCGAAATCATCAAGGTCCAGCGGATCGACCTGACCAAAGCCGCGCATCCAGACCGCGGCCGCCTGCATCCCCTCGGGGTCGAGCTTGCACCAGGTGATCCGCCCGCGCCGCTCCTGCTGGATCAGCCCGGCCGCGGCCAGCGTCGCCAAGTGCTTCGAGATTGCGGCAAGGCTGATCCCGAAGGGCGCCGCCACATCCGTCACGGCCATGTCGTCCTCAAGCAGCATCGACAGGATCGCCCGCCGGGTCGGATCGGCGAGGGCTGCGAAGATCGCGTCGAGGTGGGATTCGCGGGTCATGGGCCATGTTCAACTGCAGGGTTGAATGATGAACGGGCAACTCGCAAGCCGCAAGCCACCGCGGCCTTATGGGAAAATGCTGCCGTTTCAGAGGGGTGGATCGCGGGGAACGCTGGTTGACTCGGGCCGGGCCAGTCCCTATCAGCACCGCAACTCGAAGGGGGCAGGGCGTGCCGGACGAAGGCGATGACAGCGTCCAGCAGGCGCGGGACGCCGAACGGCTGAGGGCGCTGGAAGAACGGCTGTCGCAGGCGCGCCGCGACGATCGGCTCGCACCCCCCGGGATGGACAAGTTCGCCCATGCCAACCAGGCATGGCGGATGGTCATCGAGCTTGTCGCCGGTCTCGCCGTGGGGTTCGGCGTCGGCTATGGGCTTGACCGGCTGCTCGGCACGACGCCGATCCTGCTGGTGATCTTCATCTTCCTCGGCTTCGCGGCCGGCGTGAAGACAATGCTGCGGACCGCCGCCGAGATGGGCGGGACCGCACCGGGAACAGGGCCGGCAAAGCCGGCAGGCGACAAGCCGGCGGAGATGCCGCCGAAGGACGAAAGGGACTGAGCGTGGCGACTGAAGAAAGCACGGGCCTGGTGTTCCATCCGATGGACCAGTTCATCGTCCGTCCGCTGTTCGGCGACGGGCCGGTCCACTGGTACACGCCCACCAACGTGACCCTGTGGCTGATGCTGGCCGTGCTGGTCGTCTGGCTGCTGTTCGTCGCGGGCACCTCGGGCCGTTCGCTGATCCCCTCGCGCGTGCAGTCGGTGGCCGAGCTGACCTACGGCATGGTCCACAAGATGGTCGAGGACGTGACCGGGAAAGAGGGGCTGCGCTATTTCCCCTACATCTTCACGATGTTCTGCTTCATCCTATTCGCGAACCTGCTGGGCCTGATCCCCAAGTCCTTCACCACCACCTCGCATATCGCCGTGACCGGCGTGCTGGCGCTGCTGGTATTCTTCGGTGTCACCATCCTGGGCTTCGTGCTGAACGGGACGCACTTCCTCGGCCTCTTCTGGGTCAAGTCGGCGCCCTTGGCGCTACGCCCGGTCTTGGCCGTGATCGAGCTGATCTCTTATTTCGTGCGCCCTGTCAGCCATTCCATCCGACTTGCGGGCAACCTTCTGGCTGGCCACGCCGTCATCAAGGTCTTCGCCGCCTTTGCCGCCATCGCGGTCGTGGCGCCGGTCTCGATCCTTGCCATCGTCGGCATGTATGCCTTCGAGGTCATGGTCTCCGTGATCCAGGCCTATGTCTTCACCATCCTGACCTGCGTGTATCTCAAGGACGCGCTGCATCCGGGCCACTGACGTCCGCAGGATTTCTCAGCAACCGTTTCCAAAGCCTCAAGGAGCATCTCATGGAAAACGTCGCGAACTACGCCGATCTGGGCAAATACCTGGGTGCGGGCCTGGCCTGCATCGGCATGGCGGGCGCCGCCATGGGCGTGGGCAACGTTGCCGGCAACTACCTGGCCGGCGCCCTGCGCAACCCCTCGGCCGCCGCGTCGCAGACCGCCACGCTGTTCATCGGCATGGCCTTCGCCGAAGCTCTGGGCATCTTCTCGTTCCTCGTCGCGCTGCTGCTGCTGTTCGCAGCCTGATCCCGGCGCCATTCCTTGCTTTTGGGCGGGCGCATGACGCGCCCGCCCGATTGACAACCGCAGGCCAGGGATAGGAAATGTTCAGCCTAATGCAGCAGACCGCCCCGACCGCGGTCGAAACGACCACCACGACGACCGGTGCGGTGACCGCCGCGCCCGTCGGAACCGATCCGGTCGCCGCCGCGGAATCGCCCGCGGCCCAGACCCACGCCACCGATTCCATCATCGTCCCCGGCGCCTCGGGCGTCGAGAACGCACCCGCCATCGCGCAGGACGGTCAGGGCCACCTGCCGACCGAGGTTGTGACCGGGGCCGCCGTGCCGGGCACCGACACGACCCATGCCGTCGCGCATGGCGCCGATGCGGCCGCTTCCGCCGGGATGCCGCAGCTCGACTTCGCCACCTTCGGCAACCAGATCTTCTGGCTGCTGGTGGCGCTGGCGCTGATCTACCTGATCCTGTCGCGGGTGGCGCTGCCGCGCATCGGCCGCATCCTCGGGGACCGTCAGGGGCTGATGACCGCCGATCTGGCCGCGGCCGAGGACTTCAAGCGCAAGGCGCGCGAGGCCGAGTCCGCCTATGACAAGGCGCTGGCCGATGCCCGGGGCGAGGCGCAGAAGATCGTGGCCGCCAACAAGGCCGAGATCGACGCGGAACTTTCCGCCGCCATCGCCAGGGCCGATGCCGACATCGCCGCCCGGACCCAGGAATCCGAGCGCCGGATTTCCGAGATCCGCGACTCCGCCGCAACCGACGCCCGCAACGTCGCCCGCGATGTCGCGGCCGAACTGGTGCGGACCTTCGGCGGCAACGCCGATGGCTCGATCGACCAGGCCGTCGATGCCCGCATCAAGGGAGCCGCGCTATGATCGCCCGCCTGACCGCCCTTGCGGCCGCTTTCGCCGCCAGCCCCGCGCTGGCTGCTGAGGGGGCCTTCTTCTCGCTGGCCAACACGGATTTCATCGTGCTGCTGGCGTTCCTCGCCTTCATCGGCATCCTGCTGTATTACAAGGTGCCGGGCGCCATCGGCCGGCTGCTGGACCGCCGGGCCGAGGGGATCAAGGCCGACATCTCGGAAGCTCGCCGCCTGCGGGACGAGGCGCAGGAAATCTACGCCAGCTACGAACGCCGCCAGCGCGAGGTTCACACCCAGGCCGGCGAGATCGTGGCCAATGCCAAGCGCGAGGCCGTGGCACAGGCCGACAAGGCCAAGGTCGATCTGCAGAAGTCCATCGAGCGCCGGCTGCAGGCCGCCCAGGACCAGATCACGGCCGCCGAGAACGACGCGATCCGCGCCGTCCGCAACCAGGCGATCCAGGTCGCCATGGCTGCCGCGACCGAAGTGCTGGGCCGCCAGATGGGTCCGCAGGACCGCGCCGCAGGCATCGACCGCGCCATTGACGACGTTGCCCGTCACCTGAACTGATCCTCTCGGGATCATGAAAAAACCCCCGGTGGCAACACCGGGGGTTTTCCTTTGCCTCTGCCGATCTCAGCGATTCGGGCGGATGATGATCTCGACCCGGCGGTTCTGGGCGCGGCCCGCCTCGGTCGCGTTCGAAGCGATGGGCTGGTTCATCCCCATGCCCTGCGTGGCGATGCGGTTCGGGGATACGCCACCCGCCGTCAGGATGGAGGCCACCGACCGCGCCCGGCGCTGCGACAGGTCCATGTTGTAGGCGGCGGCCCCGGTCGAGTCGGTATGGCCGATCACCTGCACGGTCGAGTTTGGATATTGCTGCAGGTTCCGCGCCAGCGCGTAAAGGTCGTTCTGCGCCGGGCCGGACACGGCGGCGCTGTCAAAGGCGAACAGCACCCCTTCCGGCAGCGTGACGTTCAGCGTCTGCCCGGTGTTGACCACCTGCACGCCGGGCGTGGTCATCTGTTGCTGCAGCGCGCGGGCCTGCGCATCCAGGACCGAGCCGATCAGGCCGCCCGCCGCGCCCCCGGCGATCGCGCCCCGCGCGATGTCGCGCCCGCGGTTGTTGCTGTCGTCGTCGCGGACCGCGCCCAGCACCGCGCCGGTTGCGGCGCCGGCGATGATGCCCTGCTGCGTCCTGCTCATGTTGCCGAACTGGCCATAAGGGTCCTGGGCGCAGGCGCCAAGCGCCATGACCCCCACGGAGGCGATCAACAGGTGAACTCGGCGGATCATGGTTCTGTCCTTTCCTTTGCCAAGGCGGCGTGGCGCCCGTCGGGGTCGCCCGTCATGCCGCCGAACGGCGCCAGCCTTTCAGAAGTTCCCCCTGTCTGCCAGCCGAAGCCCCTGAAAGCGCGTCACATTCTCTCGACTTTCCCGAAGGCTTGCGTGTTTCCGCCGACCGGGGCATCACCCTGCCATGGTCCGAACCCCTTCTCCTGCCGACAAGAACCCCCCCCGTGGCAAGGGGCGGGTGCCGCCGCCGCTGCCTTACCGAGATCAGGTCGCCATCTTCGGCATCCTGCAGGCGGCGGACCCGCATCCGGTGACCGAGCTTCAGTATCGCGACGCCTTCACCCTGCTGGTGGCGGTGGCGCTGTCGGCGCAGGCGACGGACGTGGGCGTGAACAAGGCCACGCCCGCGCTGTTCGACGCCGCCCCCACGCCGCAGGCGATGGTCGCGCTGGGGGTCGAGGGCGTGACCGAGCTGATCCGCACCATCGGCCTTTACCGGCAGAAGGCGAAGAACATCGTGGCCCTGTCGCAGCGGCTGGTGGACGAGTTCGGCGGCGAGGTGCCGACCTCGCGGGCCGCGCTGATGAGCCTGCCGGGCGTGGGGCGCAAGACCGCGAATGTGGTGCTGAACTCGTTCTTCGGCATCCCGGCGCAGGCGGTGGACACCCATATCTTCCGCGTGGGCAACCGCACCCGCATCGCGCCGGGCCGCGACGAGGCCGAGGTAGAGCGCGCCATCGAGGACAACGTCCCCGCCGGGTTCCAGCAGAACGCCCATCACTGGCTGATCCTGCACGGCCGCTACATCTGCCAGGCCCGCCGCCCGCGCTGCACCATCTGCCCGATCCGCCCGCAGTGCCCCTATGAGCCGAAGACGACCGATCCGGCCTGACCTCTTGTCCCTGCCGCGCGTCCCCGGTTTAAGCGCCGGGACAGGCACAAGGGGCAGCGCATGGCATATCAGGTGATCGGCATCGGCAATGCCGTGATGGACGTGATCTCGACGGCAAGCGACGCGCGGCTTGCCGAACTGGGCATCCGGAAGGGCATCATGCAGCTGATCGAGCGTGACCGCGCCGAAGAGCTGACCCATGCCGATACCGGCGCGCGGCTGGTGCCCGGGGGCTCGGTCGCGAACACGCTGACGGGACTTGGGCGGCTGGGGCTTGAGACGGCCTTCATCGGGCGGGTGGCGGCGGACGACCTGGGTCGCGCCTATGCGCATGAGATGGGGACGGACGGCACCGATTTCGTCAATCCGCCGGCCGAGGCGGGGCTTCCGACCTCGCGATCCATCATCTTCGTGACGCCCGACGGCGAGCGGTCGATGAACACCTATCTCGGCATCTCGGCGGAACTGGATGAAGGCGACGTGGATGCGGGCCTGTTCTCGGGCGGAAGCTGGCTGTTCCTCGAAGGCTATCTTTTTGACAAGCCCAAGGGAAAGGCCGCCTTCCTCAAGGCTGCCCAGGCCTGCCATGCCGCGGGCGGACAGGCGGGCATCGCGCTGAGCGATCCGTTTTGCGTGGACCGCCACCGCGAGGATTTCCGCCGGCTGGTGGCGGGGCCGATGGATTACGTCATCGGCAACCTCCACGAATGGCAGGCACTTTATCAGGTCGAGGATCTGGAGGAGGCGCTGCGCCTCGCCTCGGCGGATTGCGGGACGGTGATCTGCACCCGCTCGGGCGAGGACGCGATCCTGATCCGGGAAGGAGAGCGGGTGACGGCTCCGGTCCATCCCGTGACGCCGGTCGATGCGACCGGCGCAGGGGACCAGTTCGCGGCGGGGCTGATCTACGGGCTGGCGACGGGCAAGCCGCTGGCCGTCGCGGGCCGCATGGGCTGCATCGCCGCGGCCGAGGTGATCACCCACCTCGGCGCCCGTCCCGAGGCGGATGTCATGGTGCTGTTCCGGGCCGAAGGGCTGGTCTGAGAGGCGGGCACCCCGCGCCGCCTCATCCCCGGGGCATCACGGCGTCTGGGTCGGCTGGCCAAAGCCGGTCGTGGGGGCTGAAGGCTCTTCCGAGGCCGGCAGCGTCGGCGCGGGGGGTGCGGGCACCTGTTCCCCGCCTGTCGTGGCGGGGCTTGTCCCGGTCTCGCCCGACGTGGGGGCCGGCTGCGTTGCCGCCGCCTGGGCCGCAGGCACGGGATTGTCCGGCGTGACCCGCCAGACCGTGTTCGACAGGTCGTCGGCCACGATCAGGGCGCCGCGGGGATCGACCGTCACCCCCACGGGGCGACCGCGGGTATTGTCCTCGTCCCGCAGGAAGCCGGTCACGAAGTCGACCGGTTCGCCCACGGGGCGGCCGTCCTCGAAGGGGACGAAGATCACCCGGTAGCCGACAGGCGGGTTGCGGTTCCAGCTTCCATGCTCGCCCACGAAGACGCCGTCCGCGAACTCGGCCCCCATCGCCGGGACCGAGAAATCCACGCCCAGCGCCGCCACATGCGACCCCAGCGCATAATCCGGCACGATCGCCGCGGCGACCAGTTCAGGGTTCTGGGGCTGGGTGCGGATGTCCACGTTCTGGCCCCAGTAGCTGTAGGGCCAGCCGTAGAACCCGCCTTCCTGCACCGAGGTGAGATAGTCGGGAACGAGGTTCGGGCCGATCTCGTCCCGTTCGTTCACCACGGCCCAGAGCTGGCCCGTTTCCGGCTGGATCGTCAGCGCGGTCGGGTTGCGAAGGCCGGTGGCGTAAACCCGGCTGGCCCCGGTCTGGGTGTCGATCTGCCAGACCATGGCGCGGTCTTCCTCGATCTCCAGCCCGCGTTCGGTGATGTTGCTGTTCGATCCGATACCGACATACAGGAAGCGCCCGTCATCGCTGGCGGTCATCGCCTTGGTCCAGTGATGGTTGATCGCCGCCGGAAGGCGGGTCAGCACCGTGGGCGGGCCGCTCGCCTGCGTCTGGCCGTCGGCATAGTCAAAGCGCACCACGGCATCCTGATTGGCGACGTAGATGGTGCCGTCGACATAGGCCAGCCCGTAGGGCGCGTTCAGGTTCTCGGCAAAGATGCCCTGCTGTTCATAGGTGCCGTCGCCATCCGCGTCGCGCAGCAGCGTCAGCCGGTTCCCCGGCTCGACCGAGCTTTTGCCCAGGTTCTTGATATAGGCCGCGATGATGTCCTTGGGGCGCAGCGCAGGGGCGTTGCCGCCCGAGCCTTCAGCCACAAGGATGTCCCCGTTCGGCAGGACCAGCGTCTGGCGGGGAATCCGCAGGTCCGTGGCGATGGGCTGGATGGTATAGCCTTCGGGCACCGTGGGACGCTCGTCGCCCCAGAGGGCGGGACGCGGGATCGTCATGGTCGGCAGCAGCCCGCGCTGCGGTTCGGGCAGCGTGGGGTTCGGGCCGTATTCGGGGGGCGGCGTTCCGCCGTCCTGCGCCGATGCGCCGGTCGCCAAGACAGCAGCCGCCATGGCGGTGCCGAGAAGAAGAAGCGGGCGCATCAGTTCACCTCGTCGATGGAAAGACCGGAATAGCCGATCCATGCGGCGACAAGCGCCAGAAAGGCCGAGATCGCCGACAGCCAGATCGCCTCGGGCATGATGGCCCAGGCGTCCTTGGCGTGGATGAAGGCGTTCATCAGCCCCAGAACCCACATGGCCAGCACCACAACGAAATAGATGATGCTGCGGCGGCGTCCGCGCGTTTCCCGGCGGAACAGGTTGATCAGCGCCCAGAGCCCGACAAAGGCGCCGACCAGCAGGCCGCCGGCGTTCAGCCATTGCGCGAAGTTCGCCCACTGGATCTCGTAGGTCGCGCGGTAAGCGAAATCGCTGAGCAGGGTGCCGAGGAACAGGGGGAAAGGGAATGAGAGAAGGATCGCGTGGATCGGATGAATCGGTCTGAGGTCGATCGGACCGTAAACTGCTACCATGACCACTTTCCCTGCACTGCCAGAAGGGCGAACGCACGAAGCCGTGAGTGGTTCCCCTGCCGGTTGCAGAAGACAGCGGGCGCGAAAGCTGATCTCGCGCCCGCTGCAGTCATGGCGGAAAGGTCCGCGTCAGGCCGCCTGCCGCTGCGTCCCGAAGCGGCCATAGAAGCTTTCGCCCCTGTCGGCCATCTCGCGCAGCACCGCGGGCGGGGTGAAGCGGTCGCCATGCTCGGCGGCCAGCCTTTCGGCGATTTCCACCGCCCGCCCGGCCCCCAGCATGTCCAGCCAGCCGAAAGGCCCGCCGGTCCAGGGCGCGAAGCCCCAGCCGAGGATCGCGCCCACGTCGCCCTCGCGGATGTCGGTCAGCACGCCTTGTTCCAAGGCACGGACGGCCTCCAGCGCCTGGACGAACATCAGGCGGTGCTGGACCTCGGTCAGTTCCGGCTGGTCCTCGGCCCGCGCCCAGTTCTCGCCGATCCCGGACCAGAGGCCTTGGCGCTTGCCCGCCTCGTCATAGTCGTAGAAGCCCGCCTTGGCCTTGCGCCCCATCCGGCCCTCGTCGGCCAGCTTGAAGATCACCGCGTCCACGTCCTGATCGGTGTAGGCGTCGCCCATCGCGGCCTTCGTCGCCTTGGCGATCTTGACGCCCAGGTCGATCGAGGTCTCGTCCACAAGCTGCAGCGGTCCCAGCGGCATCCCCATCAGCTTGGCCGCATTCTCGACCAGCGTGGGGTTCACCCCTTCACCGACCATGCGGATGCCCTCGTTGATATAGGGGATGATGCAGCGGTTGGCGTAGAAGAAGCGCGCATCGTTCACCACGATCGGCGTCTTGCGGATCTGCCGCACGAAATCCAGCGCCTTGGCCACCGCCCGGTCGCCGGTCTGCTGGCCGCGGATGATCTCGACCAGCGCCATCTTGTCCACGGGGCTGAAGAAGTGGATGCCGATGAACTGATCCGGCCGCTTGCTGGCACGCGCCAGATCGCCGATGGGCAGGGTCGAGGTGTTGGTGGCGAAGATCGCGTCCTCGGGGATCACCGCCTCGGCCTTGGCGGTCACGTCGGCCTTGACCGAGGGGTCCTCGAACACCGCCTCGACGATCAGGTCGCAGCCGTCCAGCGCGGCATAATCGGTGGTGGCATGGATGCGGCCAAGGACCTCGGCCTTCTTCTCTTCAGTGACGTTCTTCCGGCTGATGCCCTTGTCCAGCAGCCCGGTCGCGTAGGACTTGCCCCGGTCGGCCGCTTCCTGCGTGGAATCGATCAGCACGACCTCGATGCCCGCGTTGGCCGAGACATAGGCGATGCCCGCGCCCATCATGCCCGCGCCAAGGACGCCGACCTTGCGGACCTTCTGATCCGGCGCCTCGGGCCGGTTTGCGCCTTTCTCCAGCGCCTCCTTGTTGATGAAGAGGCTGCGGATCATGTTGCCCGAGGACGGATTCATCAGCACATGGGTGAACCAGCGCGCCTCGATCCGCAGCGCGGTGTCGACGTCCACCAGCGAGCCTTCATAGACCGCGCTCATCAGCGCCTTGGCCGCGGGATAGACGCCCATCGTGCGCCCCATGACCATGGCCGAGGCGCCGAGGAAGGTCATGAATCCGCCCGGCGTATAGGGCGAACCGCCGGGCATCTTCCAGCTTTTCGCCTCCCACGGCTTCACCAGATCCGCGTCGGTGGCCTGCAAGACCCAGGCCTTGGCGACCGCAACCGGATCGTCCACCACCTCGTCGATGACGCCCGCGGCCTTCGCCTTCTGCGGGTCGTTCATCTTGCCTTCCAGCAACAGAGGGGCCGCCGCCATCGCGCCCAGCTTGCGGATCAGCCGCGTGGTGCCGCCCGCCCCGGGGAAGATGCCGACCATGATCTCGGGCAGGCCGATCCTGGCCTTGGGATTATTGGCGGCAAAGATGCGATGAGTTGCCAGCGGCAGTTCCAGCCCGATGCCCAGCGCAGTGCCGGGCAGGGCGGCGGCAATCGGCTTGCCCCCTTTCTGCGTCTTGCGGTCCATGCCCGCGAGTTCGATCTTCCGCAGCAGGTGGTGCAGGCTCATGACGCCGTCGAAGACCGCCTGCGCGCCGCCTTCCTTCATCTGCGCCAGCACGTTCAGGTCCATGCCGGCGGCGAAATCCGCCTTGCCGGAGGTGATGACGATGCCCTTCACGGCTTCGTCGGCCAAGGCATCGTCGATCAGGTTGTTCAACTCGCCCGCGCCGTCCATCGACAGCACGTTCATCGACTTGCCGGGCACGTCCCAGGTGATGACGGCAACGCCATCGTCGCTCTTCTGCATCGTGAAATCGGTCATTTCACTCTCCCTATCGGACGATCTGGATTTCGCGGGGCGAAATGAGATTCGTCTGCTTCGTGGCCTGACCCTTCATGCGGAGCGAGAAACCGTGCTGCTCCACAAGCCGCACGGCTTCTTCCAAAGTGTCAGCCAGCACCTTGTTTTTCGCGTGGTGCTTCTCATTACCGTATTGCGGATTTCCAAGGACGTAGCGTCCAGCGCGATCGGGATGCGGCAGATAAATCTCGCCGTCCGGGCGTTTGCGAAAGACCTGCATGCTCACACCCGCTCGATGATCGTTGCCGCGCCCATGCCGGAGGCCACGCACAGGGTCGCGAGACCCGTTTCCTTGTTCTGCCGTTCCAGTTCGTCCAGCAGGGTGCCGATGATGATGGCGCCGGTCGCGCCCAGCGGATGGCCCATCGCGATGGCGCCGCCATTGACGTTGACCCGTGCGGGATCGACCTGGAAGGCCTGCATGAAGCGTAGGACGACGGACGAGAAGGCCTCGTTCACCTCGAAAAGGTCAATGTCCGAGATGCTCATGCCCGACTGCTGCAGGACGCGTTCCGTCACCGGCACGGGCCCGGTCAGCATGATCGTGGGGTCGGTGCCGATCTTGGCCGTCGCGCGGATGCGGGCGCGGGGTTTCAGGCCGCGCGCCTCGCCCCATTCCTTGCTGCCGATCAAAACCGCCGCGGCGCCGTCCACGATGCCCGACGAGTTCCCGGCGTGGTGGATATGCTCGATCCGGTCGAGATGGGGGTATTTCAGCAGCGCGACCTTGTCGAAGCCGGGCATGACCTCGCCCATGTCCTTGAAGGCGGGCTTCAGCTTGGCCAAGTCTTCCATCGTCGTGCCGGGGCGCATGTATTCGTCGCGGTCGAGGATGACGAGGCCGTTCTGATCGCGCACCGGGACGATGGACTTGGCAAAACGCCCTTCCTCCCACGCCTTGGCGGTGCGGCGCTGGGATTCGACGCCGAAGGCATCGGCCTCCTCGCGGGTGAAGCCGTATTCGGTGGCGATGATGTCGGCGGAGATGCCCTGCGGGACGAAATAGGTCTTCATCGCAAGGCTGGGGTCCACGGCGATGGCGGCGCCGTCGCTTCCCATGGCGACGCGGCCCATCATCTCGACGCCGCCCGCGATATAGGCCTCGCCCGCGCCGGCCTTGACCTGGTTGGCGGCCAGGTTCACCGCCTCCATGCCGCTCGCGCAGAAGCGGTTGATCGAGAGGCCCGGCACCCGCTCGTCGAGGTCCGAGAGCAGCACGGCAGATCGCGCAAGGCAGCCGCCCTGTTCGCCGACCTGGGTGACGTTGCCCCAGATCACGTCCTCGACCGCGTGGTCGCTGAGACCGTTCCGCTCCTTGACCGCGTTCAGCAGCCGGGCGGAGAGCGCCACCGCCGTGACTTCGTGCAGGCTGCCGTCCTTGCGGCCCTTGCCACGCGGCGTGCGGGCGGCGTCGTAGATATAGGCGTCGGTCATGCGTCCTCCGATCGAAACGTTGGCGCGGGGCAAGGCGAGCGCTTTGCGCCCCCATCGTCGCATACGACGATCCCGCGGGATATTTGTTCGAAGAAGAATCTCGTGAGCGGTTAACCGTTTCTCAAGGCTTCTGCTTCAGTCTCAGTCTCACGGTAAAGGCTGGGAAGCCGATGACCGTCGAAGGAGAAGAAAGCCTCGGTCCGCCAGAGATGCCCACGGGCCGCGCGGACCGAGGCCGCATTCGGCCTGCGTTCTTCTTCGTCAAAATATCCCCGCCGGAGGCTCCGGCCCTGCCGCAGGCGGGGAGGGTGGTCATCTCAGAACTGCTCGGCCGCAAGCGCCATCACCGGCTCGGCCCCCGACTGGATGCGGGCGAGATGCGTGCCAGTCATCGGCAGTTGCCGCTTCATGTAGTAGCGACCGGTCGTCAGCTTGGCCTCGTAGAAACCACGGTCACCCGTGCCCTCGTCCAGCGCCTTCTGCGCGGCCACGGCCATGCGACCCCACATCAGGCCCAGCGCGGCGTGCCCGAAGAGGTGCATGAAATCATACGACCCCGCCAGCGCGTCGTTCGGGTTCTTCATGCCGCGTTCCATGAAGAACATGGCCGCCGCCTGCAGATCCTTGGAGGCAGCCTTCAGCGGGTCGAGGAAATCGGCCTTCAGCGCCGTGTTGCCCTCGTTCTCCCGGATGAAGCCCTTGACCATCTCGAAGAAGGCCATGACGTGCTTGCCGCCGTCCAGCGCCAGCTTGCGGCCCACCAGATCCAGCGCCTGGATGCCGTTCGCCCCTTCGTAGATCATGGCGATGCGGGCGTCGCGGACGAACTGCGACATGCCCCATTCCTCGATATAGCCGTGGCCGCCATAGACCTGCTGGGCCTGCACGGTGCCCTCGAAACCCTTGTCGGTCAGGAAGCCCTTGATGACCGGCGTCAGCAGCGACACCAGCCCCTCGGCTGCCGCATCCCCGTTGTGGCCGCGGTCGATCATGTGCGCGCCCCAGAAGGCCAGCGCCCGTGCGCCTTCCAGGAAGGACCGCTGATCCATCAGCGCGCGGCGGATGTCGGGATGCACGATGATCGGGTCGGCGGGGCCGGACGGGTTCTCGGCCCCTGTCACCGCGCGGCCCTGCAGCCGGTCGCGGGCATAAGCGACCGAGTTCTGATAGGCCGCCTCGGCCACGGCATAGCCCTGCAGGCCCACGCCCAGCCGCGCCTCGTTCATCATGGTGAACATGGCGCGCATCCCCTTGTGCAGCTCGCCCAGCAGCCAGCCGCGCGCCCCGTCATAGTTCATGACGCAGGTCGAGTTGCCGTGGATGCCCATCTTCTCCTCGATCTTGCCGACCGAGACAGGCTGGCGCTCGCCCAATGATCCGTCCTCGTTCACCAGGAACTTCGGCACGATGAACAGGCTGATGCCCTTGGTGCCCTCGCCCCCGCCCGGTGCCTTCGCCAGAACCAGGTGGATCACGTTTTCCGACAGGTCGTGGTCGCCGGCCGAGATGAAGATCTTCTGGCCCGTGATCAGGTAGCTGCCATCCTCCTGCGGCTCGGCGCGGGTCCGCAGCATCCCCAGGTCCGTGCCGCAATGCGGCTCGGTCAGGTTCATGGTGCCGGTCCAGTCGCAGGACACCATCTTCGGCAGATAGGTTTGCTTCTGTTCGTCCGTGCCGTGGGCGTGGATGGCGGAATAAGCGCCGTGGGTCAGGCCCTGGTACATGTTGAAGGCCATGTTCGCGGACACGAAGATTTCGCCCGTGGCCACGCCCATCACATAGGGCATCCCTTGGCCGCCGTATTCGGGATCGCAGTCGAGCCCGGTCCAGCCGCCTTCCTTCATCGCCTCGAAGGCCGCCTTGAAGCCCTGGGGCGTGCGGACGGTGCCGTTTTCCAGCACGCAGCCCTGCTGGTCGCCCACCGCGTTCAGGGGCGCCAGCACCTCGCTTGCGATCTGGCCCGCGGCTTCCAGCACGGCCTCGGTGAAGGACAGGTCAAGCTCGGCATGGCCCGGCAGGCCGGACGCCGAGACCTCAAGCACTTCGTGCAGCAGGAACTGCATGTCGCGGATCGGGGCGGTATAGGCGGTCATGAGGCCTCCTTGAAGGATCGCTGGCCGGCAGGAGGGGGGGGCGCCCTGAACCGGACCGGACACCGGCCGCCGGACATGGCCGAACCCCTCCCGTCCCGGCCGTCTCATGCAACGATTACAAACCGCTGCGCTCTTCGCCAGCGGGAACGCTGCGTCAGACTGGCGCGTGCCGGAACGTCAGCCGCGGCCCTCTGCAGGGCGATCGCCGCCTTCGGGCATCTCGGCCAGCAGCCGCACGGTCTCGTCGCGCAGGTCCTGCAGGTCGGTGATCGAGGCCTCGATCTCGGCGCGCTGGGCTTTCAGCACGTCAAGCTGGCGGGTCGCGAATTCCACCCAGACCTCATATTGCGCGCGCGTCCCCTGCTGCTGGTAGATCAGCAGCCACTGGCGGATTTCCTCCAGGCTGAAGCCGAAGCGGCGGCCGCGCATGATCAGCTTCATCCGCGCGATCTCGCGCGGGCCATACCAGCGGGCGCGGCCTTCGCGCCGCGGGCTGAGAAGCTCGATGTATTCGTAATAACGCAGGGTGCGCGGCGTCACGTCAAAACGGGCGCACATGTCCTTGAAATTGATCCAGGTGTTCTCCGGCATCGCCTGCGCCCTTGTGAATTGCCGCAACGTAACGCAGCGTTCGGCCGACCTCAACCTCTGCGCGAAGACTGGGGCGCGCTCTTGCGGGGGCGCTGCGGGCATTGCACTGATCGGAGGGCGCAAGGCGGCGGAGGACAGGATGGAACTGGTGCCCGGCAAGGGGTTCGAGGACGAGGCGGCGATGGCCCGCGTCTTCATGAAGGTCATCCCCCATGCCTGTGCGCTGGGGATGGAACTGGTCGATGCAGGTCCCGGCGTGGTCGAGATCGCGATGCCCTGGAACCCCGACTTCGTGGGCGATCCGCGCACGGGCGTGTTGCACGGGGGGGTGATCTCGGCCCTGATGGACACCTGCTGCGGGGCCGCCGTGCTGACCCATCCCGACCGGCCGAAGACGACGGCGACCATCGACCTGCGGATCGACTACCTGCGCTCGGCCACCTCGGGGCAGCGGGTGCGGACGCGGGCGGAGTGTTTTCACATGACCCGCTCCGTCGCCTTTGTCCGCGCCGTGGCCCATGACGAGGGCGAAAGCCCGGTCGCCACCGCCACCGGCACCTTCACCGTGGGGGCGTGACATGGACCGGATCCTTGCCACCCGCGAATCGACCGTCGAGCGGATGCTGGCCGAGGTTCCCTATGTCCGCTGGCTAGGGGTCCGCACGGACCCACGGGGGGACGAGCTGACCGCCGTCCTGCCCTTTTCCGACAGGCTGATCGGCAACCCGGTGCTGCAGGCGCTTCATGGCGGGGTCACGGCCGCATTCCTTGAAACCACGGCGATCCTCGGGCTTGTCTGGGCCGTTCTGGGCGAGGATGGCCGCGAGCTGCATCCCGGACCGGACGGGTTGCCGCGCCTGCCCAAGACCATCGACTTCACCATCGACTACCTGCGCTCGGCCGGCGCGCGCGACGCCTATGCCCGCGCCCGCGTGGTCCGGCTGGGCCGCCGCTATGCCAGCGTGCAGGTCGAGGCCTGGCAGGACAGCCCCGAGCGCCCCTTTGCCCAGGCCAACGGCCATTTCCTGATGGCGCAGGGCTGAGGATTGCCGCCCGCTGACGCCCTGACCCATCGCCGGGTGCTGGCGATCGCGCTGCCGATCGTGCTGGCGAATGCGACGATTCCGATCCTCGGGATGGTGGACACCGGCGTGGTCGGCCAGTTGGGCGAGGCCGCCCCCATCGGCGCGGTGGGGATCGGGGCGGTGATCCTGACCTCGCTTTACTGGATCTTCGGTTTCCTGCGGATGGGCACCTCGGGGCTGGTGGCGCAGGCGCATGGGGCCGGGGACCGGGCGCAGTCGGGGGCGCATCTGCTGCGGGCGCTGTGCGTGGGTCTGGGCGCGGGGCTGGCGCTGGTGCTGCTGCAGGGGCCGCTGTTCGGCCTGGCCTTCCGGCTGTCGCCCGCGTCAGCCGAGGTCGAGGCGCTGGCCCGGCAGTACCTGTCCATCCGCATCTGGGGGGCGCCCGCGACGATCGGGATGTATGCGCTGACCGGCTGGCTGATCGCGGTCGAGCGGACGCGGGGCATCCTGCTGGTGCAACTGCTGGTGAACGCCGTCAACATCGGGCTGGACCTGTGGTTCGTGCTGGGCCTGCAGATGGGCGTGCCGGGCGTGGCTTGGGCCACGCTGGCCGCCGAATGGTCGGGCTTTGCGCTGGCGCTGTGGTTCGCCCGCCATGCGCTGCGGGACGGGCTGCAGGCGGGCGGACTGTGGGCGAGGGCGCATCTGGCGCGGATGGCGGGCGTCAACGGCGACATCATGATCCGCTCGGTGCTGCTGCAGGCCTCGTTCACGACCTTCCTGTTCATGGGGGCGGGGCAGGGGGACGTGGCACTGGCCGCTAACCAGGTGCTGATGCAGTTCCTGCAGATCACCGCCTATTCGCTGGACGGACTGGCCTTCGCCGCCGAAACGCTGGTGGGGCAGGCGGTGGGCGCAAGGCGGGCCGACCGGGTGCGGCGCGCGTCCCGGCTGACCAGCGCATGGGCGGCAGGCGGGGCGCTGCTGCTGGCGGGGGTTTTCGCGGGGGCGGGCGGGGCGATTATCGACCTGCTGACCACCTCGCCCGAGGTGCGCGAGGTGGCCCGCATCTACCTGCCATGGCTGGTGCTGGCGCCGCTGGTGGGCGTGGCAAGCTGGATGCTGGACGGCATCTTCATCGGCGCCACCCTGACACGCGAGATGCGCAACGCCATGGTGCCCTCGGTCGCCGTCTATGTGCTGGCGCTGCTGGTGCTGCCGCCGACCTTCGGCAACCACGGCCTTTGGGCGGCGCTGATGATCCTGAACGCCATGCGCGGCATCACCATGGCCAGCCGCTATCCCCGCGCCGAGGCCGCCGCGGCATGAAAAAGGCCCCCGAAGGGGCCTTTTCGGGGCAGGGAGGGGCGCTCAGGCCTCGGAGGCGATCTGGCGGCGGGCTTCTTCCCGCAGTTCGGCCATCTTCGCGCGGATGGTGGCCTCGTCCGCGCGGCCGGCCAGATCCTCGCTGAGCTTGCGGTAAACGTCGTCCTCGCCCGGCTCCTCGAAGTCCGAGGTCACGACGGTCAGCGCATAGGTGCGCGCCTCGTCGCCCGTCTTGCCCAGAAGGCCCGCCGCCCATTCGCCCAGCAGGCGGTTGCGCCGCGCCTCGGCCTTGAACCGCAGCTCGGCGTCAAGGGCGAACTTGGTCTCGTAGGAACGTTCGCGGTCGTCGAAAGTGGTCATTGCGGCCTCCGTCCAAGGGTTGCGTTCGGTATGCCCCCGCTCCCTCGTTGCCGCAACCCTGTTTCCAAGCCCGTCCGTATTGCCCCCGAAGGCCGATCGGCGTTATGGGTGCGGCGACGAATTCCCCCTTTGCCCAGACGAAAGGCGCGATCATGGCCCCGAGGCGCAAGAAGATCTACGAGGGCAAGGCCAAGATCCTTTACGAAGGCACCGAGCCGGGCACCCTGATCCAGTATTTCAAGGACGACGCCACCGCCTTCAACGCCCAGAAGAAGGCGGTGATCGAGGGCAAGGGCGTCCTGAACAACCGCCTGTCCGAATATTTCATGCAGGGCCTGGGCAACATCGGCGTCCCCACCCATTTCATCCGCCGCATCAACATGCGCGAGCAGCTGATCCGGCAGGTCGAGATCATCCCGCTTGAGGTGATCGTGCGCAACTTCGCCGCCGGTTCCATCGCCAAGCGGCTGGGGATGGAGGAGGGGACCCAGCTTCCCCGGCCCATCGTCGAATACAGCTACAAGAACGACGAACTCGGCGATCCGATGGTGTCCGAGGAATACATCATCGCCTTCGGCTGGGCCACGCAGCAGGACATGGACGACATCGTCAGCCTCGCGCTGCGGGTCAACGACTTCCTGTCGGGCGTCTTCTACGGCGTCGGCATCAAGCTGGTCGACTTCAAGATCGAGATCGGCCGCATCTGGGACGGCGATTTCATGCGGCTGGTGGTGGCCGACGAGATCAGCCCCGACAGCTGCCGGTTGTGGGACGTGAAGACCGGCCAGAAGCTGGACAAGGACGTGTTCCGCCGCGACCTGGGCAACCTGACCGACGCCTATACCGAGGTCGCCCGCCGCCTGGGCGTCATGCCCGCCGCCGTCCCGGTCAAGCCGACGCTCATCAACTGAAAGGACCGCCGCGCATGAAAGCCCGAGTCACGATCATGCTGAAGAACGGCGTCCTCGATCCGCAGGGCGAGGCGATCCGCCACGCGCTGGGCACGCTGGGCTTTTCCGGGGTGAACGGCGTCCGGCAGGGCAAGGTGATCGAGCTTGACCTTGAGGCCACCGACCGCGCCGCTGCCGAGGCCGAGGTGGGACAGATGTGTGAAAAGCTGCTGGCCAACACCGTGATCGAAAGCTGGCGGGTCGAGATCCTGTGACCGGCGGCGCGCCCGACCGCCGCGCCAGCCACTTCCAGACCGGGGCGGGCGATTACGCCGGTGCCCGCCCGACCTATCCCCCCGAACTCGCCGCCGCGCTGGCCGCGCTTTGCCCCGGACGCGGGCTGGCGGTGGATGTGGGCTGCGGCTCGGGCCAGTTGACCCCGTCGCCGGCGGATCACTTCGACGCCGTGGCCGGGGTCGATGTCAGCCCAGCGCAACTGGTCCAGGCGCCCGCGCATCCGCGCATCGACTGGCGCGAGGGCAGGGCGCAGGCGCTGCCCGTCGCCATCCGTTTCCCCCTGACGGTGATCGCTGGCCGGATCGCATGATCGACCGGCTGCACGCCTTCATGGTCCTTGCGCGCGAGCGGCATTTCGGCCGCGCCGCCGAGGCGCTGGGGATCACGCAGCCCTCGCTGTCCTCGGCGCTGAAGTCGCTGGAGGATCAGCTTGGCGTGCAGCTTGTCCGGCGCGGATCGCGGTTCCACGGGCTGACGCCGGAAGGCGAGCGGGTGCTGGACTGGGCGCGGCGCATCGTCGGCGACGTGCGGACCATGCAGGCGGAACTGCGGGCGACCCGCAGCGGCGTCTCGGGCCGGCTGCGGCTTGGGGTGATCCCCACGGCCATGCCGCGCATCGCGGAACTGACCGCGCCCTTCCTGTCGCGCCATCCCTTGGCCGAGGTCACGATCCTGTCGCGGTCCTCGGACGAGATCCGCGACCAGATCGCCGCGCTGGAACTGGACGCGGGCGTGACCTACCTCGACGGTGAGCATCTGGGGCGGCTGCGGACGGTGCCGCTGTTTCTGGAAACCCTGTGCCTTGTGGACAGGACCGACGACACGGGGCCTGTGTCCTGGGCCGAGGCGGCGACCCGCCCCTTGTGCCTCCTGACCCCCGATATGCAGAACCGCCGCATCGTGGCTGCGCGGCTGGCCGAGGCGGATGCGCCGGCGGTGCCGCGGGTCGAATCGAACTCGATGCTGGCGATCCTGTCCCATGTGACGACCGGCGACTGGGCGGCGATCCTGCCGCAGGCGCTGGCGGACGGGCTGCCCTTGCCGGCGGGGGTGCGGGCGCGCCCGTTGTCGGGCGGGCCGGGCAACCGGGTCGGGCTGGTGCTGGCGGACCGCGAGCCGCTGCCGCCGCTGGTCGAGGCGCTGCTGCAGGTGGCGCGGCAGAGTTTCAATAGATAAGATCTATCAGAAGACGATACTTCAGGATTGATGCGCCTATCGCGGCGACCTATGCCTAGGGCGCCAGCGGATTTCCCTCGGAGCCAGCTCATGACAACAAGCGCCAACTCGCCCCATCTCCCGAACAAGCCCAAGGCTGCGGCAATGGACGGGGAAAGCCTGGAAAGGCTGCAGGCGATCATTGCGCGCCATGCGGGGTCCGAAGGGCCGTTGCTGCCGATCCTGCATGACGTGCAGGCCGAATGGGGCATGATCCCCGAGGCCGCCCAGCCGATCATCGGCAACGCCTTGGGGATGAGCCGGGCCGAGGTTTACGGCGTCGTCAGCTTCTACCACGATTTTCGCGAGGCGCCCGCGGGCCGCCATGTCCTGCGCCTCTGCCGGGCCGAGGCCTGCCAGTCCATGGGCGCGGATGCGCTGGCCGATCAGGTGCGCGGGGCGCTGGGGCTCGACTGGCACGAGACGACCGGGGACGGGCGGCTGACGCTGGAGCCGGTGTTCTGCCTCGGCCTCTGCGCCTGCGCGCCCTCGGCGCAACTGGACGGCCGGCTGGTCGGGCGGGCGACGGCTGAACGGATCGTGGCGATGGCAGAGGGGGCGCGCTGATGCGGGTCTGGGTTCCGATTGACGCCGCCTCCCGAGCGCTGGGCGCGGACGAGGTGGCCGAGGCCGTTCAGCGCGAGATGGGGGTGGCGCCGACGCGCAACGGCTCTCGCGGGATGATCTGGCTCGAGCCTTTGATGGAGTTGGAGATCGACGGTGTGCGGCATGGCTTCGGGCCGGTCGCGCCCGAGGATGTGCCCGCGATCCTTGCCGACCCGAAGGGGCATCCGCTGGCCCTGGGGCCGGTCGACGACCTGCCTTGGATGAAGCGGCAGACCCGGCTGACCTTTGCCCGTGTGGGCGTGATCGACCCGCTGTCGCTGGAGGAATACAAGGCCCACGGCGGTCTTGAGGGGCTGAAGGCCGCGCTGGCCGCGCCCGAGAGGATCGTCCCCGAAGTCACGGAATCCGGCCTGCGCGGACGGGGCGGGGCGGGCTTTCCCACGGGCATCAAGTGGGCGACCGTCGCCAAGGCTGCCGCCGACCGCAAGTATATCGTCTGCAACGCCGACGAGGGCGACAGCGGCACATTCGCCGACCGCATGGTGATGGAGGGCGACCCCTTCACCCTGATCGAGGGCATGGCCATCGCGGGCATCGCCGTCGGTGCCGTGCAGGGCTATGTCTATATCCGCAGCGAATACCCCGACGCGATCCGCGCGATGCGTACGGCCATCGACATCGCCCGGGCGGCCGGTGTGCTGGGGCCGTCGGTCCTGGGTTCCGCCTATGGCTACGACATGGAGGTGCGGGTCGGCGCGGGCGCCTATGTCTGCGGCGAGGAAACCAGCCTGCTGAACAGCCTGGAAGGCAAGCGTGGCGTGGTGCGGGCCAAGCCCCCGATTCCGGCGCTGGAAGGGTTCCTGGGCAAGCCCACGGTCGTCAACAACGTGCTGTCGCTGGCGACCGTGCCGTGGATCATGGCGAATGGCGCGGCGGCTTACGCGGCGCATGGCATCGGCCGGTCGCGCGGGACCATGCCGCTGCAGATCGCGGGCAACGTCAAGCATGGCGGGTTGTTCGAGGTCGCCTTTGGCTTGTCGCTGGGCGAGATCGTGGATGAGATCGGCGGCGGCACCGCCTCGGGGCGGCCCGTTAAGGCGGTGCAGGTCGGCGGCCCCCTGGGAGCCTATTTCCCGCGCGCGCTGTTCGACACGCCCTTCGGATACGAGGAGTTCGCCGGGAAAGAGGGCCTCGTCGGCCACGCCGGCATCGTCATCTTCGACGAGACCGCCGACATGCTGCCGCTTGCCCGCTTCGCGATGGAGTTCTGCGCCATCGAGTCCTGCGGGAAATGCACCCCCTGCCGCATCGGCTCGACCCGCGGGGTGGAAACAATCGACCGGATCGCGGGCGGCGATCTTGAAGCGATCCCGGTCCTCACCGATCTTTGCAACACGATGAAATGGGGAAGCCTCTGCGCCCTTGGTGGCTTTGCGCCCTATCCGGTCATGTCCGCGCTGACGCATTTCCCCGATGATTTCACCGGACGCGGCGTCCGGGTGGAGGCTGCCGAATGAAGGACTTCATCATTCCCGACGACCGCGACCTCGGCACGCCCGCGTCGCACTCGGACATCACCGTCACGCTGACGGTGGACGGCATACCCGTCGCGGTCCCCGCGGGGACCAGCGTCATGCGCGCCGCCGCCATCGCCGGGGTCACGGTGCCGAAGCTTTGCGCCACCGACCACCTGACGGCCTTCGGCTCCTGCCGTCTTTGCGTCGTCCAGATCGACGGGATGCGGGGAACGCCCGCCTCCTGCACCACGCCCGTGGCCGAGGGCATGGTCGTCCACACCCAGACCGACGAGGTCGCGCAGATCCGGCGCGGGGTGATGGAGCTTTACATCTCGGACCACCCGCTCGACTGCCTGACCTGCGCGGCGAACGGCGACTGCGAGTTGCAGGACATGGCGGGCGCGGTGGGCCTGCGCGAAGTCCGCTATGAGCCGGGCAAGAACCACTTCCAGCGCCGCGAGAACGGCGAGCCGAACCCGGAATGGCGGGCCAAGGACCATTCCAACCCCTATTTCACCTTCGATCCGGCGAAATGCATCGTCTGTTCGCGCTGCGTCCGGGCCTGCGAGGAGGTGCAGGGCACCTTCGCGCTGACCATCGACGGCCGCGGCTTCGACAGCCGCGTCAGCGCGGGGATGATGTCGGACAGCTTCCTGTCCTCGGACTGCGTGTCCTGCGGCGCCTGTGTGCAGGTCTGCCCGACCGCCACCCTGATCGAGAACACGGTGATCGAGATCGGCACCCCCGAGCGCATCGTGAAGACGACCTGCGCCTATTGCGGCGTCGGCTGCTCCTTCGACGCCCATATGCGCGGCGAGACGGTCGTGAAGATGGTGCCGTCGAAGGATGGCAAGGCCAACCGCGGGCATAGCTGCGTCAAGGGCCGTTTCGCCTGGGGCTATGCGACCCATGCCGAGCGCATCCTGAACCCGATGATCCGCGAGCATTACACCGACCCGTGGCGGGTGGTGTCCTGGGACGAGGCGATCCGCTTCGCCGCCGACCGCCTGCGCGCCACGCAAGAGAAGCATGGCCGCGATTCGGTTGGCGTCATCACCTCGTCCCGCTGCACCAACGAGGAAACCTATCTCGTGCAGAAGCTCGCCCGCGCGGTCTTCGGCAACAACAACACCGACACCTGCGCCCGCGTCTGCCACTCGCCCACTGGCTATGGCCTCAAGACCGCCTTCGGCACCTCGGCGGGAACGCATGACTTCGACTCGGTCGAGGACACCGACCTCGCGCTGGTGATCGGGGCGAACCCGACGGAAGGGCATCCCGTCTTCGGCTCGCGCCTGCGGCGTCGGCTGCGGGAAGGGGCGGGGCTGATCGTGCTCGACCCGCGCCATATCGACCTGCTGGACACGGCGCACCGGAACGAGGCGCTGCATCTGCCGCTGCTGCCCGGCACCAACGTGGCCGTCCTGACCGCGATGGCCCATGTGATCGCGGCCGAGGGTCTCTATGACGAGGCCTATATCCGCGAACGCTGCGACTGGGACGAGTTCCTAGAATACCGCGACTTCCTGCTGGACCCCCGCCATTCCCCCGAGGAAGTCGAGCGTTACAGCCAGGTCCCCGCCGACCTGATCCGGCAGGCGGCCCGCGCCTATGCGAAGGCGCCCCGCGCCTCTATCTACTACGGGCTGGGGGTGACGGAACATTCGCAAGGTTCCACGACCGTCATGGCGATCGCCAACCTTGCGATGATGACGGGCAACATCGGCAAGCCCGGCACCGGCGTGAACCCCCTGCGCGGGCAGAACAACGTGCAGGGCTCGTGCGACATGGGGTCCTTCCCGCACGAATACCCGGGCTATCGCCATGTCACCGACATCGAGACGCGCAAGCTTTATGAGCGCGTCTGGGGCGTGCTGCTGTCCGATGAACCGGGGCTTCGCATCCCCAACATGTTCGACGCGGCGACGCAGGGGCGGTTCAAGGGCCTTTACTGCCAGGGCGAGGACGTGCTGCAGTCCGACCCCGACACGACCCATGTCCAGTCGGCGCTGGCGAGCCTCGACATCCTGATCGTCCACGACCTGTTCCTGAACGAGACCTCGAACTACGCCCATGTCTTCCTGCCGGGATCATCCTTCCTGGAAAAGGACGGCACCTTCACCAATGCCGAGAGGCGGATCAACATGGTCCGCAAAGCCATGACCCCCATGAACGGTCATGCCGACTGGGAAATCACGGTGATGCTGGCGAATGCGCTGGGCGCGGGCTGGCACTACGACCACCCCTCGCAGATCATGGACGAGATCGCGCTGACCACCCCCAGCTTCTCGGGCGTCAGCTACGACCTGCTGGACCGCGAGCAGTCGGTGCAATGGCCCTGCAACGCGGATGCCCCCTTGGGCACGCCGGTCATGCACATCGACGGCTTCGCACGCGGCCCCGGCAAGTTCATCAACACCGAGTATGTGCCCAGCGACGAACGCACCGGCGGCCGCTTCCCGCTGCTGCTGACAACGGGCCGGACGCTGACGCAGTACAACGTCGGCGCCCAGACCCGGCGCACCGACAACACCGTCTGGCACCCCGAGGATCTGCTGGAGATCCACCCCCATGACGCCGAGCAGCGCGGCATCCGCGAGGGCGATTACGTCCGCGTGGCCAGCCGGGCGGGTGACACGACGATCCGGGCGAAGATCACCGACCGGGTGGCGCCGGGCGTCGTCTACACGACCTTCCACCATCCGAACACGCAGGCGAACGTGGTGACGACCGACAACTCGGACTGGGCGACCAACTGCCCCGAGTTCAAGGTGACGGCGGTGCAGGTCAGCCCCTCGAACGGGCCTTCGGAATGGCAGGAACAGTATCGCAGCCATTCGGAACTGGCCCGCCGCATCCTGCCGGCCGCGGAATGAGCAAAACAGGACCGGCCCGCCAAGGCAGCGGGCCGGG
>NZ_JAUNPC010000007.1:47508-53562 GCF_030536915.1 Paracoccus sp. (in: a-proteobacteria)
GCGGTGCTGATGGCGACGCCGCATGATCTTGCGGACTTCGCCTTGGGCTTTGCGCTGACCGAGGGGCTGATCGCCTCGCCCGCCGACGTGACCGACCGCGAGATCGCGCAGGTCCAGCCGCCCGCGCAACTGCCGGGCGTCCCGGCCTATGAGGCGCGGCTGTGGCTGCGTCCCGGCCTAGCGTCTGGTCTTGCCGAGCGGCGGCGCAGCATGGTCGGCCCCGTGGGCTGCGGCCTTTGCGGCGTGGACAGCATCGCCGCTGCCCTGCCGCAGGTGGTTCAAGTGGCCGAGGGTAGGGACCTGTCGCCACAGGATGTCGGCCGCGCGATGCAGGCGTTGTCGGACGGCCAGCGCCGCTGGCGCGAGACGCCCGCGATCCATGCCGCCGGCTTCTGGTCGCCGGACACCGCCATTGTGCGCGAGGACGTGGGCCGCCACAATGCGCTGGACAAGCTGGCGGGCGCGATGGCGGACCAGGGGATTGACGCGAAGGGCGGCGCGATCGTCATGTCATCGCGCCTGTCGGTCGATCTGGTGCAGAAGACCGCGCGCATCGGCGCCCCGGTTCTGATCGGGGCCAGTACGCCGACGCGGCTGGCGATCGCCTGGGCCGAGGCTGCGGGGATCACCCTGATCGGCCGCGCCCGCGGCGAGGCCTTCGACCTTTACACCCACCCCCAGCGCATGAAGGGCTGACGCCTTGTCCGAAGTCTCTGAACACACGCCGCATGAAAAGCTGATCCGCATGGCGAACCAGATCGCCACCTTCTTCCGCAGCCAGCCGGGCGCGCCCGAGATCGCGGTGGCAGGCCACATCAACGATTTCTGGACCTACCGGATGCGCATGGACCTGCTGGCGGCCCTGCGCGCGGGCGAGCCGGTGGACCCCATCGTGCAGGCCACCGCCCCCCATATCCGCCTGCCCGGCGAACCTTCGGAGGGCGCGAAGCCCGTGGACCCGCTGTCGCATCAGGAATGACAGGGGGCATGTCCGGGCGGGACGCAGCAGCCCGGCTGGCGCGAGGATGCGCCCCGCGTCTGCAAGGACCGCCGGGGCGATGCCTTCCCCACATCCGCGAGTCCGCGGAACAGGCGGTCGCCGGGATGCGCCGCCGCGGGGCGATCCCCGTCCCCCCTCAGGGCGTGATCAGGTACTTCTCCCCCGTCGCCTTCTTCTGATAAGCCGCCGCGATCTCGGGCTTCAGGGCATCGGCAAGGCTGATGGTGGCGGTGTAGTGGCTGGCGAAGGTGGTCGTCATCTCGGCCGCCACGCGCTCGCGCATCCGCTGCACGATGGCCGGGTCAAAGCGCTTCAGCGCGTTGAACAGAAGCCAGCCGCCGATCCCCCAGGTGAAGCCGAAGCCGCGCTTGAGGATCGTGGGGCCGGTGTCCAGCGCCCCGTAGATATAGACCTGCTTCATCGTGGCCGAGCCGTAGCGGTCATAGCTTTCAAGGCTGCGGGCGGCCACGGCCTCCATCGCGTTCAGGATGGTGCTGGTCATCTCGCCGCCGCCGATGGCGTCGAAGGCGAGCGTCGCCCCGGTCGCGGCGATGGCCTCCTCCAGCTTCTGGCGGAAGTCGGGCGCGCTGCTGTCGAGGACATGGGTGGCGCCGATGCCGCGCAGAAGCTCGGCCTGCGCCGGGCTGCGGACGATGTTCACCAGTTCGATCCCGTCGGACCTGCAGATCCGCACCAGCATCTGCCCCAGGTTCGAGGCGGCGGGGACATGGACGATCGCCTTGTGGCCTTCCGCCCGCATCGTCTCGACGAAGCCCAGCGCGGTCAGCGGGTTGACGAACAGCGCCGCCCCTTCCGCGGCGCCCGCGCCCTCGGGCAGGACGATGCAGGCGTCAGGGCGGATCAGCCGCAACTCGGCATACATGGCGCCGCCGATCATGGCGACGCGCCTGCCGACCAGTTCCTGCAGGTCGGGTCCGGCGGCAATCACGGTGCCCGCGCCTTCGTTGCCGACCGGCATCGACTGGTCCAGACGGGCGCGGACGGCAGGCAGAAGATGCGGCGGCACGCTTGCGGTCAGGACCGGGGCATCCCCGGTCCCCTCGGCCTTCAGCGTCGCCATGTCGGCCGGCCCGAACAGCAGGCCGAGGTCCGAGGGGTTGACAGGCGCGGCCTCGACCCGGACCAGAAGCTCGCCCTTTCCGGGGTCGGGGACGCTGACCCGTTCCAGGTTGACCCGCAGGGTTCCGTCGGCGGTGATGGTCGATCTCAGTTCAAGGCTGTCGTGCGGCATGTTGTCCTCGCGTCGGGCGTTCCGCCCCGTGATGGTCATGGGCGCAGGGAAGCGGGGCGGCGCATCCTTGTCCAGCCGGAACCGCCCTCAGCGCGGCATCAGGAAGACCTCGCGCACGGCGGCGTGGTCCCCGGCTTCCAGCGCGTAGAGCGCCGCGCGGGCGACCTCGTCGGGGCGGATCGCCTTGGGCTTGGCCTCGTCGAAGAAGTCGGTGTCCACCATGCCGGGCGCGATGACGGTGCAGCGCCCGCCCCATTCGCGCATCTCCTCGGCCAGGTTGCCGCCATAGCCGCGGACGAACCACTTGGAGGCGCCATAGACCGAGCCCTTGATATGCACCCGCCCGGCGGCCGAGCCGGTCATCAGCAGGTGCCCCTGCGTCTTCTTCAGGAAGGGCAGGGCGGCCTTGGCGGTGAACAGCAGGCCGAGGACGTTGATGCGGATCATGTCCTGCCATTCCTCGGGGTCGCCGCCCTCGGTGCCGGCGGCGTTCAGGCCGCGGCCCGCATTGGCAAAGGCCGCATCAACGGTGCCGAAGCCATCCGACATCCGTTCCATCGCCGCCTGCAGGCTGGCGGGATCGGTGACATCGCCCGGCATGGCAAGCGCGCGGTCTTCCCCCAGTTCTGCCACCAGCGCGCGCAGGCGGTCTTCGCGCCGGGCAAACAGGCCCACGCGCCAGCCACGCGAGACCGCAAGCCTGGCCGTGGCGGCGCCGATCCCGCTGGAGGCTCCGGTGATGAACAGGGTCTTGCCGGTCATGGGTCCGTCCTTCGGTGGGGGCAGGGCCTGCGCAGGCTAGGGGCGGCGGGTCCCGCAGGCAATCCCGCCCATGGCTTTCGCCGCGAAAGCCGGCCGGGCAGCCACCCTCTCTGCATCTTGCCGCCGCAGTGGTCGTGCCCCTAGTCTCGACCGGACCCGTCACCCCCGAAGGAATGCGTGCAGCCGTGAGGTCCCGCAGACGTATCTTGCGACCGGTCGCCTCGGCGCGGGTGCTGATGGGGCACCGCCGCTCGCGCGGGACCGACCTGGTGCTGGCGACGGTGCTGGCCGCGGTGGCGGGCGCGTCGAACGCGGGCGGCTTCTTTGCGCTGGGCGCCTATACCTCGCACATGACGGGCTACCTGTCGCAACTGGCCGACAACCTCGTGATCGGAGAGTTCTGGATCGCCCTTGTCGCCGCCGTCGCCATCGGCGCCTTTGTCGCGGGCGCAGCCTTCAGCACGCTGCTGATCAACTGGGCGCGGTTGCGCAGCATGGGGCGGCAATATGCACTGCCGGTGGCGGTGCAGGGCGGGTTCCTGGCCTGCTTCGCCAGCGGCGGCATCTTCACCAGCCCGGCGGGGCGGCTGTTCGCGCTGGCCTGCCTGTGCTTCATCATGGGGATGCAGAACGCGACGATCACCAAGATCTCGGGCGCGCGCATCCGCACGACCCATGCGACCGGCATGATCACCGACATCGGGATCGAGCTGGGGCGCGAGGTCTTCGCCCGCGCCTTCCCGGGACGGCACATGGGCGCGGACCCCGGGAAACTGCGCATCCACCTGCAGCTTGTGGGCGTCTTCGTCGCGGGCGGCGTGGTCGGCGCGGCAGGCTTTTCCCGCATCGGCTTTGCCTTCGCCCTGCCACTTGCCGCCGTCCTTCTGGGGCTGTCGCTGCCCGCGCTGCTGGGTCGCAGGATCAGGCGCTAGCTGCCGGCGTCCCGCGGCACCGATCGAGCCGTCATCCAGGTTTCATGTGCCTGACAGGAATCCGTCACCTGCCGCCCCTATCAGCACCCCGGAATGTGATCCGGGACGGACAGAGATGCTGCAGGTGAAATCGGTGACGCGCATGTTCGGCGCCAAGGCGGCGGTCGATGACGTCAGCTTCTCGGTCGATGGGCCGGCATTCGTCGGGATCATCGGGCGGTCGGGCGCGGGCAAGTCCACCTTCCTGCGGCTGATGAACCGGCTGACCGACGCGACATCGGGCCAGATCATGGTCAACGGGCGCGACGTGCTGGCGCTGCGCGGATCTGCCGCCCGCGAATGGCAGTCGCAATGCGCGATGATCTTCCAGCAGTTCAACCTTGTCCCGCGCATGGACGTGGTGTCGAACGTGCTTTGCGGCATCCTCAACCGCCGCTCGACCCTGCAGACGATGTTCAGCCTGTGGTCGAAAGCCGACATCCTGCGGGCGCTGGACATCCTCGACCGCCTCGGCATCGCCGAGCAGGCGCCCAAGCGCGCCGAGGCGCTGTCGGGCGGCCAGCAGCAGCGCGTGGCCATCGCCCGCGCGCTGATGCAGGACCCCCGGATCATCCTTGCGGACGAACCCATCGCCAGCCTCGATCCGATGAACGCGCAGGTGGTGATGGACACGCTCAAGCGCATCAATGTCGAGGACGGGCGCATGGTGATCGCCAACCTGCACACGCTGGACACCGCGCGGCGCTATTGCGACCGGGTGATCGGGATGCGCGACGGCCGCATCGTCTTCGACGGCCGCCCCGAGCAGCTTTCGACCGGCGTCGCCCGCGAGATCTACGGCGCGGGCGCCGATTTCAACGAGGCCGCGACCTCGACCGCCATCCCAGCCGACCGCACGCCGGACGACGCCTATGCAAAGGCGATGCTGGCCTGACCCTTCGTCCGACCCTGACCCCGAGGCCCCCGACACGGGGCCGCAACCGCATGGAGCATCCCATGAAGACCCTCGCCGCCGTCCTTGCCGCCGCCACCGCGCTGGCCGCCCCCCTTTCGGCGCAAGAGATCACCCAGTTCAACATCGGCATCCTCGGCGGCGAGAACGCCCAGGACCGCCTGACCTCGGGCGAGTGCCTGCGCACCAGGGTCGAGGATCTGCTGGGCGTCCCGGTCAAGGTCTTCACCCCCGCCGATTACGACGGGGTGATCCAGGGGCTGCTGGGCGGGACGCTGGACTATGCCTGGCTGGGCGCCTCGGGCTATGCCAAGATCTTCCTGACCGACCCCGAGGCGGTCGAGGTCCGGCTGACCAAGCAGAACCTCGACGGCTCGACCGGCTATTATTCCATCGGCTTCGCCCGCGAGGGCAGCGGCATCACCTCGATGGAGGATGCGAGGGGCAAGTCCTTCGCCTTTGCCGACCCGAACTCGACCTCGGGCTACCTGATCCCCGGCGCGGAACTGCGCGACAGCTACGGCCCGCTTGAGGAATATTTCTCGGAGGTCCGCATGTCGGGCGGGCACGAGCAGACGCTGGTCGGCGTGCAGAACGGCGATTTCGACGCGGGCGTGTCCTGGGCGGACGGGCAGGGCAACTGGGAGGACGGCTTCAACGCCGGTGCTTTCCGCAAGGCGGCGGATTCCGGCCTGATCGACATGAACGAGCTGGTCGAGATCTGGCGGTCGAAGCTGATCCCGGAAGGGCCTATGGTCCTGCGCGCGGCGCTGCCTGAAGAGGTGAAGGACAAGGTCACGCAACTGACCGCCGACCTGTGGGAAACCGACAAGGACTGCGCCTACAACGTCGCGGCGGGCGAGGCGCTGGACTTCGTGCCGGTGACCCATGCCGACTATGAGGGCGTGATCGCCGCCCGCAAGCTCGAGGAAGGGCTGTAAGCCCTTCTCTGGCCGGTTCCGTCACGGGACCGGCCCTTTTCAATCCTTGAGGACTGCATGGCCCAGACAGCCCTAGCCACCGGACCGCTGCCGCTCATGGAAGGGGCGGATATCCGCGCCGCCTATCTTGAGATGACGCGCCGCAAGCGGATGTATGGCGGCATCCTTCTGGTGCTGTTCGTGGCGCTGATGGCCTCGGGCTTCCTGCTGGCCCA
>NZ_JAUNPC010000109.1 GCF_030536915.1 Paracoccus sp. (in: a-proteobacteria)
GCGCGCGGCAGGCTGCTGCTGCGGGTGGCCGACCTGATCGCCGAAAACGCCGAGCGGCTGGCCGCCTTGGAAACCCGCGACAACGGCAAGCTCATTGCCGAGATGGGGGCGCAGCTGCGCTATATCCCGGAATGGTTCCGCTATTTCGGCGGGCTGGCCGACAAGATCGAGGGCGCGGTCCTGCCCATCGACAAGCCCGGCATGTTCGCCTTCACCCGGCGCGAGCCGATCGGCGTGGTCGCGGCCATCGTGCCGTGGAACTCGCCGCTGATGCTGCTGACCTGGAAGCTCGCGCCGCTGCTGGCGGCGGGCAATACCGTGGTCATCAAGCCGTCCGAGCATACCTCGGCCTCGGCGCTGGAGTTCGTCAGGCTGTTTCAGCAGGCGGGCTTCCCGCCGGGTGTGGTCAACACCGTCACCGGGATGCCGGCCGAGGTGGGCGTTCCGCTGGTCAACCACCCCGACGTGGCCAAGATCGCCTTCACGGGGGGCGAGCCGGGCGGCATCGCCGTCTATCGTGCCGCCGCCGAGGGGCTGAAGACCGTCACGCTGGAACTGGGCGGCAAGTCCGCCAACATCGTCTTCGCCGACGCCCATATCGGCAATGCGGTGAACGGCGCGATCTCGGGCATCTTCGCGGCCTCGGGCCAGACCTGCATCGCCGGCTCGCGGCTTCTGGTGCAGCGGTCGATCCACGATCAGGTGGTCGAGGGAGTCGTCAGGCTGGCCGGGGCCGCGCGGCTCGGCAACCCGGCGGATCCGGACACGCAGGTCGGCCCGATCACCACGAAAGCGCAGCGGGCCAGGGTTCTTTCCTATCTGGACATCGCACGCGCCGAGGGGGCCGAGGCGGTCCTGGGCGGCAAGGCCCCCGAACAGGACGGCCTGCGGAACGGCTGGTTCGTGGAACCCACGATCTTCACCGGCGTGAACAACCGGATGCGGATCGCGCGGGAGGAGGTCTTCGGGCCCGTCCTGTCGATCATCCCCTTCGACGACGAGGACGAGGCCTGGGCCATCGCCAACGACAGCCCCTACGGCCTGGCGGCCGGGCTGTGGACGGGCGACATCGGTCGCGCCATCCGGGGCAGCGCGGCGCTTGAGGCCGGGACGGTCTGGGTCAACGCCTACCGCGCGGTCAGCTACATGGCGCCTTTCGGCGGCTACAAGCGCAGCGGGGTCGGCCGCGAAAGCGGGCAAGAGGCGATCAACGCCTATCTGCAGACCAAGACCGTCTGGATCGACACCGCCGGTCAGGCCGCAAACCCCTTTGTCATCCGCTGAGGCGCCATGTCCGATACCGCAAGGGCAAGGGTGGTTATCGTCGGCGGCGCGATCATGGGCAGCTTTGCCGCATGGTTCCTGCGGCATGAGGGCTTCGCGGGCGAGATCACCGTGGTCGAACGGGACCCGACCTATCGCTTCTGTTCGACCGCGCTGTCCGCGGCGTCGATCCGCACCCAGTTCGGCACGCCGGTGAACATCCGCATGAGCCTTTTCGGCGTGGATTTCTTTCGCCGGATCAGGGAAAACTTCGGGCCCTCGGCCGACATCGGCTATGTCGAGAACGGCTATCTGATCCTCGGCGGACCCGACGGGACCGAAAGACGCCGGGCCGCTGTCGACATGCAGCGGGCCGAGGGGGCCGATGTCGTCGCCCTGTCCCCGGACGAGATCGCGGCGCGTTTTCCCTGGATGTCGGTCGGGGATGTCGGCATCGGCACCTTCGGCGTGACTGGCGAGGGCTGGTTCGACGCCTGGTCGCTGTTGTCGCTGGTGCGCGGTGCGGCAAGGGATCTGGGTGTCCGCTATGTGACGGGCAAAGCCGAAAACTTCGATCTGGCCAGCGACCGGGTGCGGGCGGTGCGCCTTGAGGGGGGCGACCGCCTGCCCTGCGACTGGTGCGTCATGGCGGCGGGCGCGGCCTCGGGGGCGCTGACGGCCACGCTGGGCCAGACCCTGCCGGTCAGCCCGCGCAAGCGCACGGTGTTCTCTTTCCGCGCGCCGCTGAAGGCCGCCAATTTCCCGATGCTGTTCGATTCATCGGGCATCTGGACGCGCCCCGAGGGCGAAGGCTTCATCGGCGGCATCCAGCCACCTGCCGAGTTCGATCATGACGCAACCGACGATTTCGAGCCGCATCACGGCCTGATGGAGGATGTCTTCTGGCCCGCGCTGGCTGCCCGCGTTCCCGTCATGGAGCAGTTGCGGCTGGAACGGTCCTGGGCCGGGCATTACGAGGTCAACGACCTCGACCATAACGGCATCGTCGGGCCGCATGACGAAATCGGCAACCTGGTCTTCTCGACCGGCTTCTCGGGACATGGCGTCATGCATGCCCCCGCCGCCGGCAGGGGGGTGGCCGAGGTGATCGTGCATGGCGGCTACGCCAGCCTCGATCTGTCGCCGCTCGGTTATGGCCGGATCCGCTCGGGCAGCCCGTTGCCCGAAAGCATCGTCTATTGAAGGAGAGTGACATGAGGTTCGCAGGAAAGGTCGTCGTGATCACCGGCGCCGCCCAAGGCATCGGCCGCGCCACGGCCGAGCGGTTCCTGTCCGAGGGGGCCAGGGTCGTCATCGCCGACATCAACGCCGAACGGCTGGAGGCGACCG
Organism: Paracoccus sp. (in: a-proteobacteria); assembly: GCF_030536915.1. GTDB lineage: Bacteria > Pseudomonadota > Alphaproteobacteria > Rhodobacterales > Rhodobacteraceae > Paracoccus. Next base: position 2,614 of record NZ_JAUNPC010000109.1, read on the forward strand.
CCCGCGAGATCGGCTCGCCCGATGCGGTTCTGCCGGTGGTGGCCGACGTCAGCCGCAAGGATCAGGTGGATGCCCTTGTCGCGCAGGCCGTGGCGACCTTCGGCCGGGTGGATGTCATGGTCAACAACGCCGGCATCGCCCCGGTCATGGAGTTCCTCGACGTGACCGAAGAGGTCTATGACCGGGTTCTGGGCGTGAACCTGAGAGGCGCCTTCCTGGGCACCCAGGCCGCTGCCCGGCAGATGATCGCGCAAGGGGAAGGAGGCGTCATCATCAACATGTCCTCGATCAACTCGGGCCTCGCCAATCCGAACGTCGCCACCTATGCGATTTCCAAGGGCGGCATGAACCAGATCACCTCGACCGCGGCGGTGGCCTTCGCACCCCATGGCATCCGGGTCTGCGGCGTCGGTCCCGGCACCATCGCGACCGAGATCATCAAGGGCGCCTTCACCGAACGCGCCGGGATGGATGCGATCCTGGCCCGCACCCCGCTGGGACGCCTGGGCAAGCCGGCAGAGATCGCCGGGGTCGTGGCCTTCCTTGCGTCGGATGACGCCTCTTACATCACGGGCGAGACGATCTATCCCGATGGCGGCCGCCGGGTGCTGAACTATACCGTCCCGGTGAAGGAGTGAACGGATGAACCCCGTGTTCAGCAAGCTGCACCATGTCTGCATCGTCGTCCACGACATCGACAGGGCGCAGGCCTATTACGACTCCATCGGCATCGGCCCCTGGATCGCCTATCCGCCGCTGGCCGAGTATGAGGAACTGGAGGTTCCCAGCCGCGAGGGTTTCGCGGGGATGCAGTACCGCATCTGCAACCTGCCGAACATCCAGCTGCAGCTGTGCCAGCCCGACCACAACCCCAGCCCCCAGCGGATCCATCTGGACAGCAAGGGCGAAGGCGTCTTTCATCTGGGCTTCGAGGTGCCGGATGCCGATGCGGCCGAGGCGGAGGCGGGAATCCCTGTGGCGATGCGGGGACGGCGAGAGAACCGGACCGGCTTCACCTATTACGACACGGCCGATGGTGCAGGTGTCGTCCTGCTGACCCGGGCGACCAACAAGCCGGGCACTTGAGGCTGCGGGGTGACATGAGGATCGACCTGAATTCCGACCTGGGCGAAGGCTTCGGGCCCTGGGTCATGGGGGACGACGCCGCCATGCTGCGGGTCGTGACCTCGGCCAACATCGCCTGCGGCGGCCATGCCGGCGATCCCGAGACGATGTTCCTGACCCTGAAGCGGGCGGCCGAACGGGGCGTCGTTGTCGGCGCCCATCCCGGCTATGCCGACCGCGAAGGCTTCGGGCGGCGGGTGATCCCGATGACGCCTGCCGGGATCGCGCGGATGGTCGCGGCGCAGACCGGCGCGCTGCAGGGGGTGGCCGCGCTGGCCGGGGCAGAGGTTCGCTATGTCAAGCCGCATGGGGCGCTGGGCAACCTGGCGGCGGACGACCGCGCGGTGGCCGAGGCCATCGTCGCGGCGGTGCGCGCGCTGCCGGGACGCCTCGCAATCCTCGCCATCTCGGGGTCTGAGCTTGAACTGGCGGCGCGGGCCGTGGGGGTCGAGGTCTTTTCCGAGATCTTCGCCGACCGGGCCTATCTGCCGACCGGCCGGCTGGTGCCCCGGTCGCAGGCGGGCGCGGTGCTGCGTGATGTGCACCAAGCAGCCGACCGGCTGGTCCGCTTTCTGGAAACCGGGCGGATGCCGGTGATCGAAGGCGAGCCCATCGCCCTGGCCGCGCAGTCGATCTGCGTTCACGGGGACACGGCGGGCGCCGTCGGCATGGCGCAGGCGATCCGGGCGCGGCTGCAGGCCGCCGGCGCCACCATCGCGCCTTTCGTGAAACCCTGACGGAAAGCCCGCCGATGGCCAACGGATACCTGAAGCCGCAACCCGCCCCGCGCCGCCTCAAAGGCGCAGCCACCGGCGATCCGGCGAAGCCTGCGGGAAAGGGGCAGAACCCTAGACCGGACATGGTAATCGTCGCGGGACGCCCTTCCCGGGCCTGCAAGGCAATCTTCGCTTTCGCCGTTTCCCAAGCGGTGCCGGAGGTCTGGAACGGCATCGCGTCGCGGGGAAGGCTGCCGAAGAGCGGCAGGGTGATCCTTGGAACCGGCAGATCTGACGCCATCAGGCCCCTCTGGAACAGCCCGGCTTGCCGGAATGGCACCGCCCTGCGGCGCGGCGCGGCCGAGGGGGATTTCATCCTTGCCACAGGCGCCGCCTGACGTGCAGGCCCCTGCCCCTTCCATGCGGTCCTTTCCCGTCTTCAGCCCCGTGGCCGAACACGGCCTGCTGGTCGAGTTCGGCGAGACGATCGATCGCGACATCCATGCCCGCGTGCTGCAACTGGACCGGGCGCTGGCCTCGGCGCCCTTCGACGGCTTTCTCGAGGCCGTGCCGGCCTATGCCGCGATCCTCATCCGCTTCGACCCGCGGGTCTGCGACCACCGCTTGGCGGAACAGGCAGCGCGGCGGCTGCTGGACCACGGGAAGGCTGCCGCGAGCGGGGCCACCACGCGCGAGGTCGCCGTCTGCTATGAGGCCGACCTCGCCCCCGACCTCGACGCCGTCGCCACGGCCGCCGGCCTGACGCGGGACGAGGTGATCGCGGCCCATCTGGCGGGGCGATACGAGGTCTTCATGTATGGCTTCGCGCCGGGCTATGCCTATCTGGCCGGCGTCCCCGAGGCGATCCGCCTTCCGCGAAAGCCCGCCCCCCGGCGCGGCGTCGCGGCGGGCAGCGTGCTGATCGCCGGTCCGCAATGCCTCGTCTCGACCATCACCATGCCGACCGGCTGGTGGATCATCGGCCGCTCGCCCACCCGCATCCTGACCGGCGACGCGGACCGCCCTTTCCTGTTCGACGTGGGCGACCGGGTCCGCTTCCGCCGGATCACCCGCGCCGAGTTCGAGGCCGGGGCATGAGCGATGCGGTGCTCTCCATCGCCTTCGCCGGGCCGCATGTGTCGGTGCAGGACGGCGGCCGCCCCGGGCTGATGCGCTATGGCGTCCCGGCCTCGGGGCCGATGGACCGCAGGTCCTTCACGGCTGCGAACCTCGCGCTCGGCAACCCGGCCGATGCGCCGGGGATCGAGATTTCGCTGGGGGGGCTTGCGCTCGACTGCCTGTCTGGGACGGTCAGCTTCGCCGTGGCCGGCGGCGGCTTCATCGTCGATCACGGTGGGCAGAGGCGCGGGTCGTGGGGCGTTGCCACCCTGCGGGGGGGCGAGAGGCTGGCGATCCGGCCGGGATTCTGGGGAAGCTGGTGCTATCTGGCCCTTGCCGGTGCGCTGCAGGTCCCGCGCTGGCTGGGCAGCGCCTCGACCCATGCGCTGTCGGGACTTGGCGGCGGGCGCCTGTCACCCGGCCAGCGACTGGTCGTCGCGGACGCCGCACGGCGCGAGGGACGAGAGGGCGACATTCCCTGCCCGGTGAGCGCCCGCCCGCGGTCCGCGCTGCGCGTGACCATGGGCCCGCAGGAGCGGTTCTTCGCCCCCGAGGCACTGGCCGCCTTCCGGTCGGGTCCCTGGCGGATGACCGACGCCTGGGACCGCATGGGCGTGCGCCTGGAGGGCCCCCTCATCGCGCCCGAGGCGACGCTGGACATGCCGTCCGAGCCGATCATGCGCGGCTCGATCCAGGTCGCGGGCGATGGGGTCGCCACGATCCTGCTGGCCGACCACCAGACCACCGGCGGCTATCCCAAGATTGCGACAGTGCTGGACTGCGACCTCGACGCCTTTGTCCAGCTTCGCCCGCGCGACCGGGTGGTCTTCCGGCCCGTCACCCCCGAAGCCGCCACCGCCATCGCCCGCACCGCCGCCATGGCCAGCCCGGCGCAGGTCCTGCGGCGCGGGTGACAGATGGCCTTCGCGAATACCGGCCTTCCGGCGCTTACCCTTCATCAACCGCGCCGCGTTTGCTGGAGTTCGGCTGGGCTTTGCTGCGCCTTCACCCCGTCTCCTTGATCATCTCCGGGATTCGCCGGATCTGAGACCTCTCTCGTTCCTGCTGCGCTTGCCTCGCAGCACAACCGTTCTCAGAGACGATGCTGCAGGATAAGCTCGCCTTTGTGCTCGGCGAGCAGGCGGTGTCCCGCGTGCTGTCCTTCCCCAGCCTTGTCGCCGCTGCAGGCCGCGCATCGGGGTCCAAAGGCCAGATCGAAGACCTCATGATGGGGATGGGCAAGAACCTCTGTTTCACCTGCCATGCGACCGAGGCGGACATTCTCGGTGATCTTCATGATCTCGCGAAGGGGACGCCGGGCCGCTTGTCCCCCGATGACCGGACGTTCTTCGAGAACGCCGGCGGCGGCCATCTGGGCCTGATGACCTGCGCGACGATCTACGAGGCTTTTGTCGCCGCCGTAGCCGTTGGTAAAGACGTTCGACCTCGGCGCGGCAGGCCGCAACCTCGGCTGACCGTCTGGCGTCGTCCCAGCCGATACCGCACGACGAACTGGAAGTCCTGCAATGATGCCCTGAGGCGGCGCGGGTCGCTGCTGATCTGGCTGGACAAGGACATGGCCCGGATGGCGATCAGGGCCGGGCGTTCCGGCCGCCCGCTTGTGTTCTCCGCCGCGGCGATCCAGTTCTGCCTGATGGTGAAGGTGCTTTTCGGCCTGCGCCTTCGACAAACAACAGGCATGGTGGCCAGCATTCTCGAGATGGCAGGGCCGGATTGGCCGGTGCCGGATTTCTCCACGCCTCAAGCCGCCGGCAGAAGACCCTTGCCGTTCAGATATCAAGCCGCCGCACGCTAAGGCCACTGAACCTGCTGGTCGACAGCACCGGGATCAAGTTCCCGGGTGACGGAGAATGGGTGGCCCGCAAGCACGGTACGCATCGCAGACGCCAGTACCGCAAGGTTCATCTGGCAATGGATACGGCCACCGGTGACATCCGGGCGGTGGAGTTCACGTCAAGCCGTGAGGGTGACCGCCCTGTCCTACCGGACCTGCCGGACCAGATCCCGCCAGAGGAGCAGATCGGCACCGTAACTGGCGACGGCGCCTTCGACACCCGGCGTTGCCACACGGCCATCCTGGATCGCGGCGGCACCGCCGTCATCCCGATCCGCAAGAACGGATGCCTGTGGAAGGAAGACTGCCCCGCTGCCCGTGCCCGCAACGACATCCTCCGGGCAACCAGACGCTTTGGTCGTGCCACCTGGAAGCACTGGTCCAAGTATCACGTGCGAAGTCGGATTGAGGCGAGAATGCGCTGTCTCAAATCATTCGGCGAGCGGATCGCCTCTCGAAACCCGGACAGACAAACAGCCGAAGTCCACATCCGTATCGCACTCATGAACCGCTTCAACGCGCTCGGCACCGCCGAGATCGAACGCGTGGCCTGAGCTTGGTTGGGTAAGGGGGAACTCACCTCAGATGGTGAGTTCTGCAACA
>NZ_JAUNPC010000110.1 GCF_030536915.1 Paracoccus sp. (in: a-proteobacteria)
CCGCGACGTCGGTGCCGATGCCGTCGCCGATGGCGAGCGCCGGAACCTCGGGGCCAATGCCGAGGTGACGCCGGGCGAGGTCGTAGATCGGCGCGTGGGGCTTGCCGAAATACAGCGACTCGCCGCCCATGTCCTCATAAAGCGCAGCCAGCGCCCCGGCGCAGTAAAGCCGCTGCTCGCCGTAATCGACCACGAGGTCGGGATTGGCGCAAAGCAGCGGCAGGTTGCGGGCGCGGGCCTGTTCCAGACGCTCGCGGTAATCCTCGGGCGTCTCGGTCATGTCGTCGTAGGGGCCGGTGACGACGATGCCCTCGGCCTCGTCCAGCGGCACGCGGGTGATTTCGGCGGCACGCGGATCGTCCGTTTCGGTGAAGAAGCCGATGTCGCGGTCGGGGCCGACATGCCAGACGCGGGCGCCGACGCGGCCCGAGAACATCGCATCCTGTGCCGCGTCGCCCGAGGTCACGATGTCGTCCCAAGCGTCATCCGGCACGCCAAGGCGCGCGATCTGCTCGGCCACCAGCGGGCGCGGGCGGGGGGCGTTGGTCACAAGCGCCACCCGGCCCCCGCCCGCGCGATAGGCCCGCAGCGCAGAGATCGCCGCGGGATAGGCCATCTTGCCGTTATGAACGCAGCCCCAGAGGTCGCAGAACAGCACGCCATAGTCGCCGCCGATCTCGGCGAGGTTCTTGATGATGCGGGTCATGCCCCTGCCCTTTCGCTGGCCTTCGGAAATGCGAGGGGCCGGGAATCGCCCCGGCCCCCATGGTCGTTCATTGCCCGGCTCAGACCTTGAGCGCAGGGATGATCTGCGTCTTGCGGCTCAGGATGCCGGGCAGGACAACGGTGTCGCCCTCGACCGGGACGCCGAAGGAGGCCTCGGCCACGCGGCGGACGAAGTCGTTGGGGACCAGCAGCGTGGCTTCCTCGTTCAGGATGTCGACGACGAACAGCATCACCTGGTCGGCGCCGTCCTCGGCCGCGACACCGGGCATGGCGGCCATCAGCCGGTCCTTGCGATCCAGCAGCACCTGCGGCGCGGTGGTTTCCAGCACGGAAATCCGCATCTGCTTGCCGTCCACCATGTATTCCTTGCTGTCCATCTTCAGCAGTGCCGCGTCCGAGAAGGCCGTGACGTCGGATTTCGCGGTGAACATCTCGGTCGCGTAGGACGGGATCGCGATGTCCAGTTCCTTCGCCAGCTTCTCGGCCACCCGGCGGTCATGCGGCGTGGTGGTGGGTGAGCGGAATTCCAGCGTGTCGGACAGGATGCAGGTCAGCATCAAGCCCTTGACCCAGGCGGGCGCGCGGTCGAGGTCTGCGCCGATCAGGTCGTGCATGATCGTCGCGGTGCAGGCCAGCGGGCGGATGGTGATGTTGATGGGCGTGCGGGTGGTGATGCCGCCGGCCAGCAGGTGGTGGTCGATGATCTCGATCACCTCGGCATCCGCCAGCGAGGCGGGCAGTTCGGCCGGGTTGTTGGTGTCCACGATCACGCAGCGGTCGCCCGCGGCCACGTCGTCGATGATCTCGGGCATCTCGACGCCCCACTTGCCCAGCATCCACACGGCTTCCGTGTTGGGCATCCCCTGCAGCACCGCCTTGGCCGGGGTCTTGCGGGCCTCGGAAAGATACCAGGCCCAGATCAGGGGCGAGCCGGTCGAGTCGGTATCAGGGGCCTTGTGGCCGAAAACCTGGATCATGGAGCATCCCTTCATGGCGGAGTCGCGGCGGCTTATAGGTGCGGAGAGGCCTGTTGTGAAGCGGAACCGCCGTGCAAGCGGCAGCGCCGAACCGGGGGCCGGCCCCCGGACCCCCGGGATACTTGCACGAAGAAGATGGGGCGCAGATGCGATGCGCTGGTGCTGTCCGCCGGAGAGTTCGCGCGGCCAGCAGTCCATCGTGGCAGGTCCGGGAAGGCCTGCCGCCCCTGCGCGGGCCGGCGAAGGCGCGGGGTCTAGTCGGTGATCGCCGTCTGCTGGTGCTGGATCATCTGCCAGTCGTCCTTCTGCCGCACCCAGGTCGAGCTGCACAGCGCCTCGGTGTCGCCGTTCTTGCCATTCGCCGTGACGCGATAGGCCAGGACGACGCAATCCTCGGTCTCGACCATGCGGCGGTCGGTCAGCCGCGCGGCGGTCCAGCGGCGGCCGGCGTCAAGCCAGGCCCGGACCTCGGCCCCCTGCATCAGCCCTTTCGGAAAGACCACCACGCAGGAAGGGTGCATCCGGCGCCACGCCTCGGCGGCCCCCATGGTCCACAAGGCTTCCTCGTCGGCCCAGCGGTTGTCGGTCCTGCTCATTCCCTGTCCCCCGTGATCGTCCAGCCGTCGCGTTCCAGAAGCCGCAGCACCCCGGTCTCGCCCGGAAGGTGCAGCGCCCCGAAGGCCGCCACGACCGGCCTGCCCTCTGCCGCGGCCCTGTCCGCCGCTTGCGTCAACGGCCCGATCCACGATCTGTTCCGCTCGGTCATCAGCCGCGCCTCGGCAAGCTGCAACTGGCGGTCCACGGCCTCGCGCGGCAGCCCGGAATCATAGGCATCCAGCCGCCCGTATTCCCAGATCGCCCAGATGTCGCCGCGGAAGTAGGCTTCGAGCGTGGTCGCCGCATAGTCGTCGGCCAGCCGCGCGGCGGGCAGCGCGGCGCGGATCATGTCCAGCTCCTCCTCGGGGGTGAGGTCGCGGAAGATGCCGAAGACGGTGTCCCATGGTTCCAGCGCGACAATGGGCGTGCCGCTGTCTTCGGCGGCCTGCATCAGCCGGTGGTCGAGGCCCTCGCCACCATCCCCCGACCGCGCGGCCTCGATCATGCAGGGGGACAGCCCCAGCATCATCGCGACATACCAGGGCCGCAGGCGGCTGACCATGATCGCGGGCAACCCGCGCTCGGCCATGGCGGCGCCGAGTTCCCGCCATTCGGCATCGCCCATCCGCTCGGGCAGCGTCGGGCCATCGGCATCCACCATCAGCGAGGGGTCGTCGGCCAGCGCGGCGGTCAGGCGGCGTTCCTCGCCGGGCCCGGCCTCGACCAGCAGCGCGCCCGCTTCGTCGATCAGCGGGCGCATGGCGTCCACCATCGGATCGTGGCGCGGGTCGCCGAAGTGATAGGTGCCGATGATCTCGATCACCGCATTTCCCCTGGTCGCGCGGTAGCGGATGCCTTGGGCGTAGGGGGTCGCCGCCACGGCCCCTGCGATCTGCGCCTGCCGCTCGGCGGGAAGATCCGCCATCAGGTCGGCGCCGGTGCAGAGCGGCGCATCCGATCCGCTGCCGCGGCCGGGGTCGGTCAGCGCATGGCCGGGGTCCGGGGCCAGCAGCAGGGCGGCGGCCGCCACCATCGGCGCAAGCAGGCGAGTGACAAGGTTCATCGGAGGTTTCCTTTCGTTCCCCATGCCATCTAGGCACAGGGGTCCAACCTTCCCAACCCGTGCATCTGCGGGTTGACAGCCTCGTGAGGCCGACCTATCTCGACGCCATTGGCACTCGGCAGACCTGAGTGCCAACAATACACTGCAACCTGAAACATCGGAGTGTTCACGATGGCATTCAAACCGCTGCATGACCGCGTGCTGGTCCGCCGCGTCGAGTCGGATGAAAAGACCAAGGGCGGCCTGATCATTCCCGACACCGCCAAGGAAAAGCCCGCCGAGGGCGAGATCGTCGCCGTGGGCGAAGGCGCGCGCAAGGATTCGGGCGAGCTGATCGCACCCGCAGTCAAGGCAGGCGACCGCATCCTGTTCGGCAAGTGGTCGGGCACCGAGGTCACGCTGGACGGCGAAGAGCTGCTCATCATGAAGGAAAGCGACATCCTCGGGATCATCGGCTGATCCCTCGAAGGTAGTTCGCTTCAAACCTCTGACAAGGAAGAGATAAATGGCTGGCAAGGAAGTCAAGTTCAATACCGACGCCCGCGACCGGATGCTCAAGGGCGTCAACATCCTCGCGGATGCGGTCAAGGTGACGCTGGGCCCGAAAGGCCGCAACGTGGTCATCGACAAGTCCTTCGGCGCCCCGCGCATCACCAAGGACGGCGTCACCGTCGCCAAGGAGATCGAGCTTTCCGACAAGTTCGAGAACATGGGCGCCCAGATGGTCCGCGAAGTCGCCTCGCGCACCAATGACGAGGCCGGTGACGGCACCACCACCGCGACCGTGCTGGCCCAGGCCATCGTCCGCGAGGGCATGAAGGCGGTCGCCGCCGGCATGAACCCGATGGATCTCAAGCGCGGCATCGACATGGCGACCACGAAGGTCGTCGAGTCGATCAAGGCGGCCTCGCGTCCCGTGAACGACAGCGCCGAAGTCGCGCAGGTCGGCACCATCTCGGCCAACGGCGAAGCCTTCATCGGCGAGCAGATCGCCGAGGCGATGCAGAAGGTCGGCAACGAGGGTGTCATCACCGTCGAAGAGAACAAGGGGATGGAGACCGAGGTCGAAGTCGTCGAAGGGATGCAGTTCGACCGCGGCTACCTGTCGCCCTATTTCGTGACCAACCCCGAGAAGATGATCGCGGAACTGGAAGACGCCTACATCCTTCTGCACGAGAAGAAGCTGTCCTCGCTGCAGCCGATGGTCCCGCTGCTGGAAGCCGTGATCCAGACCCAGAAGCCGCTGCTGATCGTGGCCGAGGACGTGGAAGGCGAGGCGCTGGCCACGCTGGTCGTCAACCGCCTGCGCGGCGGCCTGAAGGTCTCGGCCGTCAAGGCCCCCGGCTTCGGCGATCGCCGCAAGGCCATGCTGCAGGACATCGCGATCCTGACCGGCGGGCAGGTGATCTCGGAAGACCTCGGCATGAAGCTTGAGAATGTCGGCATCGACATGCTCGGCCGCGCCAAGAAGATCTCGATCACCAAGGACAACACCACCATCGTCGACGGCGCCGGTGAGAAGTCCGAGATCGAGGCCCGCGTCGGCCAGATCCGCCAGCAGATCGAGGAAACCACCTCGGACTACGACCGCGAAAAGCTGCAGGAGCGTGTGGCCAAGCTGGCGGGCGGCGTCGCCGTCATCCGCGTCGGCGGCCTGACCGAGATCGAGGTGAAGGAGCGCAAGGACCGCGTCGATGACGCCCTGAACGCGACCCGCGCCGCCGTGCAGGAAGGCATCGTCGTCGGTGGCGGCGTGGCGCTGCTGCAGGCCGGCAAGGCGCTGGAAGGGCTGGAAGGCGCGAATGCCGACCAGAACGCCGGCATCGCCCTGATCCGCCGCGCGCTGGAAGCGCCGATGCGCCAGATCGCCGAGAACGCCGGGGTCGACGGCGCCGTGGTCGCGGGCAAGATCCGCGAGTCGGACGACAAGACCTTTGGCTTCAACGCGCAGACCGAGGAATATGGCGACATGTTCAAGTTCGGCGTGATCGACCCGGCCAAGGTCGTCCGCACCGCGCTGGAAGACGCCGCCTCGGTCGCGGGCCTGCTGATCACGACCGAAGCCATGATCGCCGAAAAGCCCGAGCCGAAGGCTGCGGCCGGTGCCGGCGGCGGCATGGGCGGCAGGGGCGGCATGGACATGATGTGATCCATCCGCCTGCCCGAAGGGCCGAGTGGAAGGGAAAGGGCGCCTCGAAGGGCGCCCTTTTCTTGTGACGGGTCCGCTCCTGCACGCAGGGTGATGGCGGTCGTCACCACGGTCCTACATCGCCGTCATCCGCTCGGTCACAAGGGATTCCTCGTGGCCCTGGCAGTTGGCCAATACGGCGGCGATGTCGGGGTCCGTGGACAGGGCCTCGCCTGCTTCCGGCGAGGCTGCCGTGTCTGTTCCGGTGGACGGCGAGTCACCTCCGGCCGGAGATGATCCGCTTGCGGAAGTGTCGGCATCCATCCCACTAGGACTGGAACCGGAAGCGCCCGCCGCATCAGCCCCGCCCGCCGCAGGGGAATCCGCCTGGCCCGGCGTCGCGGCAGTTGTCCGCAAGGCCCTCATCACCTGCATCTGCTGATCGGCGCTCAGCGCCATGAAGTCAGTGCAGGTCATTGTGGCGGGATCGGCATCCTGGGCGAATGCTCCGGCCCCAAAAACGGCGACGGCGCCGGCCAGCGCCATTGTCCGCATGACATGTTTCATCGTTTCCTCCCCTGTTGCCAGATCGACGCGACGCGTCAGCGAGAGAAACGCCCCTTCGAACCGCCTGTTCCGGGATTGGAAGACAACAGATCATGGTTGATCGGCAAGTCGCCTGCTGCCGGGCGACAGGATGGCCGCGCCGGCAAAGGACTGTCACGCCTGATTTCTGGAACTCGGGAAAGCCGCCCTGCGCGAAGGACAGGAATAGCGGCAAGCCGGTTCAGGCCACCACCGCCTGGACCCCCAGCCCTGCCGCCAGCGCATTCAGCCGGGCCTCGGCGACCTCGGCCATCAGGTTGCGGCCGGTGCGGGTCAGGGTCAGGGTCAGGGTGCCCGCCTCGCGGTCCAGCGCCAGCGCTCCTGCTTCGGCGGGATCGCCGATGGCGAACATCGCGCCGAAGCGCATGGCGCGGCCGAGCGTTTCCGCGTCGCGGATCTCCTGATCGCTCAGCAGCTTGAGAAGCGGCGCCATGGGCGAGGAAGCGGCGGCGCGCCCGTTCTTGTAGCGGTGCAGCAGCGCCAGCCCCAGGAACACCCGCTCGGGGTGCGACAGCGCGGCAAGGTTCGACCGCGTCACGTTGTCGAAGCAGGCCTCGGCCCGGTAGTCGGGATGCGCCCGCCAGCTCGTGTCGTGCAGGTGGCAGGCGGCGCGGACCAGGCGGTGACGCTCGGGCGGGGCGCCCTCGAACAAGGGCGACAGGAACTGGTGAAGCTTCTTGCCCGTGCCGGGGATGCGGGACATCTGCCGCTCGGTGAAGCGGGCGGCCTCGATCAGCGGGTCGCGCTTGCGGATGCTGTCGGACATCTGTTCGTACAGCAGCCCCTCGCGGATGCCGTAGGAACTGATGGCGATCTCGCGCGGCTGGAATGTCTGGACAAGCTCACGCAGCACCTGTACCGCCAGCGGCACCAGTTCCAGGCGGGACGCCGAAATCCCGGTCAGCGCCTTCATCTCGGACAGGCTGGCGCGGGCGATGAACTTGGCCGTGGCCGCCACGGCGTCGGGCGTCATGCGGTATTCGTGCAGCACCGTCATCGGATAGCCGCGCCGTTCCATGTCCAGCCGCGCGATCGCCCGCCACGATCCGCCGACCAGGTAGATCAGCTCGTGGTCGCCGCCCACGGATTCGACCAGCCCTTCCATGACGGTCTCGATATGGCGCTTGAGGCCCTTGGCCTCGACCTGCTGCAGCCGGAAGGGACCCAGCGGGGACGAGGCGCGGCGTCCCACGGCGCCATTGCCGACCTCGGCCACCTCCATCGAGTTGCCGCCGATGTCGCAGACAAGCCCGCGGGCGTTGGGCCAGCCCAGCAGCACGCCCTGGGCGGACAGGCGCGCTTCCTCGGTGCCCTCGATCACCACCAGCTTCAGGCCGGTCTGGCGGGCGACGGCGCGGTGAAAGGCGGGGCCGTCCTCGGCCTCGCGCACGGCGGCGGTGGCGACGCAGGTCAGGTCCTCGATCCCCATCCCGCGGGCCAGCGCCGCGAACCGCTTGAGCGCGGCCATCCCCCGGACCACGCCCTCGGGGTTCAGCCGGCCGGTCGTGGCAAGCCCCTGCCCCAGCCCGGCCATGACCTTCTCGTTGTAGAAATAGGCGGGACTGCGGGCGGCCCCGTCGAAGACGACAAGGCGGATCGAGTTCGACCCCACGTCCACGACCCCCACCCGCTTCAACTCGCGCGCCGAGCGGATGGGCAATCCCTGCTTGCCGAAGGGGGAAGGCTTCTGGTCGGAGACAGTCGTCACGTTCATCGGTCTTCTCACTGGCTGGCGACGGGACGGCAGGCCCGGCCGCGGTCGAGGGTCACTCGCTGGCGTGGG
>NZ_JAUNPC010000183.1 GCF_030536915.1 Paracoccus sp. (in: a-proteobacteria)
CGTATCATGACGGCCGACAAGCTGCGCTACGCCCGGCACCTCATGGCCGATCGCAGACGGTCGATCGCGTCGATCTGCGCTGAGTTGGGCGGGATCAGGCCCTCAACCCTTTATTACTACCTTCATGCCGATGGCTCGTTGAAACGAGCCGGCCGAGACCTGCTTGGTGATGAAATGGCCGACGAGGGTCTTGGCGGAGACGCCGCAAAGGACGCTTGACCCGCTACCCGCGATTAGACAACGCGGGCGTAGCCGATCAGCATGGCGGGGCCGGCCGCCGGGCACCGCCCGCAGGCCCGGTCGGGGGTTTTGGTCCCGGTCCTGTCCTGCGCGCGGCTGCTGTCATGACTGCATGGGGACCTTGGGCAAGGGATGATCGGCGGGGATATGGCACATCCGCGGCGGTTCCGGGAAGTGCGGGGGGATGCCCGGCCCGGTGATGGAGGCGCAGAACGACGGGCGCCTGCTTGAGAGGCGGTTGAGGCAGGGGGGCCGGAACTGCCTGCCGCGGGACGAGATGATGTCTCTTTCCTGCAAACGGCGGGCCGCAAGCGTTCTTGCAAATCCATAATGTATGAGGAAACGGCCGTTTGCAGACGTCTTCAAGGCGGATCGGTTGCCGCACCCAGCCGCGGCGCGGTGGCGGCGATCACGGCAGGGCAGGGGGTTTCGCGTGATCTTTCCGGCGGGCGGGCATCCGTCGGGCGACGGGACCTGCCGTCGCCGGGGCCGGTCGCGGCGGGCCGGGCGGCGAAAACGCCCTGCAAGTTGAGATGACCCGTGATATGAAAAACCGGATGTCCAGGACATTCAAGATTCCAGATGGATAGCGCCGCGCTCATCCTCGGGGCCGAGACCCTTGCCGGGCGGCTCGAAGGCATCCTTCTGGCCGACCCCGCGCTGGCCCGGCTGTGGCGCACCGAGGCGAGCCTGCTTGAAGCCGCAGCCTCTGCCGGGCTGGAAGGGGAACGGATCACGGTGCCGGGGATGGTGCTGCGCCTGACCGGCGCGGTGGCCGTCGCCGAGGACGCGCGGGCGACGGGGATGGCGCTGAAGATCCTGTCGGTCGCCCGGCGGCCGGGCGATCCCTTTGCCGCGCCGGTCGGGACGCTTCGCCGGATCGAGGCCGCGGCTGCCCCCCTTGGCCGGGCCGCGGACCGGCTGGAGGATGCCGAACTGGCGCTTGTGGCCGAGGCGGGGCGACCTTGGGCGCAGGTGCCGATCCTCGCGGGCTGGCGGGCGGCGGCGGATTACGCGCTGCGCTCGCGCCGGGAAAGCCCGGTGGCCGAGCGGCTGGTCTTCATGGCCGTCGAGGGCGCCGCGCGCCACCTGCGCGGGCTGTCGCCGCACGCGCCCGGCCCCCAGCCCGAGGATGCCGGGGCGCGGGCGCTGCTGATGCCCGCCGAAGGGGCTTGGGTCCTTGCGCCCTCGGTCGCGCTGACCCGCAACGGCTTTCGCGCCTGGTCGCCGCTTTCGGGCCTGCCCGCCTTTCTCGGGGCCGCGTCCCGCAGCCTGTCCCATGACCTCGGCCATCTGGGCGGCCTGCGCCACGAACTGGCGCGGCTGCAGTCCATGGCCGCCGCGGCGCGTGGCCGCTCGCGGCTGGCCGACCTCGTGGAGCTTGTGAAGCTGCAGCCCGTCGTCACCTCGGCCATGGTCATGGACCGCCTGGGCGTGACCCGGCGGACGGCGCTGTCCCTGATCGGCGAACTTGCCGGGGCCGGCTGCCTCGTGAACCTGACGGCCCGGCGCGCGGCGCGCTTCTGGGCGCTGCCGTCGCTTGCCGCGCGCATGGCGCCCGCAGGGGCCGCCCGCAGGCCGCGGGGGACGGCCCGGCGGCCGGGGGAAAGCGGGGCGCATCCGTCCCGGCTGCGCGAAGGGTTCGACGAGGACCGGCTTGGCCGCGTCATGGCGGAACTGGATGCCGCCATGACGGGGATCGACAGGCTGCTGAAGGGCAGGGCCTAGCGGCAGGGGCGCCTGCCCGCCCGCCCGGAAAGGGGGCGGGTGTTTCCGGCAGGGCCACGGGCGGACCGGGCATCCGTCCGCGACGGCACGCTTCCCCGCGTTCCTTGGGGACAGCTTCGGCTTGCCGCCGCCGGGCCGTTCGGGCGGTCCCCGGACAGATGCCCGCTTGCCCGCGTCCGGGGCGCAAGGGCATGGGTCAGGACGACGCGGCAGGCGATCCTGAAAGGATCATGCTTCCCCGGCCCTCAGTCCCTGTCGGCGGTGATTTCCTGGATCGCGGTGAAGCCCTCGAAGCGGGGCGAGCCGCTGTGCAGCTTGCGGGTCTCGCCCG
>NZ_JAUNPC010000184.1:0-1026 GCF_030536915.1 Paracoccus sp. (in: a-proteobacteria)
TCTCCGCCGGGGACGAGAACGCGCCACACATCGGGGGCGTCCTGCCCACCCCATGCCCGAACGGCGAGCGCTGCCGCGCAGCACCCGGTGCCACAGCTGACGGTGTCACCGACGCCGCGCTCATGGACGCGCATCCGCACCGTTCCCACGGTCACCCCAGCGACGTCCTCCTCCCCCAGCGGCACCACATACTCGACGTTGGTGCCCTGCGGGGGTGCGGGCTGCACGAGCGGAATCCGGGCAAGCTGGGCCGCGGCCAACTCCTCCTCCTCAGCCAGGGCCACCACGGTGTGGGGGTTGCCCAGGTCGACGTTCAGGGCTGCGCGCGGCTGGTCCAGGCCCGCGGTGGTCACCAGTGCATCCGCGCCGCGGGCGATAGCCTCCTCGCCACCGGGGATCTGCCAGCGACCCATGTCCACCGTGTACAGCTCCGCATGGCGCGTGATGGTGCGCTCTCCCGCGCGCGTGGCGATGGCGATGGAGGCTCCCTCGGGGAGGTCGATGAGCCCCTGCAGCCGCAGATAGTGCACGAAGACGCGAATGCCGTTGCCGCACATCTGCGCCGGTGAACCATCGGCGTTGCGATAGTCCATGAACCACTGCGGCTGATCCGGGTCCGGGGTCGCGTCCAGCATCCCGGCCCGCGCGAGGGCCTCGGTGCGGGCCACGCGGATCAGCCCGTCCGCGCCGAACCCTCGGCGCCGGTCACATAGTGCCGCGATGGCCGCGGCGCTGAGGTCGACCTCGGCGTCCGGGTCGTTCAGCAGCAGGAAATCATTGGCGGTCCCGTGTCCTTTCGTGAGGCGACGTCCGGCCAGAGCAGCGAGTGGATTGGTCATCGTAGGGCTTCCTCGTGGCGGGGATGCAGGGATCAACCGGCGGGTGTCAGGAGCCGGATGAGGACAAAGGCGAGCGGCGGGAGGGCGAAGAGCATCCCGAGCACGGCGCACAGGTTCGCTCCGAGGGTGTACTGGCGCCGTCGATGGTCATCGCGTGCTCCCCCCTGACTCGGCGGTCGGCTGTTGA
>NZ_JAUNPC010000184.1:1036-2297 GCF_030536915.1 Paracoccus sp. (in: a-proteobacteria)
GCCGGCATCACCCTGCGCCCACCTGGGCGCAGTCACTGGCACGGTGGTGCAGGAGCCCGGCGATGTGCTCGACCATGGCGCGCATCGCCGCGTGACCCATGTCATCGGCGTGCAGCCAGTGCGTGCGCTGATCGGAGCGGAACCAGGTCATCTGGCGCTTGGCGAGTTTGCGGGTGGCGGCGCTGATCTCCGCGGCTGTTTCCGCCCGGCTCACCGCACCCTGAGCGGCGCGCAGCGCTTGCGGGTAGCCCACCGCAGAAGCAGCAGTCCGGCCCCAGCCACGATCGCGCAGCGCACCGGCTTCCTCGATGAGGCCCTCGCGCAGCATCTGGGCACTGCGCTGGTCAATGCGCTGGGAGAGCACCTCGGCGCTCACCGTCAGCCCCACCTGGATTGTGGGCACATGGTGGACCGCTTCGGGGCGGGTGGCACTGAAGGGCCGCCCGGTGAGCTCGATGACCTCCAGCGCGCGGACGACCCGCCGGGAGTTGGCCACTGCGATGGCCTGGGCGGCGCTGGGGTCACGGCCGCGCAGTTCCTGATGCAACGCCGCTGCGCCCACCGCTGCCAGCCGTTCCTCGATGCGAGCGCGAACTGCGTCGTCCGTCGGCGGAATGTCCAGCTCATCGAGTGCCGCGCGCAGGTACAAACCCGAACCGCCCACATAGAGCGGCAACGCGCCCCGGGCGCGGATCTGGGCTGCGGTAGCGCGGGCGGTGCGTTGATAGTCACGCACCGAGGCTTCGTCCGCGGGATCGAGCACGTCCAACTCGTGATGCGCCACCTGCCCACGCTCCGCCGCTGAGACCTTCGCGGTGCCGATGTCCATCCCGCGATAGCGCTGCATCGCATCGGCGTTGATGACCTCGACGCCGCGGCCGCGATCGCGCACGAAGGCAGCCAGGGCCAGGGAGAGTCGCGTCTTCCCGCTGGCCGTCGGGCCCACGAGCGCCAACGCTTGGGGCCACCGCGCACACGTGCACCACTGATCACTCACCCTGCCAAACTACGGGGAAAGCTCGCCACATGGCATCGAGGCGGCTGGCCAGGGGAGAGTCGAACCAAGCAGATCCGCCCTGCGCTGGCTACAGTCGTGGGTATGGCCACAGAGGATTCGCGACGCCCCACCGCCGCCGGCCAGGGTGAGTCCGGACTCGCCTTGAGCGCGGAGGTGCGGCCGGTTTCCCTCGAACGGCTCCGCGTGTTTCTTGATACAGCCGGGATTCCCTGGAGCGTGGATCATGCGGGCGACCTGGGCATC
>NZ_JAUNPC010000111.1 GCF_030536915.1 Paracoccus sp. (in: a-proteobacteria)
CCGCGAGCGCCGGCTCGGGTGGTGCCGGCTCGACGGCCGGTGCCGGCTCGGCGAGAGGTTCTGGCGGCGCCAGTTCGATCTCGAATGCCTCGGGGGCCGCCGGGATGCCCGGGACATGCTGGCGCATGGCCCAGGCCGCGACCGCGACATGGGCCGACACCACCAGCGCAGCCACCGATCCCCACAGCGCTGCCCGGCCTGCCCGCCACGCGCTCATGGCTGCGGCCCGCCCGCTGCGCCTTGCGGAACGGGCGGAGCGCTGGCCGGGTCAAGCCCGACCAGCGCGATCTTGAGATAGCCGGCGTCCCGCAGCCGGTTCATGACGCCCATCAGATCGCCGTAAGCAACCGCCTGATCGGCGCGCAGAAAGATACGGGTCTCGGGGTCGCCGTCGGTGAGCGCGTCCAGTCTCGCGCGCAGCGCATCCGGCGCCACGGGCTCGTTTCCCAGCGAGAGAGCCAGATCGGGGCCGACCGACAGCCAGACCGGGGTATCCGGCCGCCCCGCCGCCGGGGCGTTCGACACCGGCAAATCGACGTTCACGTCAACTGTCGCCAGGGGCGCCGCGACCATGAAGATGATCAGAAGGACCAGCATCACGTCGATGAACGGGGTGACGTTGATCTCGTGGCTCTCGGTCAGCTCGTCGTCGTCAATCAGTCCGCCGGCCATCGGCTCAGACCCTCTCGCCAGCGCCGGCGCGGTCCAGATCGCGGCTGACCAGCCGCTCGATCCCCGCCGCCGTCTCGACCAGTCGCAGCTTGTAGCCGCCCATCGCCCGGGCGAAGACGTTGTAGATCACCACCGCCGGAATGGCCGCGACCAGCCCCAGAGCAGTCGCCAGCAGCGCCTCGGCGATGCCGGGGGCGACCACCGCGAGATTGGTGGTCTGCGCCTCGGAAATGCCGATGAAGCTGTTCATGATCCCCCAGACGGTGCCGAACAGGCCGACGAAGGGCGCGGTGGAGCCGATGGTGGCGAGGATGCCCGTCCCGCGCCCCATCTCGCGCGCGGCGCGCGACTGGATCTGCGCCAGATGGGATGCGATCCGGTCCCGGACACCCGACTGTGCACCGGCCGAGCGGTTCAACTCGCGCGCCGTGGCCCGCAGCATCCGCGCGTCGGCGCTGCGGCTGTCCGCACCCTGCAAAGCCTCGCGCAGCGACGCGGCCGCTTCGATCCTCTGCGCGGCCCGGCTGATCGCGGCACCCGCCCGCGCGAACTCAGCCAGCTTGACCACCAGGATCGTCCAGGTCACGACCGAGGCAGCCGCCAGCCCGATCATCACCGCCTTCACCACGATGTCCGCCTGCCGGAACATCCCCAAAGGCGAGAGGTCGTGAGGCAGCGCGGCCGGGGGGACGGGCGGCGCCTGCGCAAAGCCGGCAGGCACAAGGCAGGTCAGCACAAGCGAGACCCCGGCGGTCGTGACGGCAATTGACTTTAAGCGCCGCCCGCTTGCGTCGAAAAACCGCCACCTGATGTGAATCCGGTCCCGGACCAATCCGACAACATTCATACAATACAATGGAATCTCCGGATTTGTGGCTGTCTGGAGCGGAGCGCGGCTCGGCTAGTCCAGCACTGACTGTGGCGACACGGCACACAGAACGGGCGGCCTCGCCTCGCGCGCTTCGGCGCAGCCCTCATTGGGTGCAAGCTGGGTGATGACCGGCCCGCTTTTGCCTAACATCACCCGCCAGCGGTGGACAAAGGCAGCTTCCGGCGCGCCGTGGATATAGGGCGTGAAAGACAGATCGGTCTGTCCGCAGGCCGCGGCCGTCACCTTCGCGCCCGCATTCTCGAGGATCTGCGTCACCACATCGCGCTTGGCCTCGCAATCGGCGGCGTCGTCGGCCGGGGACAGCGCCAGATGCGTGGCGCCGCCCGGGGCGAGGGTCAGGATCACCAGAACCGCCTTGAGCATCGTCAGAACCGGAAGTTGGTCGAGATGACAAGGTTGCGCTCGGCGCCCGGATACTGGTCGATTGGATGATAGCTGCGGTTGCCGATGTTGCCGAGTTCAGCCGAAATCACTGCGCCGTTGTCCATCGCATACTCGCCGCGCAGGTTGATCGTGGTCCAGCCCGCGGCCTCGTCACCGATCGCGCCCGATGCGCTGCGGCTGACCGCACCGCTTTCGCCGCGCAGGAACAGGTCAGCGGTCAGGATACCGCCGGGCATCGTGAAGTCCTTGCGCACACCCAGCCGGCCGGACAGATCCGGGTTGCCGCTGTCATAGGTGGTGAAGCCGTTCGCAAACTCGAACTTCCTGCGGATCCAGGCCGCCGAAACATATGGCGTGTAGCCGAGAGCTGTCCGGTATTCGGCCGCGAGTTCGACCCCGAAGCTGCGCGCCTCATTCACATTCTGATAGGTCGACGTCCTCTCATCGACCCCGACCATCGCGATATAATCGCGCGAGGCGGAGTAGAACGCGGTCGCATCCAGGGTCAGCGGTCCGCGGTCTGTCCGCGCGCCCAGTTCGTAGGTGATCGACCGTTCGGGCTGCAGGTCCGGGTTGCCGACGATCGGCCCGCCGCCACCGGTGGTCGTCAGGAACAGCTGTGCGAGCGTCGGATAGATATAGCCCTGCGAGATATTGGCGCGCAGGCTGGTATCTTCGTCCGGCGACCAGACCAGCCCCGCCGAGCCGAGCACCCGGCTGTCGCTGGTGTCGCGCAAGGGCTGGGCCACGCCGTTGGCGACGGAATCGTTCAGCTCTGCCTCGACGTGATACCAGCGGGCGCCGAAGGTTCCGGTCAGCGTCGGGGTGAAGTCAACTTCGTGCTGGCCATAAAGCGACCATGTGCGGACCGAGGCATCGTCATGTCCGACCCGCGTCGTGGTGATCGGGAACGGTCCCATGCCGGTCATGGTCGTCCGGGTGGTCTTGTCGGTGACAAGGCCGTCATCCTCGTATTCCAGCCCGACGATGGTGCGCTGGTTGGCCGCGAAGCCCATCTCGGCCTTGAGGCTCGCCCCCCAGGTCAGCTGCTCGTCGACCGAGCCCGACAGGATCCGCATCCCCCTGCCCGGACCCATCGCAACATTGACATCATTGGTGAAATCGCGGTCGATCGTCTGG
Organism: Paracoccus sp. (in: a-proteobacteria); assembly: GCF_030536915.1. GTDB lineage: Bacteria > Pseudomonadota > Alphaproteobacteria > Rhodobacterales > Rhodobacteraceae > Paracoccus. The sequence continues at coordinate 3,089 of NZ_JAUNPC010000111.1, forward strand.
CGATGGACGTCCGCGCGCAACAGCGACAGCCACGGGGCAAGGTCGGTCCCCTCATAGAACAGCGACTGCTTGCGCAGGTCCCGTTTTGGAAGCGCGATGGTGAAATTCGGATCGCCCGTATAGACGTTCGAGGCAAGGTCGAAGGCCTGCAGGCCGGCGCCGAAATAGTGGTTGCCGCTGCGATAGCCCAGGTGCAGGTTGGCGCTCTCGTCATTGGTATCGGACTCGGCCAGCGTCCCGTCCGGCGTCTCGCGGTCGCCCTGGCGCGATTTCCCAAGCCCCAGCCGCCAGTCGAAATCGCCCTGCTGGCCCGACAGGCCAAGCGTGGCCCGATAGCCCCCCGTCGCCGAAAAACCGGTCAGCCCGAACTCGCCCACGAAGGGCTCGTCGGCACCTTTCTTGGACACGATGTTGACCACGCCACCGATCGCCTGGGTTCCGGCAATGACCGAGGAGGCGCCGCGCACGACCTCGATGCGCTCGATGCTGCCGGGGTCGATCAGCACCGGCTGGCCATAGCCGGTGTGGTCGGTCAGCTTCTGCCCGTCCAGCAGGATCGCCACCCGCCGCGAGCTTTCGCCGCGAATGCGGATGCGCTCGATCCCCTGTTCCTCGACGAAAACGCCGGGGACGTCGGCCAGCAGGTCACCCACCGAACGCGCGCCTTTCCTGGCGATGGCGTCGGCGGTGATGACGCTGACTGACGAGGGGCTTTTCAGCACCTCAGTCTCCATGCCGGTGGCAATGAGGACGATCTCGTCGAGCGTGGTCGTCGGCGTAGGTTGCGCGCCGGTTGTTAAGGTCTGCGCCAGTGCCGCAGGGGGCAGGGCGAGCAAGATGGTTGCTAGTGTCGTGGTGGATCTGGTCATGAATCGGTCCCTCTTTAAGGCGACCAAAAACATGCCAGACTGATTTAGTAAACTATAAAAATTGGTGGCTCTTAGCGCGCCTCAAAAACGGCCGATATCAGTGAAAAACCCTCGGCCCCAGATGTTGTGAGATGGCCGTTGCCCGGCGCAGCTACGCGTGATTCCCTTGCCTGAGAGGGCGCGGAGGGCATGGCCATGATGGGACGTCTGTCGGCGCAGGAGGCGCTGTTCTATCAACTTCGGCTGGAGGATTTCATCCCGCCCGATCACCTCCTGCGCCGGATCGATCAGGTTCTGTGCTTCGACGATCTCCGCCCGCAGTTGGCGGCGCTTTACAGTCCGGTGGGCCGGCCCTCGATCGACCCGGAACTGATGATCCGGATGCTGCTGGTGGGTTACCTCTACGGCATCCGATCCGAGACGCGCCTGTGTGAGGAGGTTCATCTGAACCTGGCTTACCGGTGGTTCTGCCGGCTGGGTTTCGAGGGCCGCGTCCCAGATCGATCGAGCTTCCCGAAGAACCGGCACGGCCGCTTTGCCCAGGGCGATGTCCTACGCAGCGTCTTCGAGATGGTGCTTCGGTGCTGCATGGACGCCGGCCTGGTCGGTGGAGCAGGTGCCCTTGTCGACGGCAGCACGGTCGAGGCCGACGCCAACCGCGACAAACGCGCGGCGCCGGGTGATCTGCAGGCTGCGTGGAGGATGGCAGATGACGTGACTCGGCCTGTGCGCGCCTATCTCGAGCAGCTGGACGCAGAGGCCAGCGAAGAGCGGGAGGGTCCCGTGCACCCAGCCCCCAAGGTGATCTCGCAGACTGATCCCCAGCCCGCATGGAGCACGAAGGATGGCCCGGGCCGTTTCAGCTACGAGACCAACTACCTCGTCGACGATCAGAACGCGATCATCGTGGACGTCGAGGCGACCCCCGCGCGGCTGAGCCAGGAGATCGTCGCTGCGAAGGCGATGCTCGAACGCAGCCGGGATCGCGTGGGGTTTGCCCCGGCCTCTCTGGCCGCCGACAAGAGCTATGGGACCGCGCCCTTCCTGGCGTGGCTGCTGGAGAGGAATGTCACGCCCTTCGTTCCGGTCCTGGATCGCAAGGGGCAGACAGATGGCAAGCTGACGCGGGATGAATTCGCGTATGACCGCGCGCGCGATTGTTTCGTGTGCCCCGAGGGTCACAACCTGATCCTGCGCAGCATCACCCCGGAAACGGGCGTAAAGCGGTACCGCCCCTCGGCATCGGCCTGTCGCCATTGCCCGCGAAAGCCGGACTGTACGGATGGATCGACGCGGACGCTCGTCCGGCTGGTCGACGAAGATGCGCGGCAGAGCGTCCGGGATCTGGCCAGCACCGCCGCTTACGCCGTTGCGCGGGCGCGGCGGAAAAAGGTCGAGATGCTGTTCGCGCATCTGAAGAGGCATCTCAAGCTGCGGCGCCTGCGGCTCCGAGGGCTCGCGGGCGCAACCGAAGAATTCCTCCTCGCCGCCACCGCCCAGAACCTGAAGCGCCTCGTGAAGCTGACCCCGGTCTGACCTGCAGGCCCCGCCGCGACCCCAGCCTTCCCTTGGAAGGGCGCCTCGCCCGGACACCCCGAAGGGAGGCCTGATCTCAAGCGCCCAGTCCCGGTCTACCACATTTTGCGGCAGGGGTTTTTCACCGATATCGGCCCTTTTTGCCGGTAACAGTATGTCGCGCGGTTGTGAGTTTGATCGTTATGTGGCGGGTGTTCTTGAGCGCTAAGTGGCGGCTGGGTGCCGTTGAAGGGTTCGGTAGACCGTGGGACGCGAGACGGAGAAGACCTCGGCGAGATCACTGATCGAATAGTCGCTGGTGTCGTACATGCGGCGAAGTTCGCGGGACTGTCGGTCGGAGAGCTTGGGCTTTTTGCCGCGCAGCTTGCCCTTGGCGCGCGCCACGGCCATGCCCTCGCGGGTGCGCATGCGGATCAGGTCGGATTCAAACTCGGCGAAGGTGGCGAGGATGTTGAAGAACATCTTTCCCATAGGGTCACTGGGGTCATAGACCGCGCCTCCCAGAGCGAGTTTGACCCCTCGGCCTTGCAGCTGAGCGGCAATCTCACGCGCGTCCGGGACGGATCGTGCCAGGCGGTCGAGCTTGGCCACCACCAGGGTGTCCCCTTCGCGGACGGCCGCGAGGGCCTGATCCAAGCCGGGGCGGTCGCGATTGCGCCCGGTGAGACCGTGGTCAGTGTAGACGCGCTCGGGATCGACGCCGAGGCCGATCAGCGCTTCACGCTGTGCCGTCAGGTCCTGTTTGTCGGTGGAGCAGCGAGCATATCCGATGCGGACGTTCTTCATGGCCAGATTGTACGTTAAGGGTGCCATCACTGCAATTTTTATCGTACTGTCTTTTTGAGATGCTGTGAGTCCTGCTTTCCCGGGAAGGTGTAGATTTCAGCGCTAAATGGCAGGGTTCTGCTGGCGCTATTTGTCAGTCACCCGGCCCGATGACGAGCCGGTCACGGGCGGCTTCGACAACTTCCAACGTGACCTTTGTGGCGGCATTGATGTCCATGATCCTTCGCATCTGCGCAAGCAGGCGTTCAACAAGGCGGAGGTTGCCTCGGGTCAGGCGGATCACGGCGGCGAGTGCCTCGATGCCTTCCAGACTCTCTTGATCGAAGGTGATCCCGAAGACAGCTCCGTGCCTCGCCGCGACCAGTCGCATCTCGGCTTCGCGCAGAGGTTTGAACTCATGCACGAAGCCGATGCGCGAGTAGAGCTGCGGATAGCGGGCAAGCTTCTTTTCCAGACCCGGCATTCCCATCAGGATGAGCCCGAACCCGTATCGGTCATAAAGATCTCGCAGATGTTCAAGCGATGCGATGCTGAGCCGGTCCGCCTCGTCCACGATCAGCAAGGGGCACGCGGCCTCAGCCTGGACGGCGATTTCGGGATCTCCTGTCATGCTTGCCAGAGCCAGACGTGCATGCCCGAGGCGGAACAGATTGAGTTGCAGCCGGTCATTGATGATCTTGGGCGTGTTGGAAACAGGCGCGGTGAAGAAGAATCCACGGCAGCCTTCGATGGCGCCCGCGATATCCGGACTGATCGGCTTGATCGGGACGTAGCCGGACAGGTTCGGGCAGGCCGCGTAGTGGCGGGCGGAACGCGTCTTGCCGACGCCGGGGCGTCCATGACAGACGCCGATGTAGCGGTCGGCCGTGCAGGCAAGGGCGAACTCCGAGAAGCGCGCGTGCTCGCGCGTTTCGACAAAGGGCATCTCCCGGCGGAACTCAATCGTCGGCGGCATAAAGCTTGAGGCCCCCGAAGCGGGGTCGCCGGGGGTGGTGGTGGTCGGGATCGGACCTTGCATTGTGCTCATGACGAACCTCGTCGTCGGCGATGGATTGCTTCAGTCGTTCTTTCGTCTGTCGTCTTGCGTTCCGGATGGCTGCGAGGGATGGCGCCTTGATGTGCTCGGGACAAAGGGCGCGGCACACGAATGCGCCGTTATGGTAGACCCGGACCTCTGCCAGGTCGCGCGGATCGTAGAGGACGTCGACCTGTTCGCCGACAAAGGCGGCCAGGGTTGGTTCGACATAGCGCCGTCCCATGAAGCGGATGCCGTCACGTCCGACCTTGCGGGGCTTCGGCACGCGCAGAAGCAGCATGTCGAGGGCTTCGCTGCTCTCGGGAAGGGTTGGCAGAAAGCCCCCTGAACACCAGCGGGCAATCGGCTCT
>NZ_JAUNPC010000185.1 GCF_030536915.1 Paracoccus sp. (in: a-proteobacteria)
GCTGAACCGCGGTGGCGTGATCGCCTTTGCCGCCGTTGCGCAGGCGCTGGCCGCCGCCAACCTCACCCGCCTTTACGGCATGGCAGTCCGCTGCGGCCACAGCCCGGACGAACGCTTGCATTTCCATTGATGGCCGGGCGCCTGCCGCCCAGAAGCCATGCCCGGTGCCCCCGGAACGCTTCAGCCTGAACGGGCAGCGCGGCAGGTCAAGGCGCTTCGATGCGCGGGAACGCCGCCGCGGCATCCGGCGTTCCCCAATGGCCGCCTGACCGCGCCGACCGTCGCCCTTTCAGCGCCGCCGCGCCCCCGCAGTCGCCATCACAGGAGCCCTCGCGATGCGTGTCCGGACCACCCTCTGCCTTTCCACCGCCCTGACTGCCGCCCTGCTTGCCCCGGCAGCCGCCCAGCAGTCCCCCGAGGACGTGACCGCCGCCGAGTTCCCCTTTGAAAAGGCGGTCCTCGTCCAGGGCCTCGGCAACCCCTTCGAGCTCCGCGTCGGTCCCGACGGCTGGCTCTGGGTGACGGAACGCACCGCCGGCAGGCTGGTCCGCGTCAACCCCGGAAACGGCAGCCTGCTGAGCGCCTTCGAGTTCCAGTTGCCCGAGATCACCAACGGCGCCCAGACCGGCATCATGGGCTTCGCCTTCCACCCGGATTTCGGCAGCACGCCGCAAGTCTTCGTCTATGTGAGCTACAAGGACGAGGCCCGCACCGATCCCACCCGGCCCGACGTGGCCGATCCCTACCATGACATCTTCAACAAGGTCGTCCGCCTTGATTACGACGCGGCGACGGGGCGGCTGTCGAACCCGACCGACGTGCTGACCGGGATTCCCGCCAACAACGACCACAACTCGGGGCGGATGGTGATCGGACCGGACGGCATGATCTACCTGACGGTGGGCGACATGGGCCACAACCAGCTTGCGAACTGGTGTTACCCCATTGAGGCCCAGACCTTACCCACTGCCGAGCAGCTGGGCGCCGAGGACTACTTTGCCTACCAGGGCAAGGTGCTGCGGCTGAACCTCGACGGTTCCATCCCCGAGGACAACCCCGAGATCGAGGGAGTCCGCAGCCACATCTTCAGCTACGGCCACCGCAACCCGCAAGGGATCGCCTTCGCGCCGGACGGCACGCTTTATTCCAACGAACATGGGCCGGACACCGACGACGAGATCAACGTGATCCGGGCGGGCGGCAACTACGGCTGGCCGCATGTGGCGGGTCAGCAGGACGACAACTTCTACGTCCATGCCCGCTGGTCCGAAGCGTCTGAGCCCTGCGCGCAACTGGAATGGATCGGTCCCTCGCAGCCCCAGCCCGACAGCGTGCCGCAGCAGAAGGAAAGCGAGTGGCAGGCGCCGGAAAACTACGTGGCCCCCATCGCCACCATGTTCACCGTGACCACGCCGCCCGCGGGCTGCGAGGATTTCGGATATTTCTGCCGACCCAGCATCGGGCCGTCCTCCATCGCCTGGTACGAGGGCGAGGTGGCAGAACTGAACGGCCGGCTACTCAGCACCGCGATGAAGCACGGCTCGATCTACGCCTTCGACCCCGCGGCGGGCGAGGGGGCAGGGTTCACGCGCTATTATCTCGGCATGAACCGCCCGCGCGACATCGAGATCGCGGACGGCGGCCGGACCATCTACCTGCTGACCGATTCAGAGGGCGGGGTGCAGACGCCCGAGGGCCAAGGCGCCGCAGGGCTGGAGAACGCCGGCGCGATCCTTGTCTACACGGCCGGCGGAAGCGATGCGGCCACCGCCTCGGCACCGGACGCGCCTGCGGGCGGGGCCGGGGCGGTGCCGGCTGCCTCCGGTGAGGCGGGACAGGACGCCGCTAGCGGTCAGCCCGCCTCGGACCGCGAGGCCGCCGAGCAGGAAGCCGAGTCCGGCGACATGTCCGGCAGCGCAGAGACCGCGCCCGAGGGGCAGCCTGCGAACTGAGTGCGGCATCAGAAAGCGCGCCTGCCTTCAGGGGCGGGCGCCATCGCCAACGCCTTTAGGGGATGGGTGGCGTCACTGGGCGAAGCGTTGAAATCGAGAAATCTCCTGAAAGGCGGGGGGCTGCGGACTGCACCCTGCAGAATTTGCGCGGTCTTCAATCATCTGTTCCCCCCTTACGCGGCCATTGCTCCATGGGCGCAAGCGCGTCAAATTCGACCCGGGACTTCGGCATTGGCGGGATGAGGCCGGAAGCCGGAGGAGGGGAGGATACCATGTGCCAAGTCTATGCCGGCCAGCCACCCGAAAGCTACGAGCCCGTGACCCGGCGCCTGAG
>NZ_JAUNPC010000186.1 GCF_030536915.1 Paracoccus sp. (in: a-proteobacteria)
CGCACAAGCGGGTCGGTGGCCAGCGTCTGGTACTGGCCCAGGCCCGGTTCCGGCAGGGTCACGCTCCATTCCGCGACGCCCAGGAAGGGCACGGCATAGCACAGCGCCAGCAACACCAGCAGCGGCGCCATCATCAGCGCCGCCGCCCACCGGTTCTTTCCCAAGCCCCTCATGCGCCCGTCACGCCGAGATGATCTTGGTGTAGTCGTCCAGCGCCTTGGCGTAGTTCTCGGCGTACCACTCCATGTCCATCGCCACCTGCTTGGAGAAGTTCGCCGGATCGACGGGGTTGAAGCGGCGCTCCTCCTCGGGGATCAGGGCGTCGGTGGCGGGGTTGCCCGGGCCCTGCCCCAGCTCGCGGAACATGATCAGCTGCTTTTCGGGATCCTGGGTGCTGGCGATGAACTTCATCGCGGCCTCGCGCCCGCCGGGGTTGTTCTTGATGACCCCCAGCGCGCCGGGCGAGATGATGCCCTGGTCCCAGATGAACTTGATCTGCCCGCCCGAATCCCGCTCGATCAGCGAGGCGCGGGTGGACCAGATCAGCGCCATCGGCGCCTCGCCGTTCAGCAGGATGCTCTGGCTTTCCGAGCCGCCGCCCCAGTAGGACACGACATTGTCCTTGAAACCCGCCAGCTTGTCATGCGCCCGCTTGAGGTCCAGCGGGTAAAGCTGGTCGGGGGCCACCCCGTCGGCCAGCAGCGCCGCTTCCCACATGCCCGCGCCCCATTTGTACAGCGCGCGCTTGCCGGGGAACTTCTCGACATCGAAGAAGTCGGCCATGCCGGTCGGCGCGGTCTCGTACTGGCTGGAATCGTAGGCGATCACGTAGGAAAAGAAATAGGTCGAGGCCGCGTGCTCCCAGCCGAAGCCGGGGCGGAACTTGGACTTGTCCACGACCGCATAGTCGATCGGCTCCATCATGCCCTGCCGACCCAGCGAGATGGCGGTGAAGGGATCGGTGTCCACCAGGTCCCAGGTGGGCTTGCCGCTTTTGACCTGCGCGGCGATGGCGCCCTCGGTCGGACCCGAGCCGTCGATCTTGACCGCGATGCCCGTGGCCTCGGCAAAGGGCTTGCCAAAGGCGTCGCCATAGGCCGTGACGGCGTCGCCCCCCCAGTTGACCAGCACCAGCTGGCCCGCCTGCGCCCAGGCCCGCGTCGCGCGCAGCATCGGCGCGCTGGCCAGAAGGCCCGCCGCCAGCGCCGTGAAGTCGCGCCGCGAGATCCCGCCCCGCCGCGCGCGGGCGTTCAGGGCCTCGAGTGCCTCCAGTTCCTTCCGCATCGCGCATTCCCCCCTTGTTGTCCGTTGTCGCCGTCCATGCCGGCAAGCCCTATCCCGCCAGCAGGAAACCCTTGTCCGAGGGCCAGGTCAGCCAGACCGGCCCCCCGCCCGCCCGCGCCGAGGCCGCGACCTCGTTCGGCACGGACACCGACAGCGCCGTCCCGTCGCGGGTCACGAGGTCCAGCCGGGTGGCCGAACCCAGATAGGTCGCCGCGGTGGCCGTGGCCGCGACCGCGTTCCCGTTCTCGGGCGGGGCGGGCGCGATGGTCATGTATTCGGGCCGGACCGCCAGCAGCGCCTCGGTTCCCGGCGCGTGGTCCGCGCCCTCCAGCCGGATCGCCCGGTCATCAAGCATCCCCGTGACCCGGCCGCCCCCGGCCCGCAGTCCGCGCAGCTTCAGCATGTTGATCTCGCCCAGGAACTCGGCGACGAAGCGGTTCGCCGGGTGGTCATAGACCTCCTGCGGCGCGGCCAGCTGCAGCAGTTCGCCGTGGTTGAAGATGGCGATGCGCGAGGACAGCGCCAGCGCCTCGCTCTGGTCGTGGGTGACGAAAACGAAGGTGGTGCCGGTCTCGGTGTGCAGCCGCTTCATCTCGTCCTGCATCTGGCCGCGCAGGCTCTTGTCCAGCGCCGAGAAGGGTTCGTCCAGCAGCAGCACGCCCGGCTCGAACACCAGGGCGCGGGCCAGGGCTACGCGCTGCTGCTGGCCGCCCGACAGCTGGCCGGGGTGCTTGTCGGCATGGGCCGACAGCCCGACCCGCTCGATCATCTCGCCAACGCGGCGCTTGATCTCGTCCGCGGGGCGCTTGCGCACCTTCAGCGGGAAGGCCACGTTTTCCCGGACCGTCATGTGCGGGAACAGCGCATAGCCCTGGAACACCATGCCGGCGGCGCGCTGTTCGGCGGGCTGGGCGGTGATGTCCACGCCGTCGCTGACCAGCCGCCCGGCGGTCGGCTGCTGGAAGCCCGCCAGGATCATCAGAAACGTGGTCTTGCCCGAGC
>NZ_JAUNPC010000187.1 GCF_030536915.1 Paracoccus sp. (in: a-proteobacteria)
GCGCCCCCGCCCCCGCCCCGCGCCGGCCCCGCCCGCGCGCCCCCCCCCCCCAGGGCATGCGGAAATCCTGCATCTGGTCGCAGGCGGCCAGCGCAAGCGGCAGCGCCAGCAGGGCAAAGCGCAAGGTCATCTTCTATCCTGTCCCACGTATCCGTTTTGCGTTCAGCCTTAGACAGCCCGTTCCACCAGCACAAGCATCCGCGGGTCCTGACGGCACCCTTTCGCCGTCAACAGTTCGGAACGTTGACCGCAAGGCCGCCCAGCGAAGTTTCCTTGTATTTCTCGCTCATGTCGCGGCCGGTCTGGCGCATGGTCTCGATGGCGGCGTCCAGCGGCACGAAATGCTTGCCGTCACCCCGCAGCGACAGGCTGGCGGCGCTGACCGCCTTGATCGCGCCCAGGCCGTTCCGTTCGATGCAGGGCACCTGCACCAGCCCGGCCACGGGATCGCAGGTCATCCCGAGGTGATGTTCCAGCGCGATCTCGGCCGCGTTTTCCACCTGCTCGGGCGTGCCGCCCAGCACGGCGGCCAGCCCCGCCGCCGCCATGGCGCTGGCTGACCCGACCTCGGCCTGGCACCCGGCCTCGGCCCCCGAAATCGAGGCGTTGTGCTTGACCAGCCCGCCGATGGCGGCGGCGGTCAGCAGGAAGGTGCCCATGTCGCGTTCCGAGGCGCCGGGCACATGATCCAGCCAGTAGCGGATGACGGCGGGCACCACGCCCGCCGCGCCGTTGGTGGGGGCGGTGACGACCTGCCCCCCGGCGGCGTTCTCCTCGTTCACGGCCATGGCATAGGCGGACATCCAGTCGTTGATGACATGGGGCGCGGTCAGGTTCTGCCCGCGTTCCGCCAGCAGCGCCTCGTGGATGCCTTTCGCCCGGCGGCGGACCTTGAGCCCGCCCGGCAGCGTGCCTTCCGCCGCAAGCCCCCGGTCCATGCAGTCGCGCATGACCTGCCAGATCCGGGCCAGGCCGTCGCGGATCTGCGCCTCGCTGCGATAGGTCCGCTCGTTCGCCAGCTTCATCTGGGCGATGGAGAGACCCGACTGCCCCGCCATCTCAAGCATCTGGGCGGCGGTCGAGAAGGGCCAGGGGACGGCCGATGCCGCGTCGCTGCGCCGGTCCGAGGCGCGGTTCTCAAGCTCTGCTTCCGTCAGCACGAAGCCGCCGCCGATGGAATAATAGGTTTCGCGCAGGATCACGTCGCCCTGCGCGTCGGTGGCCATCAGGATCATGCCGTTGGCATGGCCGGGCAGGGGGCGGTCGAAGTCGAAGATCAGGTCGCCTTCGGGGTCGAAGCGCAACTCGCCCAAGTCCTGCGGGTGCAGCAACCCGGTCTGGCGGTTCCGGTCCAGCGCCGCATCCGCCGCCTCGCGGTCCATCGTCTCGGGGGTGAAGCCCGCAAGCCCGAGGATCGTCGCCCGGTCCGTCGCATGGCCCTTGCCGGTAAAGGCCAGGCTGCCGTGCAGGCTCGCCCGCAGCCCGTGCGCCCGGAAGCGCGCGGCCCGCAGCAGGTCGAGGAATCGCGCCCCTGCCACCATCGGCCCCATCGTATGCGAGGACGACGGCCCGACGCCGACCTTGAAGAGATCGAAGACCGACAGGAACATGGCTGCGCTTCCCTTTCAGATTCCGTTTGAACCTATGGGCCTTGCGGCCTGCGCGCCAGCCTGCCCGCGCTTGCGGCTGACAGCGGCCTTGTTCCGGCCGGGCGGAAATATCCTCAAGGACTCCGGCAGCCCCGGCGACGGCAATGACGCCCATATGCCCCGAAGAGTCATTTGCAATCTGCCTATTTATTGGGCATATCGGCGGCGCGTGAGGCAGATGCCGCCGCGGCCCGACGCCCTCCGCCTCATGCGCCGTTTGCGCGCTTTCCGTCCTCTGCCTGCAAGGTCAACTGAACCCATGACCGACGAACCCATCCGCCTTGGCGATGCGCTGCTGGACCCCCCGGTCTTCCTGGCCCCGATGGCCGGGATCACCGACCTGCCGTTCCGCCGCGCCGTCGCCCGCTTCGGCGCGGGGCTGGTGGTCAGCGAGATGGTCGCCTCGACCGAGATGGTGACGCCGCGCCCCTCGACCCGCGCCGCCGTTCGCGCCAAGGCGATGGTCGAGGAGAACGGCGTCCTCGTCAGCGTCCAGATCGCCGGGCGCGAACCGGGGCCGATGGCGGAAACCGCGCGGATCGTGGCCGGCATGGGCGCAGGCATCATCGACATCAACCTGGGCTGCCCCGCCCGCAAGGTGACGGGCGGGCTGTCGGGCGCGGCGCTGATGC
>NZ_JAUNPC010000112.1:0-2410 GCF_030536915.1 Paracoccus sp. (in: a-proteobacteria)
CTGGTGGCCTGCGGCCGTGCCGCTGCCCGCGGCGCGGCCTCGGGGCGCGGGGGGGGCGCCGGACGCGCGGCGGCGGGTGCTGCCGCCTGAGGGGCACGGGCCGGGACTGCCGCCCGGTCGGGCGCGGGTGCCCGAGACGGCTGAGAGCTTTCCGCTGGGGGCCGCGAGCTTGGCCGCTCCGAACGGGTCAGCGCGCTGCGACCGGGCACCACTGCGGGAAGCGGATCAGCCTGCGAGGCCGAGGGAGCGGCCGCAGGCGCCGGGCGCCGCGGTGCATTCGACGGCCGGATCGCCGGGGTCGGCTGCGGGGCCGGGGCTGCCGCAGAGGGTGCCTCTGCCCGGTCAGCAGATGCCTCGGGGGTCGTCGAAGGAGCGGTGACAGGCGGCGTTGCAGCGGGTTCCGCGCCGGTGGCCGGTGCAACCGGGTTTGCGGCAGCGGAAGCGGCATTCGCAGCGGGTTCGGGGGCGGCCGGGACCGAAGGGGTTGCCTGCGTTTGCGCGGGCGCGCGTTCAGTCGGGGCCAGCGCGCTTGTCCCGGCGGGGAAAGCGGCAGGCGCCCCCGCGTCGGGCCGGGATGCCTCGGCAGGCTCGTCCCGTGCCGCCGCTGGCGCCACGGGTTCGCCGGACGTGGGTGCCGGAACCGGAGCCGCATTGGCCGCAGAGGGCGTCGTCGGGGCAGAGGTCGTTGCAGCGGCCGGATCGTTGCCGGACGGGACCCGGGCAGCAGGCTCCCGCGCGGGTGCGGCGATGCCTGCAGGCGATTCGGCCGGTGCCGTCGCGGGGGCGGAAGACGCGGGCTGCGTCGCCTCGGTTGCGGGCGGCACGGCGGCCGCACCTGCCGGAACCGTGGCTTCAACCGTCGGTTCGGCAGCGGCAGGCGGCACCGTTGCTGCCGGACGCACCGGCGCGGGTTCGGGCGCGGTTGCCGGGGAAGCAGCCGGCTGCCTGGAAGGCGGGGCTGCAGGCGGCGGGGCCACAGGCTCGGGCGTTGCCGTCGCTGCAGGCGGCGTTGCATCTGCCGTCGCGCTTTCGGCTTCCATGGGTGGTGCGGCAGTCTGCGTGTCGCGGGGATCGGGCGTCGCGAAAGCCCAGATCAGCACCAGTCCAAGAAGCAGCGCGCCCAGCATCACCAGCAGCGCGCCGATGCCGCCGCGCGCGCCGGGGTGGCGGCCGGACGGAACCGCCGGACCCTGGGGAACGATAGGCTCCCGGCCGGGCGAGACGCGTGCTTGTTCGGAGGGCGAAGCCATGGGACGACGCGCTGCGGGAACCATCCTGGAAACCCCACGGTCCTTTGGCCCGGTGCCCTTGCCCGCTGCGGCCGCCGCAACCGCTTGCGCCGGGGAAGCGATGGGCCGGGCGTCGGCAGGCTTGTCTGCTGCAGCAGAGATGGTCGCCGCTGCCGGCGCGGGGGTGTTGTCCTGCGTGGCCGGATCGGTCCCGGACTCGGCTGCAGGGCTGCCAGCCGGAGTTTCGGGCAGGGTTGCGGCATCCGCCTCTGCCTGCGGCGGCTGAGAGGAGAGGTCGCTGCGGCCCTTGTCCAGTTCCTCGGCTCCGGCCTTCTCTCCGGCATCCCCCGCGGGGGCGCTCATGGCAGCGCCCGGGGTCGATTCGCCCCTATCTTCTGCTTCATCCGCGGGCGGCAAGGCCGCCGGGGAAGCCTCGGCATCAGAGGCAGCGGCGTCCGGCTGCGCGGCGGGCGAATCCTGCCGGGCGGCGATTTCCGCCTCTCCGCCATCATCGGCAGGGCCACTGTCAGCCGTCCCGGGTGGCGCATCGGCCACGGGCGCCTTTGCCGCCTCGGGCGCGGGAACGGCCGGGGCATCCTGCGCGGCGTCCGCCGGCAGGTCGGCATCGCCAAGGGCTGTCTCCTGCGCCCAGTCCTTGCCGCCGAACTGGGGGGTCGCGGGAAACACCCCTTCGGGCGGGTCCGCCAGGAAGCCCTCGGCCGCGAAGCCGTGGCGGCGGGCGAAATCCTCGGCCTCGCGCAGCGTCTGCCGCGCCACCGCCGCCACGCGCACGTCGCGCGCCCCCTCGGGCCGCCAGTCCCAGGCCAGGTCGGCCACGGGATAGGGCGTCAGACCGTCCAGCGCCCGGCCCAGATCGGCGGTCCTGCGGACCTCCTCGCCCACCGGCAGCGAGGTATAGAGGATCTGGTCGTCGGGGATGATCAGCGCCACGCGCGCATCCGGCCCGTTCGCCGCCAGCTTGCGAAGCCGCGTCATCTCGGCCCGGAAATCCGGCGCATCGAAGGCCGCGGCCGCCTTTTCCGTCCACTGGATGGATGTCGCGGCGGGCGAGCCCGCGCGTTCCATCAGGTGGACGGCCTCACTGCTGAAGGACAGGGCGAATTCGGGCGCGGAACGCGTGCTCATGGCGGGGCTTTTCCGTTCTGGCCGGTCGTCGTTCA
>NZ_JAUNPC010000112.1:2510-7613 GCF_030536915.1 Paracoccus sp. (in: a-proteobacteria)
TCGGCCCATCCCGCGGGGCATGGCTGCGGCAAGCCCGCGACGATCAACGTGCAGGGCGAGGGCCGCGCCAGCGTCGCCCCGGATCTTGCCACGGTGTCGCTGGGCGTCACCACGCAGGCCCCCACCGCCGCGCAGGCGATGGCCGACAATGCCGCCCGCCAGACGGCGGTGATCGAGGCGCTGCGGGCGCAGGGCGTGGCCCCGGCCGACCTGCAGACGCAGGGGCTGAACCTGTCGCCGATCCAGGACTATTCGCGCGAAGGGCAGCCGCCGGTCATCACCGGCTACCAGGCGCAGAACATCGTGACCGCCCGCATCCGCGACCTGCCCCGCCTGGGCGAGATGCTGGACGCCATGGTCGGGGCCGGCGCGACCGACGTGCAGGGCATCGGCTTCTCGCGCGAGGATGCCGCCGCGACCGAGGACCGCGCCCGCACCGCCGCCGTGACCGAGGCCCGGCGCCGCGCCGGGGTGATCGCGGAAGCCGCCGGGATGGAGGTGGGACCGCTGCTGTCCCTGACCGACACCAGCATGTCGGGCAGCCCCCGCCCCATGGCGATGATGGCGCGGGCGGCCGAGGCGGATGCCTCGACCCCCGTCGAGACCGGAGAGCTGACGCTGACGGCGCAGGTGACGGGCGTGTGGACGCTGCTGCCTGCAGGCGGGGCCGCCGATTGCGGACCCGGCAAGGGCCGGGGACATCCCCATGGGGCGATGCCGCCCAAGGGTCATGGTCCGGGCGCACCCCATCATCCGGGCATGATGGAGGGACACCGCCATGGCGGGGGAATGCCGCCGGGCGGCGAGGGGCGCCCCGCCCCGACCGCCCCGCCGCAGGCTGCGGGCGAGCCGGCCGGGTCGCCCGGATGGTCGCTTGCGCCGCAACCCGCACCGCTGTCGCCCGCGGGCGCCGCGCAACCTGCACCGGATGCCGCACCGCCCGCACCCGGCGGTCAGGCAGCGCCGCAGGAACCGGCCCGGCCAGCAAGCGGAACCGCCGCAGATGGCAATGATGTAGCCATCCCGGATACAGGCGACGCGGCATCCGTCCCGCCTGCGCCCCTGAACTGACGCGGCCCGCAGGAATGCGGAAAGGGGAGCCTGCAGGCTCCCCTATCCCCTGTCTGCCGTCCCTTATCTGATGCAGGGGTCAGTCCAGCCTGACCGACCAGAGGAAGGTTTCGCCCGAGGCATCCTCCACCCCGTCGTTGTCCGTGGCGATCCATGCGGTGCCGTCGGACGCGATGGCGAGGCTTTCCACCTTGTCCTGCACATAGCCGTTCCAGCCCAGCAGATCGGGAATGAGGTCGCGCACCGGCTCTTTTGTGACCAGCGGCAACTCGCCGCCCAAGGGTGCAGGGTTCAGGTCGGCCAGCGGAATCCGGGTGATGGCCTTCAGCCGGGCGGCCTGCCCGATCAGGTTGTCGCGCTCGATCACATAAAGGTGGTCGCCGTGGCGGGCGATCTCGGACAACCCGACCCAGCCCTCGCCGCGGTCCAGCGGATAGCGGACGCCGGCCCAGTCCTGTGTGGCGGGGTCCAGTTGCAAAAGCTTCGTCTGCCCGTCAGGATCGTCGCCCCATTCACGCTGGACGGCCAGCCACAGCTTGCCCTCGACCAGGGCGATGCCCTCGAAGCCGAAGCGTTCCTGATGCGGGTCGAGCGTGGCGGGAGGGCCGATCTCTTCGGTGATCGCGCCCGAGGCATCGACATGCAGGACGGCATGGGGCACGTCCTTTCCGGCATCGCCTTCCGAGGCGAGCCAGAAGCCGCCCTGCCCGTCCGATGTGATCCCCTCCAGATCCAGCTTTTCGGCAGGCTGGCCGTCACGAGTCACGACCGTCTTCGCGGTGATCCGCGCGGGCGTCGCGGCCGCGTCGATCGTGTAGATCGCAGGCTCGGCCGAATAGGCGCTGTCGCTGACGGCGAAAAGCCGGGCGTCATCCGCCGGATCGACGGCCAGCCCCGAGATCGCGCCCCAGCCGATCAGCGGCTCGCTGCCTTCGCTGGTCAGCGTCGGATAGGCGGCAGGTCCCTCGGCGCGCTCGTAGATCATGACATGGGAACGGGCACCGCCGTCCTCGCCGAGATCGGTCTCGTTCGCGGTGGCGAAGAGGTTGCGCGCGGGGATGGGCGTCAGCCCCTCCGGCCCGATGCCCGAGGGCAGCAGTTGCAGCAACCGCGGGTCCGCCGGGTCGGCCACGTCATAAACCCCCACCACGCTGCCGCGTTCGGACCCGACGAACAGCAGCGGCTGGCCGCCATAGGCGGCAAAGGCCAGCCCCTCGGGTTCAACGCCCTTGTTGTCGGACCGCCCGTCCGGGTAATGGCCGATGGCGATGAGCGCGCGTTCAAACGCAGTGCCGCTTTCGTGGACGACGGCGCCGTCCTTTGACCAGATGGTGAAGCCGCGCGAGCCGCCCTTCCAGTCGCCCTCGTTCGCGGTGGCGAAATGGTCGTCGTCAAGCCACACCACGGCATCCGGTTCTCGCGGGACCTGGCGCTGTGCGCCGGTGAAATCCAGCCGGCCATCGTCCTCGGTGTCGATCCCGTCCAGATCGACGGCGCCCGCGCTGAAATGCGCCGCCACCTGCCCGTCCGCGCCGATCACCACGAGATGGTTGTTTTCCTGCAGGGTGACGGCCAGTTCGCCCGCCTCGTTGAAGGCCAGGTATTCGGGCTCGGGGTCCTCGGGGGCGACATCGGCCAGTCCGGTCAGGTCGATCCGCTGCAGCCCGGCGCAATCGACGCCCGCATCGCTGACCGGCAGGCGCAGCACGAAGCCTGCAGGCATCTGCGGCAGCGCCCCGTCGTTCACCTCCTCGTCGCGCTCGTTCTCGATAGCCACGGCGATCATATCGCCCGCGGGCGAGATCGCCACGGCGTCGGGCTGCCCGCCAAGGTCGCAACCGGCGATGACCTGCCGGGTGAACAGGTCCACCGTCCGCAGCACGCCCGACGGATCGGTGAAACTGTCCGAGGTGTTCACGCCGACGAAGGCAAGGGTCCCGCGCACCACCGCCGTGGTGGGCTCTCCCTCCATCGGCACGTGGCCCAGGGGCTTCGGCTGGCGCGGGTCGGTGATGTCCACCATCCCCAAGGCGCCCAGCGGGCTGTCCGAATAGATCAGCGTGTTGCCGTCCGGGGTCACGGCCATGATCTCGGCCGAGGTCTCGCGCGCGGGGTCTTCCCCTGCGGCCATGTTGTCCACGGTCGCAAAGCTTGCGATGCGGTTGAAATGCGGTTCGGCCAGCGCCGGGGCGGCGGCCAGAAGCGCAAGCCCCGAGGTCAGCATGGAACGGATCAGCACGGACGAAACCTCCTTGTTCGTGAAAGCTGCGCGCATGTCGCAGGCCAGCGTGACGGGCGCGTGACAGAATGGTGCGCTTGCCGTTTGGCGGGCATTGCCCTTGAACGGCTCAGGGTCTATGCGGCGCGCCGGGCAAGGCGGCGCGAGAGGACTCGGGCGGCTGCCGCCGTCCGCAACGGAACGCCGGCTCGCGCGGTCGGGTGAAGCGAAAGGATCAGCATGGATTTCATCACCGGAGACTGGCTTGCTGCGCTGTTCCAGGTCATCGCGATCGACCTGGTGCTGGCGGGCGACAATGCCATCGTGATCGGCCTGGCCGCGGCCGGGCTGCCCAAGGACCAGCGCAACAAGGCGATCCTTGTCGGCATCATCGCCGCAACCGTGATGCGGATCGGATTTGCGCTGGTCACCACCCAGCTTCTGGCGATCACCGGCCTGCTGCTGGCCGGCGGCCTGTTGCTGCTGTGGGTCTGCTACAAGATGTGGCGCGAACTCAGCGCGGGTCACGCCCATCACGAGGTCGAGGCGCACGAGGTCCTCGAGGACGCCGATCTCGACAAGGACGGCCGCGTGGGCGGAGCGCCGCGCAAGACCTTTGCGCAGGCGGCGACGCAGATCATCATCGCCGACGTGTCGATGTCGCTGGACAACGTGCTGGCCGTGGCCGGCGCCGCCCGGCACCACATCGACGTGCTGATCATCGGCCTTGTGCTGTCGATCGCGCTGATGGGCTTCGCCTCGACCTTCATCGCACGGCTGATCAACCGCTTCCGCTGGATCGCCTGGATCGGCCTGCTCATCATCCTGTTCGTGTCGCTGAAGATGATCTGGGAAGGCTGGCACGAGGTCTCGGTCGCCTGGGCGCTCTGAGGCGTCTGTCCAGAGCCGACATTCCCGCCCCGGCCGGTCATCCGGCCGGGGCTTTTCGTTTCCGTCCCTGGCGAGGTCAGCCTGAGCGGATGGCGCGCAACCCGCGGCGCTGGCGGCCGTCGGCGTCGAAGTTTCCGGGCGACAGCCATTCCGCGTTCGCGGCGGCAATGGCGGGCCAGTCGGCGTCGGTGATCGCCCACCAGGCGGTGTCGCGGCTGCGGCCCTTGATGACCATGTGGTTGCGGAAGATGCCTTCGAAGGTGAAGCCGAAGCGTTCGGCCGCCCGCATCGAGGCCGCGTTCAGCCCGTTGCATTTCCATTCCACGCGCCGGTAGCCGCTGGCGAAGGCCCAGCCGATCATCAGCATGATCGCCTCGGATGCCGCCGCTGTTTGCTGCAGGGCGGGCGCGAACTGGATATGGCCGATCTCGATCACACCATTGGCCGGGTCGATCCGCAGGAACGAGGCCACGCCCGCGATCCTGCCCGCCCGCTTCTCGCGCAGCGCGTAGAAAAAGGGATCAGGCAGTCCGGCCACGGATTCCTGCCACGCCCGGTAATTGTCCAATGTCTCGAACGGACCATAACCCATGTAGTCCCACAAGTCGTCCCGCCCGCGGTTCGCGTGAAACAGGTCATCCGCATGACGCGCGGGGTCGAGCCGTTCCAGCGCGACGAACCGCCCCTCGATCCGGTCAGGACCGGGGGGCGGCGGAGGGGTGAAATCCGGGACCGCCGCGCCCCGTGGCCGTTCGGGCGCCGCCATCTCAGGCGTCCTTGGGCAGAACCCGCAGCCGCAATTCGCGCAACTGCTCGTTGCTGGGTTCGCTGGGCGCGCCCATCATCAGGTCCTCGGCCCGCTGGTTCATCGGGAACATGATGACCTCGCGGATGTTCTGCTCGTCGGCCAGCAGCATCACGAT
>NZ_JAUNPC010000113.1 GCF_030536915.1 Paracoccus sp. (in: a-proteobacteria)
CAATGATCAAGAAAAGAGCCCAGCCTGCTACAAGATATGATATCAACGGACCTAGTGCGCTCCACGACCAAACAGACGGTAAATCAACGATCTTTTTCGCAGTATCAAGCGCCACAGTGGTAAAAGAATATATCCCAGCTAGAAATAAAATAATTGCACTTACGCCAGTCTTCCACATGGCAGCATTACCTCAACTTCAACGTGCTCAACCCGATCAGCGCCAAAATCACCGCGATGATCCAGAACCTGATCACGATCTGCGGCTCAGCCCAGCCCTTCTTCTCGAAATGATGGTGGATCGGGGCCATCAGGAACACCCGGCGGCCGGTGCGCTTGAAATAGGCGACCTGAATGATGACCGACAGGGCCTCGACCACAAACAACCCGCCGACGATGGCCAGCACGATCTCGTGCTTGATGCAGACGGCGATGGCGCCCAGCGCGCCGCCCAGGGCGAGCGAGCCGGTGTCGCCCATGAAGACGGCGGCGGGGGGCGCGTTATACCACAGGAAGCCCAGGCCGCCGCCCATCAGCGCCGCGACGAAGACGGCGATCTCGCCCGTGCCGGGGACGAAATGGACGCCCAGGTAGTTGGCGAAATTCGCGTTGCCGACGAGGTAGGCGATGATCCCGAAGGTGCAGGCGGCGATCATCACCGGGCCGATCGCCAGCCCGTCCAGCCCGTCGGTCAGGTTCACCGCATTGGCCGCGCCCACGATCACCAGCATGGCGAAAGGCACGAAGAAGATGCCGAGGTCGATCAGCACGTCCTTGAGGAAGGGCAGCGCGAGTTGCCCCGACAGCGGGTCCGGGTTCAGCCAGGCGACCGCGACCCCGGCCAGCGCGCCGATCGCAAGCCCGATGGCCATGCGGACGCGGCCCGACAGCCCCGCGTGGTGCTGCTTGGTCACCTTGGCATAGTCGTCGGCAAAGCCGATGGCCGCGAAACCCGCCGTCACCAGCAGCACGACCCAGACATAGCCGTTGTCGAGCCGCGCCCAGAGCAGGGTCGAGATGAACAGCGCCGACAGGATCAGGATGCCGCCCATCGTGGGGGTGCCCGCCTTGGCGAAATGGTCCGGACCGATCTTTCGCAGGGGCTGGCCCTTCTTCTGCTTGACGCGCAGCCAGTCGATCAGCGGGCGGCCGAAGATGAAGCCGAAGATCAGCGCGGTGAAGAAGGCCGCGCCCGAGCGGAAGGTGATATAGCGGAACAGGTTGAAGACGCCGCCATTGTCGGACAGGTCCGCCAGCCAGTAGAGCATCGGGTTTACCCCTTGTTGTTATCTGATGCGGGCGTCTGCCGCGCCCGGCGGATCGCGTCAACCACGAGGGCGACGCGCGAGCCCTTCGATCCCTTGACGAAGACCACGTCGCCGTCGCGGACTATCTCGCCCGCGCGGGCGCAGAGGTCGGCGGCATCCTCGGACCAGAAGCCGCGCCTGTCCTCGGGCAGCGCGTCCATCAGGTGGCGCATCCGGGGACCGCAGGCATGGACCAGCGCAACCCCCTGCATCTGCGGATAATCGGCGATGGCGCGGTGCAGGCCGAGTTCGTCCTCGCCCAGTTCCAGCATGTCGCCGAGGATGGCGACCCGACGGCCCGAGGGCATGGCATCCAGCGTGGCGAGGCCCGCCGCGAGGCTGGTCGGGTTGGCGTTGTAGCTGTCGTCGATCAGCGTGATCCCGCCGATCCGCTCCACCCCGCCCCGGCCCCTGTAGGGGCGCCAGTCGGAAAGGCCCCTGGCCGAGGCCTTCGGATCGGCACCCAGCGCAGTGAGGGCAGCCAGCACGCCCACCGCGTTCATGGCGAAATGCGCGCCTGCGGTGGCGAGGGTGAAGTCCAGCGTTTCGCCCAGCACACGGGCGCGGACGCGGGTTTCTCCTTCCTCCACCGCCGAGGACACGGGCTTCGCCATGCCATCGCGGCCGAAGCCCACGACAATGGCGCCTGCGCGGTCGGCGGCGTCGCGCAGGATCTGCGTCACCGGCAGATCCTCGGGGATGATGGCGTGGCCTGCCGGTTCCAGCCCCTCGAAGATGGATGCCTTTTCCACGGCGATGCCTTCGAGGCTGCCGAAGGCCTCCATGTGGGCCGCGCCCACGGTGGTGATCATCGCCACATGCGGGCGGGCCATGCGCGACAGGGGCGCGATCTCGCCGGGGTGGTTCATGCCGAGTTCGAGGATCGCCCAGTCGGTGTCCTGGTGCATCCGCGCCAAGGTCAGGGGGACGCCCCAGTGATTGTTCAGGCTCGCTTCGGCGGCGTGGACGCGGCCCTGCGTGGCAAGGGCGGCCGCCGCCATGTCCTTTGTCGAGGTCTTGCCGACCGAACCCGTGATCGCCAGCACCCGTGCCTTGGTGCGTGCGCGGGCGGCGCGTCCCAAGGCCTCCAGCGCGGGCAGGACGTCGTCCACGACCAGCAGGGGCGCGTCCGGGGGAACGCCCTCGGGGATGCGGCTGACCAGCGCGGCGGTGGCGCCCTTTTCCAGCGCCTGGGCCACGAAGTCGTGGCCGTCGCGGGCGTCCTTGAGCGCCACGAACAGGTCGCCCGGCTGGATCGTGCGGGTGTCGATCGAGATGCCGTTCGCCACCCAGTCGGCCGTCGCGTGGCCTCCGGTCGCGGCGGCGGCGTCGGTGGAGGTCCAGAGGCTCATACCATGCCGTCCAGCGCGGCGACGGCGACCGAGGCCTGTTCCGCGTCGTCAAAGGGGAAGACGTCCGAACCGACGATCTGCCCCGTTTCGTGCCCCTTGCCCATGATGAGAAGCGCGTCGCCCGGTTCCAGCGCGTCCACGGCGCGCAGGATCGCCTCGGCGCGGTCGCCGACCTCGGTGGCCTCGGAGCCTGCGCCGGCCATGACCTCGGCGCGGATGGCGGCGGGGTCCTCGGTCCGGGGGTTGTCGTCGGTGACATAGACCACGTCGGCATGTTGCCGGGCGGCCTCGCCCATCAGCGGGCGCTTGCCCCGGTCGCGGTCGCCCCCCGCGCCGACGATGGCGATGATGCGGCCCATGACATGCGGGCGCAGGGATTGCAGCGCCGCGATCACCGCGCCGGGCTTGTGGGCATAGTCCACGAAGACCGCCGCACCGTTCTGGCGCTGGGCGGCCAGCTCCATCCGGCCGCGCACGGTGGTCAGGCCCGGCAAGGCGGAGATGACGCGCTGCGGGTCGGCACCCGTGGCGATGCACAGGCCCGCCGCGCAGAGGACGTTCTCCGCCTGGAAGCCGCCGATCAGGTTCAGCCGGATCAGGTGCGTCTGGCCATTCAGGGAAAAGCGCAACTCCTGCCCCGTCGCGTCATAGCGCTGGGCGAGGATGCGAAGGTCGCAGCCCTCGGCCCGGCCATAGGTCAGAAGCCGCAAGCCCCGGTCGCGGGCGATCTGCGCGGCCTCGCGGCCCCGTGCGTCGTCGGTGCAGATCACTGCCGCGGCGCCCGGTTCGAGGATATGGTTGAACAGCAGCGCCTTGGCGGCGAAGTAGCTGTCGAAGTCGCGGTGATAGTCCAGGTGGTCCTGGCTGAAGTTGGTGAAGGCGCCCGCCGCGACCCGCACCCCGTCCAGCCGCCGCTGGTCGAGACCGTGCGAGGACGCCTCCATCGCCGCATGGGTGACGTCGGCCGCCGCCGCCTCGGACAACACGCGATGCAACGTCACCGGCTCGGGCGTCGTATGGGCGAGCTTGGCGGTGTAGTCCCCTTCCACCCCCATGGTGCCGAGGCTGATCGCCTTCAGCCCCAGCGCCTGCCAGATCTGGCGGGTGAAATTCGTGACCGAGGTCTTGCCGGACGTTCCCGTGACCGCCACGACGGTCTCGGGCTGCGCCTGAAACCACAGCGCCGCGGCCCCGGCGAGCGCGGCGCGGGGGTCCTCGGCCACAACCAGCGCGGCGGGGGAACCCGCAAGCTCGGCCGCCGCGATCTCGGCGCCCTGCCGGTCGGTCAGGATCGCAGCCGCCCCTTGGCGCAGCGCATACTGGATGAACTCGCCCCCGTGGGCGGCCGATCCGGGCAGCGCCGCGAACAGGTGCCCGTCGCGGACATGGCGCGAATCGACCGAAATGCCGGTGATCGTCGGATCGCTTCCATCGCCTGCCCGCAGCCCCAGCCGGGACAGGCTCATGGCCTTGTCGTTCTCCATGGTCCCTCGGTCCTTACCTTGCCGAGACCCTTAGGGCATCGGCCCGACGGGGTTCAATGACGGGCAGTTCCGCCCCGTCGGGCCGCAGGCCCAGCATCGGCGACAGTCGCTGGATCAGGGCGGCGGCGACCGGGGCGGCGGTGGCGCCAGCCGTCCGCATCTCGCCCCCGCCCGCGGCGGACACCTTGGGCTCGTCCAGCGTCACGACCAGCACATAGGCCGGGTCGTCGGTCGGATACATCGAGGCAAAGGTCGAGACGTTCCGGTTCTTGTAATAGCCGCCGCCGGGGCGCGGCTTGTCGGCGGTGCCGGTCTTGCCGCCGACCTTGTAGCCTGCCACCTCGGCCGCCCTGGCGGTGCCCTTGGTCACGACATGGCGCAAAAGCTCGCGCGCCTGTTTCGCGGCGGCGGGCGACAGGACCTGCTCGCCCTGAACCGGCACTTTCCGGTGGACCAGCGTCGGGCGGACGCGGCGGCCGTCATTGGCGATGGTCGCGAAGGCCGAGGCCAGATGCAGGGGGCTGGCCGCCAGCCCGTGGCCGAAGGACACGGTCGCCGCGGTGATCGCCGGCCAGCGCGCGGGCACGATCGGCTTGCCGGTCGGCGCCTCGGTCATCTCGACCGGGGTCGGCTCGAAGAAGCCGAGGTCCTTCAGGAACCGCTGCTGCCGTTCCGGCCCCAGCATCTGGGCGATGCGGACGGTGCCCACGTTCGACGACTTGCCCAGCACGTCGCGCACCGAAAGCTGCGCGCCGTAGTTCGAGAAGTCATGGATCAGATACTTGCCGATCTTCATCGGCGTGTTCGTGTTGATCATGGTGTTGGCATTGACCAGCCGCTCGTCGATCGCCTGGGCGATGGGGAAGATCTTGAAGGTGGATCCAAGCTCATAGACCCCTTGCACCGCCCGGTTGAACAGGGGGCTGTCCGAGGGATCGCCCTGGGTCAGCGGCCTCGGCCGGTCGTTGGGGTCGAAGTCGGGCAGGCTTGCCATGGCGAGGATCTCGCCCGACTTCACCTCCATCAGGATGCCGGTGGCGCCCTTGGCGTTCATGACCTTGATGCTGTTGCCCAGCACCTCCTCCATCGCTGCCTGGGCGGTCAGGTCGATGGACAACTGCAGGGGGGCGCCCGCATTGGCCGGGTCGCGCAGCCAGCGGTCGAAGGCCTTTTCCACGCCCGCCATGCCCAGCACCTCGGCGGAACTGACGCCTTCCGCCCCGAACTGCGAGCCGCCGAGGATGTGGCTGGCCAGCCGCCCGTTCGGGTAAAGCCGCATCTCGCGCGGGCCGAAGACGAGGCCCGGCTCGCCGATGTCATGGACGGCCTGCATCTGTTCGGGGGAAAGCTTCTTCTTGATCCAGACGAACTTCCGCTCGCCGGTCAGGTCGCGCTTCAGCCGTTCCGCATCGAGGTCAGGGAAGATCCGCGCCAGCTTCCCGGCCGCCGCCACCGGATCCACGAGGTCATGGGGATGGGCGTAAAGCGCGTGGGTGGACAGGTTCGTCGCCAGCACCCGTCCGCGCCGGTCCACGATGTCGGCCCGCTGCGAGATGATCTGCGCCCCCGAGGCATGGGCGCGGGGTTCCACCGGCTGGCTGCTGGCCAAGGCCCCCATCCGCAGGCCCACCGTGCCGAAGGCCACCATGAAGCCCAGCACCATCAGCTTGATCCGCCCCTCGGCCCGGCGGCGGGCGCGGTCCTGGATCTCGGCATGGCGCTGGGCGCGCAGCCCGGCCTCGATCTCGTCGGGGTCCTGTCCGGCCTGCCGGGCGCTGAGGATGCGGGCCAGCGGGCGCAAGGGGGTGCGGATCATGGCGGTCACTCCTGTTCCGGGGCGGAATCGGCGGGCGGCTCGAAGCCGGGGGGCGCGGGACGCGGCAGCGGCGCCCCGCGGTTGTTCGACGGTGTGCGGGGCACCCAGCCGGCCATCGATTCGCCGGGCGTGAGTTCCGTGGGCGGCGCGACCGGCTCGGGCGGCGGATAGTCGATGTTGCGGGCCGAGCCGAACTGGTTGGCCTGCACCGGGGCAAGGCGCAGGCGGTCGAAATTCATGTCCACAAGCTGGCTGAGGCGGTCGGGCCGGTTGAGATAGGCCCATTCGGCCCGCAGCACGCCCAGGTTCTCGCGCAGGCTCGCGATCTCGCGTTGGACCACCTGCATCCGGTCGATCTGCGCCTGGGTGCGGTAGTTCTCGCGGTAGGCCCAGAAGGCGAGGCCCATGACCGCCAGCGCGGCCAGAAGATACAGCAGCGGCCGCATCATATGCCCCCCGGCAGGCGCGGCAGGCCCAGCGCATCGGCATCCGCCCGGCCGGCGGGCGCGTCGGTGCGGACCGCCACGCGCAGGAAGGCGGACCGGGCACGGGGATTCGCCGCCAGTTCCGCCGCGTCGGCGCCCACGGCGCGGCGGAAGGGCAGCGTGAAGGCGGGGGCCTGCTGCGGCGCCGCGGGGGCATGGCGGCTGCCGCCGCCCGCCGCATTGGCGCGGGCCTGCATGAAGCGCTTGACCACGCGATCCTCAAGCGAATGGAAGCTGACCACCGCCAGCCTGCCGCCGGGCTTCAGCGCCCGCTCGGCCGCCTCAAGACCCGCAAGAAGCTGGCCGAATTCGTCATTCACCCAGATGCGGATCGCTTGGAAGCTGCGGGTGGCCGGGTGACTCTGTCCTGGCTTGGGACGAGGGAGGCAGGACTGGACCACCTCGGCCAGTTGCGCGGTCGTGGTCAGGGGGCGGGCGGCGACGATGGCGCGGGCAATGCGGCGGGCGGCGCGTTCCTCGCCGTAATGGTAGAGCACGTCGGCGATGCGGGATTCCTCGGCCCGGTTCAGCAGGTCGGCGGCGGTCGGGCCGTCCTGCGCCATCCGCATGTCCAGCGGCCCGTCGCGCAGGAAGGAGAATCCGCGCTCGGGCTGGTCAAGCTGCATGGAACTGACGCCGAGATCCAGCACCACGCCGTCCACCGGCCCGCCCGCCAGCTCGTCGAGGTCCGAGAAGGTGCCCTGCACCAGCCGCAGCCGGTCGCGATAGCCGCCCGCCCATGCGCGGGCCATGTCGAACACCGCCGGGTCGCGGTCGATGCCGATGACACGCCCGGCCCCGGCCTCGAGCAGCCCGCGGGCATAGCCGCCCGCGCCGAAGGTGCCGTCCACCCAGGTGCCGCGGACGGGGGCCACTGCCGCCAGCAGGGGGCCGAGCAGAACAGGGACATGCGGCGCGGTCATCAGCTTTCGGGCGCAGGCGGCAGCAGCGACAGCGGATCGGCGCCGGGTTCCAGCGCGGGCATCCCGGCCTCGATCTTGCGCAGGTCGGCCTCATGCGTCTCGGGCGTCGTGACCTTGAGGTAGTCGCCCTGCGCCATGAAGAAGGCCCGGTCCCCCAGCCCGATCTTCTCGCGCAGGCGCTGGGGCAGGACCAGGCGGCCATCCTGATCGA
>NZ_JAUNPC010000188.1 GCF_030536915.1 Paracoccus sp. (in: a-proteobacteria)
TGCCCGAGAGGCTGGCCGAGCCTGCGCAACCCGGCGCGCCGAAGAAGCAGTCCTCGGGCGGCGAGCGGATCGCCAAGGTCATGGCCCGCGCGGGTGTCGCCAGCCGGCGCGAGGCCGAGCGGATGATCGTCGAAGGCCGCGTCACCGTGAACGGCCGCAAGATCGCCAGCCCGGCGCTGGACGTGCTGCCCTCGGACAAGGTGACGGTGGACGGCAAGCCCATGGAGGCCGCGCAGGAAACGCGGCTCTGGCTTTACTACAAGCCCGTTGGCCTCGTCACTTCGGAAGCCGACGAGAAGGGCCGCCAGACGGTCTTCGACGCGCTGCCCCGTGACCTGCCCCGGGTGATGAGCGTGGGCCGGCTGGACCTCAACTCCGAGGGCCTCCTGCTGCTGACCAATGACGGAGAGCTGAAGCGGCGGCTGGAACTGCCCTCGACCGGCTGGCTGCGCCGCTACCGCGTGCGGGTGAACGGCCAGCCCAATGACCTGACCTTTGATCCCCTGCGCCGCGGCGCCACCATCGAGGGCGAGGAATTCGCGCCCATGGAAATCAAGCTGGACAGCCAGCAGGGCGCCAACGCCTGGCTGACCGTCGGCATCCGCGAGGGCCGGAACCGCGAGATCCGCCGCGCGATGGCCCATGTCGGGCTGATCGTGAACCGCCTGATCCGCATCGGCTACGGTCCCTTCAAGCTGATCGGCATGGAGGAGAACGAGGTCCGCGAGGTCAAGCGCCGCGTGTTGCGCGACCAGCTGGGCGGGTTGCTGACGGGCGATGCCGACGCGACCGAGGAACGCGGCGGGCGCCCGGCCCGCAGCGACTCGGCCCGCGGGTCCCGCCGTGATGACCGCGCCCCGCGCCGGGATGGCGACGGCGAGCGCCAGCCCCGGCGCGAAGGCGACCGCAGGCCATGGGCAGCCGACCGTGCCGAGAAGGACCGGACGCCGCGAAAGCCGCGCCATGGCAGCGACGGGGGCGACCGCCCCGCCCGTGCGGGTGCCGGGCGTAGCGGGACAGGCGAAGGCTACGACCGCAAGCCCCGCGCATTCGGCGCGGATCGCCGTGATGAGGGGACAGCGCGTGGCCCTCGGCAGGCCGGCTTCGACCGCCGGGGCGAAGGCCATCCCGATCGCGAATCCGGGTTCACGGGCAGGACCCGTGCAGGCGAGGGCGGCGAGCGGGGACCCCGGCCGCCGGGCCGCTTCGGGCGGCCGGGTGACGGATCCCGGCCCGAAGGGGACAAGCGCCCGCGTGCCCCACGGGCCGAAGGCGGGTCCGATCGCAGGGGCTTCGCCCCCCGGCCGGACGGGGGGGACCGCCCGCGCGGTCCCAGGCCGCAGGGTGAGCGCCCTCGTGCCGACCGGCCGCACGAAGGCGGCAGGGACTTTGACCGGGACCGGTCCGACAGGGTCCGGTCGGACCAGCCGCGCGGCGACCGCAAGCCCTGGGCCGCGCGTGAGGACCGGAACGGGACCCACGCGCCGCGTCCGCCCCGCGAGGGCGGTCCCCGCACTCCACGCAGTGGCGAGACCGAGAGCGGCTTTTCGCGCAAGCCCCGCGCGGCCCGGCCTGATCGCGCCGATGCCTCGGCCTCGCAGGGGGATCGGCCGTTCCGCGGACCCCGGCCCGCCGGGGCAGGGGGACGGCCGCCCAAGCCCGGCACCGGCCCGCGCGGCCCTGCGCCCTCGGGAAGGGGGCCGGGCGGCAAGCCGGGGCGGGACGGTGGGTCCCCGAAAGGCGGCGGGCGGCGCTGACAGCCACGCCTCGGGGCAGGGGAGAGCCCTGCACCCGAGGCCAGCCGATCCGGGGTGCAGGGGCCAAGGCGTCAGGAACGGACCTGGGGATATCTGCAAGGCCTAGGGGGATCAGGGGCGATGGCTGCCTGTCTTCCCCGAAGCTTTGGAAAAGCTGCGACTTTTCTACCTCGGAATCGCCTTACGGTGCATAACTGCCACAGGTCTGGCCGTGCCCGGGGCAGGGCGGAACCAAGCCAACCAGAACGGGTTGGCGATTATGCAACAGTGATCGCTGACCCGCAGCGGAACCGGCCGTTAGCCGCTTTTCAACTTGAGGGCTTTGTGTAACTGTCGCTTCGATGCTGTCGGGAAACCGGCAGACTTCAAAAGAGTACGGAGCATGATCATGACCAAATTCGCTACCTTCGCCGCGGCCCTTGGCCTGTCGGCCTCGACCGCCCTCGCCGGCGGCTACGTCGCCCCGGTCGTCGACGTCGAACCCGTCGTCGTCGACACC
>NZ_JAUNPC010000008.1 GCF_030536915.1 Paracoccus sp. (in: a-proteobacteria)
ATTGCAAGGCCGCCCCGCCCGCGTTAGCCGTGGCGCATGGATAGGCCCCCTCGCCCCTTGCGCGACATCGACGCCCGTGCCCTGCAGGCGGATTTCACGGGCGTGGACGCCTGGATCTTCGACCTCGACAACACGCTCTATTCCCCCGACCTGCGGCTGTTTTCGCAGATCGAGGCGCGGATGACGGCTTATGTCCAGCGCCTGCTGGGCGTCGATGCCGCCGAGGCCGACCGCCTGCGCGCCCATTACTGGCGCGAGCACGGCACCACGCTGGCCGGGCTGATGGCCCATCACGGCATCGACCCCGAGGCCTATCTGGCCGAGGTCCATGACATCGACTTCACCGCGCTGACCCCCGAACCCGCGCTGGCGGATGCCATCCGGGCGCTGCCGGGGCTGAAGATCATCCACACCAA
This sequence comes from Paracoccus sp. (in: a-proteobacteria), assembly GCF_030536915.1. Lineage (GTDB taxonomy): Bacteria > Pseudomonadota > Alphaproteobacteria > Rhodobacterales > Rhodobacteraceae > Paracoccus. The sequence continues at coordinate 417 of NZ_JAUNPC010000008.1, forward strand.
TGCCGACGCGCCTTACGCGCGCCGGGTGCTGGCCCGCCGCGAACTGGACGTCTTCGACGCGGTTCACGGCATCGGAGAGGTCGGCTACCACCCGAAACCCGACCCGCGATCCTTTGCCGCAGTCCTCGACGCCCACGCGCTGGACCCTGCCCGTTGCGCCATGTTCGAGGACGATCCGCGCAACCTCGAAGTGCCCTTTTCCCTTGGAATGCGGACGATTCTGGTCGGCGCGGGCCGCCACGGCCCCGATGCGCTGGCCGAGGATCACAGCCACGGCACCCATGTCCTGTGGCACACCCATGACCTGCCCGGCTTCACCGCCGCGCTTGCCGCGGCCCTCGGCCCCGTGGCAGGTTCGCAGTCAAAGCCGTAACTGCCGAGGTTTCCCATGGCCCGCACCGAATCCTCCTCCGACGTCAGCGCGCTCAGCGGCGATGCCGAGCTGCAGACCCGCAGCGAACGCATCCTTGCCGCCCGCATCCTCGTCATCCTCGCCATGGTCGTGGTGCTGGTGATCGTGGTGGTGGCGCTCTTCGGCCTGCCCGCGCTGACCATGGTCGCGCTGCTGGCGACGGTCGTCGTCATGGGCCTGCTGATCGCCTACGCGGCCGGGTTCTAGGCCCGCCGATGCCGGATCGCGTGGATGTGCTGGTTTCCGGCGGCGGGGTCGCCGGGCTGACGGCGGCGGCCGGCTTCGGCGCGGCGGGCCTGAGCGTCCTCTGCGTGGACCCCGCCCCCCCGGTGACGGAAGAAGGCGGCGCGGGGGCCGACCTGCGGACCACGGCCTTCCTGCAGCCCTCGGTCGACCTGCTGGCCCGCATCGGCTTGTGGGACCGGCTGGCGCCCCATGCCACGCCGCTGCAGGTGATGCGCATCGTGGACGCGGGCGGGGCGGAACCCGCCGCGCGTCTGACCCGCGCCTTCGACGCCTCGGAAATCTCGGACCGGCCCTTCGGCTACAACCTGCCCAACTGGCTGCTGCGGCGCGAGATTTCCGCGCGGCTGGCAGAACTGCCCAATGTCGAGTTCCGCCCCGGCACCGGCACCGCCGGCCTGACCGTCCGCGACGACGCCGCGCTGGTGGACCTGTCCGACGGCAGCCGCATCCGCGCCCGGCTGGTGGTCGCCGCGGACGGCCGCAATTCCCCCGTGCGCGAGGCGCTGGGGATCGGCACCCGCACCATCCGCTACGGCCAGAAGGCGCTGGCCTTCGCGGTGACGCACGAGATCCCGCACGAGAACGTCTCGACCGAGATCCACCGCTGGGGCGGTCCTTTCACGCTGGTCCCCCTGCCCGACCGCGAGGGCAAGCCCTCCTCGGCGGTCGTCTGGCTGGAACGCGGGGCCGAGATCGCGCGGCTGCGCGGACTGTCGCGCGAGGCCTTCGAGGTCGAGCTGAACGCCCGTTCGGCGGGCATCCTCGGGCATCTGACGCAGGCCACCGGCTTGACCGAATGGCCGATCATCAGCCAGATCGCCGACCGCTACACCGGCCCCCGCACCGCCCTGATCGCCGAGGCCGCCCATGTCGTCCCGCCCATCGGCGCGCAGGGGCTGAACATGAGCCTCGCGGACCTCTCGGCGCTGCTGGACCTGATGGGCGCCGATCCGGGCGATCCCGCGGCACTCGACCGCTATGCCCGCGCCCGCCGCCCCGAGGCGCTGGTCCGCCTGATGGGCATCGACGCGCTGAACCGCGCCAGCATGCTGACCCCTCGTCCCCTGCGCGACCTGCGCGCGGCAGCGCTGGGCGGGCTTTATGCGCTTGCCCCCGTGCGGAGAACGATGATGCGGGCCGGACTGGGGATGCGCTGAGGGGGCCGATCCCGCTAGCGGAAAGCCCCGGTTTTCCCGAGATTGCGCAGGCCCGCGTTCTGGACACCCAAAGATGCGCGGTGTAGGCCCTTGCGCGAAACATCGGGAACCACGGGGGCAGAAAAGATGCGCGTGTATTATGATCGCGATTGCGACGTCAATCTGATCAAGGACAAGAAGATCGCGATCCTGGGCTATGGCAGCCAGGGCCATGCACATGCGCTGAACCTGCGCGATTCCGGCGCGAAGAACCTGGTCGTCGCGCTGCGCGAAGGCTCGCCGTCCGCCGCCAAGGCCGAAGGCGAGGGCCTCAAGGTCATGGGCATCGCCGAGGCCGCCGCCTGGGCCGACCTGATCATGTTCACCATGCCCGACGAGCTGCAGGCCGAGACTTATCGCAAATACGTCCACGACAACCTGCGCGACGGCGCGGCGATCGCCTTCGCCCACGGCCTGAACGTCCATTTCGGCCTGATCGAGCCGAAAAAGGGCGTCGACGTCATCATGATGGCGCCGAAAGGCCCCGGCCACACGGTGCGCGGCGAATACGTCAAGGGCGGCGGCGTCCCCTGCCTGGTCGCGGTGAACAACGACGCATCCGGCAAGGCGCTGGACCTCGCGCTCTCCTACTGCTCGGCCATCGGTGGCGGGCGTTCCGGCATCATCGAGACCGACTTCCGCGAGGAATGCGAGACCGACCTCTTCGGCGAGCAGGCGGTCCTGTGCGGCGGTCTGGTGGAACTCATCCGCATGGGCTTCGAGACGCTGGTCGAGGCGGGCTACGAGCCCGAGATGGCCTATTTCGAGTGCCTGCACGAGGTGAAGCTGATCGTGGACCTGATCTACGAAGGCGGCATCGCCAACATGAACTACTCGATCTCGAACACCGCCGAATACGGCGAGTATGTCTCGGGTCCGCGCATCTTGCCCTACGACGAAACCAAGGCCCGGATGAAAGCGGTGCTGCGCGACATCCAGACCGGCAAGTTCGTCCGCGACTTCATGCAGGAAAACGCCGTCGGCCAGCCGTCCTTCAAGGCGACCCGCCGCATCAACGACGAGCACCAGATCGAGCAGGTCGGCGCCAAGCTGCGCGAGATGATGCCCTGGATTTCCAAGGGCAAGATGGTGGACCGTGCCCGGAACTGATCGCCCGAAGCCGGGGGCTTCGCGCCTCCGGACTGTTTTCCGGGCGCTCGGAAGCCCGCGGGATATTTGAACGAAGAAGAACGAGGGGCGCCCTGCTGGGGCGCCCCTTTCCCGTTACAGGTCGTTGTGGCTGTTCAGCAGATCGGCGGCGCGGACGGTGCGGCCGTCCGGCATCCGGCACAGATCGGCGCGGCGCCCGCCTGCGGTCGCGGGAATGACCGTCCCTCCGGTGCCCGCGCAATAAAGCGCCGCCGGGTCCACCAGCGCCGCGGCGGGCTGCCCGCCACCTGCCTGCCGGGCGGACGGGGGGCTGCCGCAGGCGGCCAGCAGCAGAAGGCTCGTCGGCAGGGCAATGGCCAAGGCGGGGGACAGGCGTCGGATCATGCGCGGCGCTCCTGTTGCGGCATGGGCAGAGATCCGCCTACCCTGCCAAGCGCGCGCCGCCGGGGCAACCATGCAGCGTCACTCTTCGGTCACGTCGATCACGCCCTCGACCGCCCTCAGGGCCTGCCGCATCCGGGGCGTCACGGGCACGTCGGGCGCAACCTCGACGTCATAGACGGTATTGCCGTCCCGCACCCGCATCAGCAGGGGGCCGCGGCCCTTGGCCGAGACCGCGATCTCGGCGCTGGTCTCGCGCAGGCGGTCCAGCACCGCGACGGCGGTGCGCGCATCCGCGACCTCGACCGCCAGCAGGCCCGAGCCGGCATCGGCCACGGCGTTTTCCAGCGCCTCGACCGACCGCGCGAGCATCTTGACCTGATCGCCCGAGGGTTCCGCGTTGACCGTCAGCAGGACGTTCATGCCGGGTTCCAGAAGCGGACGGTGGGCGTCCAGCACGTCGGAAAAGACCGTGGCCTCGTAAAGCCCGGTCGGGTCGGACAGGGTGACAAAGGCATAGCGCGTGCCCTTGGCCGATTTCTTCTCCGCCCGCGCCGCGACCGTGCCTGCGATCTGCGCGACCATCGGCCCATCGGCGCAGGCGGCCTGCACCTCGGCCAGCGTCATCGCGCCCTTGCGCTTCAGCGCCGGAACATAGTCGTCCAGCGGGTGGCCAGAGAGATAGAAGCCGATGGCCGTGCGCTCCTCGGCCAGCTTCTCGGCGGGCATCCAGACCGAGGCCAGCGCGGGACGCGGGGGCGGCAGGTCCTCGCCGCCCCCGAACAGAGAGGACTGGCTGGACTGCGCAGCCTCCTGCACCGCCGTTGACCATGCGACCAGCGGGTCGAGCGACTTCAGCACCCGTGCCCGATTGTTGTCGAGTTCATCAAAAGCCCCTGCCCGCGCCAGCATCTCCAGCGCACGCTTGCCGATCTGGCGCATGGGGACGCGGCGGGCGAAGTCGGTCAGGTCGCGGAAGGGCCTGTCGCCTCGGGCGGCCACCAGCGTCCTCATCGCCTCGACGCCCACGTTCTTCAGCGCGCCCAGCGCATAGGAAATGCGGCCATTGTCCACGCTGAAGCGGGGCTGGCTGCGGTTGACGCAAGGCGGGATCACCTCGATCCCCATGCGGTCCACCTCGCGCCGATAGACCGCCAGCTTGTCGGTCAGGTGGATGTCGCAGTTCATCACCGCGGCCATGAACTCGACCGGGTGGTTCGCCTTCAGCCAGGCGGTCTGGTAGCTGACGACCGCATAGGCCGCCGCGTGCGACTTGTTGAAGCCGTAGTTGGCGAATTTCTCCAGCAGGTCGAAGACCTCGCCCGCCTTCTTCTCGTCCACCCCGTGCGTCTTGCAGCCCTCGACGAACTTGGGGCGCTCCTTCGCCATCTCCTCGGCGATCTTCTTGCCCATCGCCCGGCGCAGCAGGTCGGCGCCGCCGAGGCTGTAGCCCGCCATGACCTGCGCGATCTCCATGACCTGTTCCTGGTAGACGATGATGCCCTGCGTCTCGGCAAGGATATGGTCGATGGTCGGGTGGATCGATTCAAGCGGCCGGACGCCGTTCTTGACGTCGCAATAGACCGGGATGTTCTCCATCGGCCCCGGACGATAGAGCGCGACGAGGGCCACGATGTCCTCGATGCAGGTGGGCCGCATCCGCCGCAGCGCGTCCATCATGCCCGAGCTTTCGACCTGGAACACCGCGACCGTGCGGGCGCTGGCGAACAGGCGATAGGTTTCGGGGTCGTCCAGCGGGATCAGGTTGATCTCGTCCACCGCGCCCGGCGGAGGGTCGTAAAGCTGGCGCCCATCGGCCGCGATATGCAGGTGCCGCCCGCCCGCGCGGATCAGGTCCACGGCGTTCTGGATCACCGTCAGGGTCTTGAGGCCGAGGAAGTCGAACTTCACCAGCCCGGCCTGTTCCACCCATTTCATGTTGTATTGCGTGGCCGGCATGTCGGACGCCGGGTCGCGGTAAAGCGGCACAAGCTGGTCCAGCGGCCGGTCCCCGATCACCACCCCTGCCGCGTGGGTGGATGCGTTGCGGTAAAGCCCCTCCACCTGCGCCGCATAGTCGAGCATCCGCTTGACGTTTTCCTCGGCTGCCGCCGCTTCCCGCAGGCGCGGCTCGTCAGCCAAGGCCTTGGTGATCGAGACGGGCTTCACGCCTTCGACCGGGATCATCTTCGACAGCCGGTCGCGCTGGGGAAAGCCCATGCCGAGCACCCGGCCCACATCATGGACGGCGGCCTTGGACAGCAGCGCGCCGAAGGTGATGATCTGTCCGACCTTCTCTCGTCCGTATTTCTGGCAGACGTAGTCGATGACTTCCTCGCGCCGGTCCATGCAGAAGTCGATGTCGAAGTCCGGCATCGAGACGCGCTCGGGGTTCAGGAACCGCTCGAACAGCAGCGAATAGCGCAGGGGGTCGAGGTCGGTGATCGTCAGCGCATAGGCCACGAGGCTACCGGCGCCCGAGCCCCGCCCCGGCCCGACGGGGATGCCGTTCTGCTTGGCCCATTTGATGAAGTCGGCCACGATCAGGAAATAGCCGGGGAAGCCCATCTGCTCGATGATGCCGAGTTCAAAGTCGAGCCGGGCGTTATATTCCTCGACGCTGACGGCATGGGGGATGACCGCGAGACGGGCCGCCAGCCCCTCGCGGGCCTGCCGGCGCAGTTCCTCGACCTCGTCATCGGCAAAGCGCGGCAGGATCGGCTTGTGCTTGCTGACCGCAAAGGCGCAGCGTTGGGCGATTTCCACCGTGTTGGCAGTGGCTTCGGGCAGGTCGGCAAAGAGGACCAGCATATCCGCTTCGGACTTGAAGTCGTGGTTGGCGGTCAGCCGGCGGCGCGGGGTGGACTGGTCCACCATCGCGCGCTCGCGGATGCAGATCAGCGCGTCATGGGCGCCGAACATCTCGGGTTTCGGAAAATAGACGTCGTTCGTCGCCACCAGCGGCAGGTTCAGCGCATAGGCGAGGTCGATCATGCCGCCTTCGCTTGCCAGTTCCGCCGGCATCAACTGGCCATTGTCCTGCATATGACGCTGCAGTTCCACATACAGCCGGTCGCCGAAGATCCCCGCCAGATCGCGCAGGTGCGCTTCGGCGTCCGCCATCTTGCCCGCAGCCACCATCAGCCCCAGCGGACCGCAGGCGCCGCCGGTCAGGCAGATCAGCCCCTCGGCATGCTTGCCCAGTTCGGCCATGGTGATGTGGGGAAACTCGCGCGGCGGCGTCACGTAAAGGCAGGTGGACAGCGCCATCAGGTTCATCCAGCCTTGGCTGTTCTGCACCAGCAGCACCACGGGGCCGCACATCGGGCCTGCGTCCAGCACCATCTGGCAGCCGACGATGGGCTGGACGCCCTCGTCCATGGCCTTCACCGAGAACTCCAGCGCCGCGAACAGCGCGTTGGTGTCGGTCAGCGCGACGGCGGGCATTCCCGCCTTTGCCGCAAGGCCCGGCAGCTTCTTGACGGGGATCGCGCCCTCCAGAAGCGAGTGTTCCGAATGGCAGCGCAGGTGGATGAATCGGGGTTGGTCGGTCATGGGGCGTTGCTAGCACCTGCCGGGACGGTGCAGAAGGCGTCCGGCGACCCGTCCGGTCCGATTGCCGCGGGGTTCACGAAGACAGCCTAAACCGCCACCGCTATAATCGGCGGCCTCAAGAATGATTGTGCGGGGGCGGTTTCGGGCTAACCTGCCAAAAACAAAGACGGGGATGGCGTGACGCAAGCCGAATTGTTCCGGGCCGACGGCCTGTCGAAATCCTATCCGGGCGTGCGCGCCAACGATGATGTGTCCTTCTCCGTCGCACCGGGCGAGATCCACGCGCTGCTGGGGGAAAACGGCGCGGGCAAGTCCACGCTGGTCAAGATGATCTACGGCCTCGTGCGCCCCGATCAGGGCCGGATGGCCTTGGGCGGCCAGCCTCATGCACCGGCGGACCCCCGTGCCGCGCGGGCAGCGGGCGTCGGCATGGTGTTCCAGCATTTCAGCCTGTTCGACGCGCTGACTGTGGCGGAAAACATCGCGCTGGGGATGGACTCGCCCCCGCCCCGCGCCGACCTGTCGCGCCGCATCACCGAGGTCAGCACGGCCTATGGCCTGCCGCTGAACCCCGCCCGCCGCATCGCCTCACTTTCGGCGGGCGAGCGGCAGCGGGTCGAGATCGTGCGATGCCTTCTGGGCAATCCGCGCCTTCTCATCATGGACGAGCCGACCAGCGTCCTGACCCCGCAGGAGGCGGAAATCCTGTTTGCCACCCTGCGCCAGTTGGCCGCGCAGGGCACGGCGATCCTTTATATCAGCCACAAGCTGGACGAGATCCGCACCCATTGCGACCGCGCCACGATCCTGCGGCAAGGGCGCGTCGTCGGCACCGTGAACCCGCGCGACCACTCGGCGCGAGAGCTTGCGGCGATGATGGTCGGGGCCGAGATGCGGCTGGTGGACCGTTCCGGCCGTCAGGCGGGCGAGGTCGTGCTGACCGTCGCCAGCCTGACCTCGGCCGCGGGGCTGGAAGGAACGGCGCTGAAGAACGTGGGCTTCCAGGTCCGCGCAGGCGAGATCCTTGGCATCGGCGGCGTCGCCGGAAACGGGCAGGAGGAGTTGATCGCCGCGCTGTCCGGCGAAACCACCGGCAAGCCCGGCACCGTGGCGCTAGACGGCCGCGACCTGTCGGGCGAAGGCCCCGAGGCGCGCCGCCGCGCGGGCCTGCTCGCCGCCCCCGAGGACCGGCTGGGCCATGCCGCCGTCCCCGAGATGAGCCTGACCGAGAACGCCATCCTGACCGGCGCAACCCGGCAGGGGCTGGAAAGGAACGGCATCCTCGACCACCGCGCCGCCCGCAGCTTTGCCGAGAAGATCATCGCGGCCTTCGACGTGCGGACTCCGGGACCGGGGACGGCGGCGGGGGCGCTGTCGGGCGGCAACCTGCAGAAATTCGTGATCGGCCGGGAAATCCTGCAAGAGCCCCGCGCGCTGGTCGTGAACCAGCCGACATGGGGCGTGGATGCAGGAGCCGCCGCCGCGATCCGGCAGGCGCTTCTGGACCTTGCCGGACGGGGTGCCGCGGTCATCGTCATCAGCCAGGACCTCGACGAGTTGCTGGAGCTTTCCGACCGCTTCGCCGCGCTGAACAACGGCGTGCTGTCCCCACCCGTCCCGACCGAGGGGCTGACTCTGGAACAGGTCGGCCTGATGCTGGGCGGCGCGCATGGGATGGAGGTCGCCCATGTTGCGGCTTGAGCCCCGGCCCGCCGCCCCTTGGTGGCTGGGCGTCGCCTCACCCGTCGTGGCGGTGATCGCCACGATGATCGCAGGCGGATTGCTCTTCGCGCTGATGGGCTTCGATCCCGTGGCCGCGATCCGCACGATCTTCTGGGACCCGCTGTTCGGGCCTGCTGCGGGCTATTCGCGCCCGCAGCTTCTGGTCAAGGCCGGGCCGCTGATCCTGATCGCCTCGGGCCTCGCCATCGGCTTCCGGGCCGGCATCTGGAACATCGGGGCGGAAGGCCAATACATCATCGGTGGCATCTGCGGCGCGGCCGTGGCCTTGGCCGCCTATCCTGCCGAAGGCTTCTGGATCTTCCCGGCGATGGTGCTGGCAGGCGCGGCCGGGGGCTGGGCCTGGGGGATGATCCCCGCGACCCTGCGGAACTGGACCGGAGCGTCGGAGATCCTCGTCTCGCTGATGCTGGTCTATGTCGCCCAAAGGGTCGCCGCCTGGATGGCCTTCGGCCCGATGCGGAACCCGGAGGGCTTCGGGATGCCCGGCTCGCGCAACCTGCAGCAATATCCGTCGGCCTCGAACCCGGAACTGATCGCCGGGACCGGCATCCACTGGGGCGTGGTCGCGGCCGCCGTGGCGGTGCTGGCGACCTGGTTCCTGATGAGCCGCCATATCCGAGGCTTCCGCATCCGGGTGGCAGGCCTCGCCCCCCGCGCCGCGCGCTTTGCCGGTGTCAGGCCGGAAACCTTGGTCGCCTTCTGCCTCGGCCTCTCCGGTGCTCTGGCGGGCATGGCCGGGCTGTTCGAGGCCGCCGGCCCCGGCGGGCAGATCACCGACAGCTTCGGTTCGGGCTATGGCTTCACGGCGATCATCGTGGCTTTCCTCGGGCGGCTGCACCCCTTGGGCATCCTGCTTGCCGGGCTGCTGCTGGCGCTGACCTATATCGGCGGCGAACTCGCCCAACTGATGCTGTCCCTGCCCGCCGCCACGGTGCAGGTGTTCCAGGGGATGCTGCTGTTCTTCCTGTTGGCCTTCGACACGCTGACCCGATACCGCCTGCGCTGGGGGACCAAGCGATGATCGAATGGACGACCTTCCTGCTGCTGCTATCCGCCGCGACCCCGATCCTGTTCGCGGCACTGGGAGAGGCTATCGCCGAACGATCCGGCGTGCTGAACCTGGGCGTCGAGGGGATGATGATCACCGGCGCGCTGGCGGGCTTCGCCGCCGCCCATGCGACCGGCTCGCCCACCGTGGGCTTTATCGCCGGTGCCCTCGCAGGGGCCGTAATCTCGCTGATCTTCGGGGCGCTGACGCAATACCTGCTGACCAACCAGGTCGCCACCGGCCTCGCGCTGACCATGTTCGGCCTAGGGCTGACGGCGATGTTCGGAAAGCCCTATGAAGGCGTCAAGTCGCCTTCGATGCCCGGCGGCCCCTTGGGCATCAACTGGGTGATCTGGTTCGGCCTGATCCTCGTTCCCGTCATCTGGCTGGTCCTGAACCGCACCCGTCCCGGCCTGATCCTGCGCGGGGTGGGGGAAAACCACGACGCCGCACACGCCCTTGGCTACAAGGTGCGCGGCACCCGCATGATCGCCATCGCCATCGGCGGCGCCATGGCGGGGATCGGCGGCGCTTACATCTCGATCGCCACCGTCCTGCAATGGACCGAAGGCATGACCGCCGGCGCGGGCTGGATCGCGCTCGCCATCGTCGTCTTCGCGGGGTGGAGCCCGTGGGGCGTCCTCGCCGGCGCCTGGCTTTTCGGCGGCGTGACCGTTCTGCAACTGCGGCTGCAGGCGGCGGGGGTGGCAGTGCCGGTGCAACTGCTCAGCATGGCCCCCTATCTTGCCACGATCATCGTTCTGGTGATCATATCGGCGCGCCACAAATACGCAGGCGGCGGCGGCACCGCGCCCGGTTCACTGGGCCGGAACTTCCACGCGCTGCGATAACAAGAACCCGACAGAGGAGAGACACATGAACCGCAGAACCCTTCTGGCCTCGGCCGCAGCGCTCGCGCTGGTTGCCCTGTTGCCGCCCCTGCCCGCAGCGGCACAGACCCCGATCCCCGAGGGCGAAAAGCTGAAGGTCGGCTTCATCTACGTCGGCCCCGTTGGCGACGGCGGCTGGACCTACCAGCACGACCTCGGCCGGCAGGCCATCGAGGCCGAATACGGCGACCGCGTCGAGACCACCTTCATCGAAAGCGTCCCCGAGGGTGCCGATGCCGAGCGCGCCCTGACCCAGCTTGCCCTGTCCGGCTGCAAGCTGATCTTCGCGACCAGCTTCGGCTTCATGGACGCGGTCATCAACGTCGCCGCCAAGTTCCCCGACATCAGGTTCGAGCACGCGACGGGCTACAAGCGCGCCGACAATGTGGCGACCTATGACGCCCGCTTCTACGAGGGCCGCGCCGTTCTTGGCACCATCGCCGGCCGCATGACCAAGACGAACAAGATCGGCTATATCGGGTCCTTCCCGATCCCCGAGGTGATCCAGGGGATGAACTCGACCTTCATCCACGCCCGCAAGGTGAACCCGGATGTCGAGCTGCGCATCGTCTGGGCCTACACCTGGTTCGACCCGGCCAAGGAAGCCGACGCGGCATCCGCCCTGCTGGCCGAGGGCGTGGACGTGATCCTGCAGCACACCGATTCCACCGCGCCGCTGGCCAAGCTGCAGGAACGCGGCGGCATCGGCTTCGGCCAGGCGTCCGACATGGCCGCCTTCAAGCCGACCCCGCGCGTGAGTTCCATCATCGACAACTGGAACCCCTACTACATCCGCCGCGTGGGCGAGGTGCTGGACGGGACGTGGCAATCGCATGGCGTCTGGCTGGGGATCGGCGATGGCGAGGTCGGGATCGGCGAGATCACCGAGGCCGTGCCTGCCGAGGTCAAGGCCGAGGCCGAGGCCCTGCGCGACCAGATCGGCTCGGGCGCCCACCATCCCTTCACCGGGCCGCTGAACAAGCAGGACGGCTCGGCATGGCTGGCCGAGGGGCAGACCGCCACGGATGAGGAACTGGCGTCGATGGACTTCTTCGTGGAAGGCATCTCGGCGCAGATCCCGCGCTGAACGGTCAACAGGATGCACGAAGGGCGGGCCACAAGGTCCGCCCTTTCCTTTTGGCGCGCGGCCCTCACGCACCCTTTGCATCTGCATCACCTGTGCATGACCTGTGCATGGTTCGTGCATCGGATACACGCCGCGGACCGGCCGGACGCGGACGCCCGCAATCGGTCCTGCGCCTGCGTCAGCCGCGATGCGACTCGATGAACCATAGGTCCTTGTCGGCCTGCTTCGAGGCTTCGGTCAGGATGTCGGCGCTGTCGGCGTCGCCCGCCTCATCCACCGTGTCGATCCCCTTCCGCACCCGCTCGCCATAGGCGCGCAGCCGGTCGGCGACCTCGCGCAGATGGTCCTCGGTCGCGGCCAGGTCGGTCGGATAGGGCGGCAGCGCGGTCGCGCGGGCCACCTCCTCGACAGTGCCGACGGCCATGCCGTCAAGCTGCTGGATGCGCTCGGCCATGTCGTCGATGTTGGGGTCGAGCCGCGCCTTGATCCCGTCCAGCAACTCGTGGACGGCGATGAAGTTCGGCCCCTTGAGGTTCCAATGCGCCTGCTTCAGCGCGAGCGACAGCGACAGCCCGTCGCTCAGGCAGGCTTGCAGTTCCGAGATCGCGGTCTTGCGGGCATTGTCCTCCAGCCCCTGCAGGTTCACAGGCATGGTGTTCTCCTGATGTTGTTGATTTCTGGATCAACGAACCGCCACAGGCCGGGGTTCCCATGCCGCGGCCTTCCGCCGCAGCCGCAAAAGGAAACGGCGCCCCGGATGGAACGCCGTTCACAAGATGCCAGGATCGGCCGCGATCAGGCGGCTGTGGCCTGGTCGATGAACTTGACCGCGTCGCCGAAGGTCTGGATGGTCTCGGCGGCGTCGTCGGGGATCTCGATGCCGAATTCTTCCTCGAAGGCCATGACCAGCTCGACGGTGTCGAGCGAATCCGCGCCCAGGTCGTCGATGAACGAGGCGGTCTCGGTGACCTTGTCCTCTTCGACGCCCAGATGCTCGACGACGATCTTCTTCACGCGATCAGCAGTGTCGCTCATGTCTCGTTCCTTAGTTACGGGCACTCCGCCCGGATGCAACCGGGGCGCACCCGGCAACAAGCCGCGGGCGGGTCCCTGCGGCCTTGATGCCGGGATATAGCAACGCCAACGTGATCCGCAACCGCTTTCGCCGCCCTCAAACCATGGCCATGCCGCCGTTGACATGCAGGGTTGCGCCGGTGACGTAGCCTGCTTCGGGACTGGCCAGATACAGGACGGCGGCCGCGATCTCATCGGCCTTGCCCATGCGTCCGGCGGGGATCTGGGTCAGGATGCGCCCCTTCTGGTCATCGTTCAGCTTGCCCGTCATCGCCGTCTCGATGAAGCCCGGCGCCACGCAGTTGACCGTGATCCCGCGAGAGGCGACCTCGTAGGCGAGGCTTTTCGACATCCCCACCAGCCCCGCCTTGGCGGCGGCATAGTTGCCTTGCCCCGGATTGCCCGTGGTCCCCACGACCGAGGTGATGCTGACGATCCGCCCCCAGCGCGCCTTCATCATGCCGCGCAGCACGCCCCGCGCCAGACGGAAGGACGAGGTCAGGTTCACGTCCAGCACCTGCGCCCATTCCTCGTCCGACATCCGCATGAACAGGTTGTCGCGCGTGATGCCTGCGTTGTTGACGAGGATGTCCACGGACCCCATCGCCTCGGCCGCCTGCTTCGGCAGCGCCTCGACCGCCGCCGGATCGCCCAGGTTCGCCGTCACCACATGCGCCCGCTCGCCCAAGCTGGCAGCCAGTTCCTGCAAGGGCGCCTCGCGCGTCCCCGACAGGGTCACTGCCGCCCCCGCCGCGTGCAGCGCCGCCGCCACGGCCCCACCGATGCCACCCGAAGCGCCGGTGATCAGAGCGTTCTTTCCGGTCAGGTCGAACATCGCTGTGTCTTTCTTCTTTGCACAAATATCCCGGGGTCCGGGGCAGCGCCCCGGTCCGGCCTAGCCTTCGATCGCCGCGATATCCTCGGGCGACCCGACGGCCCGCGTCTCGACCCCCGGCGCGATGCGCTTGATCATGCCCGACAGGGCCTTGCCTGCGCCGATCTCCCAGAACTCGGTCACGCCCTGATCAGCCATGAACTGGACCGACTCGCGCCAGCGGACGGACCCCGTGACCTGCTCGACCAGAAACTGCCGGATCGCGCCGGGCATCGTCACGGGTTCCGCCCGCACATTGGCGATCAGCGGCACGGCGGGCTCTTGAATGTCCACGCCCGCCAGTGCGTCGGCCATCACGGTGGCAGCGGGCTGCATCAGCGCGCAGTGGAAGGGGGCCGAGACCGGCAGCATCAGCGCCCGCTTGGCGCCGCGCGCCTTGGCCAGCGCCGCGGCCCGTTCCACCGCCTCCTTGTGCCCCGAGATCACCACCTGCGCCGGGTCGTTGTCGTTCGCGGCCTGGCAGACCTCGTCCTCGGCGGCCTCTCGCGCGATCTCGTCCACCGTCGCAAAGTCCAGCCCAAGGATCGCGGCCATGGCGCCGACGCCGACCGGCACCGCCTCCTGCATCGCGGTCCCGCGGATGCACAGAAGCCGCGCCGTGTCCGACAGGCTGATCGCCCCCGCCGCGCAGAGCGCCGAATATTCCCCCAGCGAGTGCCCCGCGACGAAAGCCGCATCCGTCACCGCGAAGCCTTCCGCCTCCAGCGCCCGCATGGCTGCGACCGAGGTCGCCATCAGCGCCGGCTGGGCGTTGCGGGTCAGGGTCAGCGTCTCGATGTCGCCGCCCCAGATCAGCGCGGAAAGGTTCTCGCCCAGCGCCTCGTCCACTTCCTGAAACACCGCGCGGGCGGCGGGATAGGCGTCGGCCAGCGCGCGGCCCATGCCGATGGTCTGGGCGCCCTGGCCGGGAAAGACGAATGCGCGCATCTTGAGCTTCCTCCATGCTTTGGGTTGGGATAGCCCGAGGACAGCGATCCCGCAACGGCAGGAGAGAGCCATGCCCGCAGCCAACACGTCCCGCGCCTATGGCAGCGTCCACCGTTTCCTGCATTGGACCATCGCCGTCCTGATCCTGTCGGCCATCGGGCTTGGCCTTTACGCCGAAAGCTTCCGCGCGGGCGGGGCGGCAACGCTGGCGCGGATGGTCGAGGTCTTCTCGATCCACAAGACCGTGGGCATCGCGGTGCTGTTCCTGGCGCTGGCCCGCATCCTCTGGGTGCTGGTGCAGGACCACCCGAGGCCGCTGCATCCCGAGCGCAAGGTGGAAACCTTTGTGGCCTCGGCGGTCCACTGGGCGCTTTACGGCGGCATGGTGCTGATGCCGCTGGCGGGCTGGCTGTTGCATACGGCGGCACCTGGGGCAGGTTTTGCGGATATCCTCTGGCCATTCGGCCAGCGCCTGCCGGGCGTGCCGCAGGATGCGGACCTGTCCGAACGCTTCACCGCCTTCCACGTCAACGGCTGGTGGCTTCTGGCGGTGCTGATCCTGCTGCATGTCGGCGGCGCGTTGAAGCACACGGTTATCGACCGCGACGCCACGCTGGCCCGCATGGCGGGGAACGCCACAAAAGTGCCCGAGCCGCCACGCGACCCGCGCCCGAACCGCTGGGCGCCGCCGCTGGTGGCGCTGGCGCTGTGGGGCGGGCTGGCGCTATGGGCTGCCACGACCGAACGGCCACAGGACGCGACCCCGCAGGAAATTGCCGGCCAAGCTGCCGCGCCTGCTGTGACAGCGGCGCAGTCCGGATCTGTCTGGACGGTGCAATCCGGCACGCTGGGGCTATCGGTCACGCAGGCGGGCGCCCCGGTCGAGGGCCAGTTCGGGACATGGACTGCCGCCATCACCTATGACGAGGCGACCGGCACGGGCGAGGTCGTGGCCGAGGCCAATATCGCCTCGCTGACCCTCGGCGCGGTCAGCGGCATGGCGACCGGGCCGGACTTTTTGAACGTGAGCGCCTTCCCGACCGCCCGCTTCGAGGGGGCGATCACCCGCGCGCCCGAGGGGGGGACCGCGCATCAGGCCACCGGCACCCTGACACTCGCGGGGCAGTCGCAACCCGCCACCCTGCCCTTCGACCTGACCATCGACGGCGATCAGGCGACCGCGACGGGAACCCTGACGCTCGACCGCCGCGACTTCGGCGTGGGGGCGAACTACGCGGACGAAAGCATGGTCTCGTTCCCCGTGGCCGTCACCGTCGATCTGACCGCGACCCGCAGCTAGGCCAGCCACGAAAAAGGGCCGCCCCGAAAGGCGGCCCTCGTCATTCCTGCGGCGGATGGATCAGCCGACCAGTTCCAGCCCCGAGAAGAAGAAGGCGATCTCCTCCTTCGCCGTTTCCGGCGCGTCCGAGCCGTGGACCGAGTTCTCGCCCACCGACAGCGCGAATTCCTTGCGGACGGTGCCCTCGTCGGCATTGGCGGGGTTGGTCGCGCCCATCACCTCGCGGTTCTTGGCAATCGCGTTCTCGCCTTCCAGTACCTGCACGACGACCGGTTCCGAGGCCATGAACTCGACCAGCTCGCCATAGAAGGGACGGTCCTTGTGGACCGCGTAGAACTGGCCCGCCTGCTGGGGCGACAGGTGGATGCGCTTCTGCGCGACGATGCGCAGGCCCGCGTCCTCGAACTTGGCGTTGATCTTGCCGGTCAGGTTGCGGCGGGTGGCGTCGGGCTTGATGATGGAAAGCGTGCGTTCGGTGGCCATGATGTCCTCGGGGTCCGGGGTTGTCTGATCGGCCGGGCGGCTAGCACGAGGCTTGCGCGAAGGAAACCCCGCCCCGACAACCACGCGCAAACGGAAAAAGGCGGACCCGCAGGCCCGCCCCTTCCGATTCACGTCGCTGGAATGCGATCAGGCGAAACGGATGTTGATCGCCGATTCGCGGCCGTCGCGGCCTTTTTCCAGGTCATAGCTGACCTTCTGGCCGTCGGCGGGGGCCTGCAGCCCGGCGCGCTCAAGGGCCGAGATGTGCAGGAACACGTCGCGGTTGCCGTCTTCCGGCTGGATGAAGCCGAAGCCTTTGGTCGAGTTGAACCATTTCACGGTGCCGTTGGCCATCGTGAGATCTCCTGTCATGTCGCCATCCGCGGAAATGCGATGGCCCGGCGCAGTCAGTCATAGCAGCATACTGAAGCCGGTAGACGGAGACAGAGAGCAGTAGAAAAACGTTGCCAAGTCCATATAGCCCGGATCGATCCTCCCGGCAAGGGCAATAGCCGCGTTGACGCCGCCGCGCGGCTGCTGCAATCCCGCGCCCATGCTGCGGATCGACGACATCTCTTATTCCATCGCGGGCAGGCCGCTGTTCGACCATGCCTCGGCGGTGATCCCGACAGGCCACAAGGTCGGCCTTGTCGGCCCGAACGGGGCGGGCAAGACGACGCTGTTCCGGCTGATCCGGGGCGAACTGGCGCTGGACGGCGGCGCGATCGGCCTGCCCGCCCGCGCCCGCATCGGCGGCGTCGCGCAGGAATCGCCTGCGACGGATGTTTCCGTGCTGGACACGGTGCTGGCCGCCGACACCGAACGCCACGCGCTCATGGCCGAAGCCGAGACTGCCGCCGACCCCCACCGCATTGCCGAGATCCAGACCCGGCTGGCCGACATCGACGCCTGGTCGGCGGAAGGCCGCGCCGCCTCGATCCTGCAGGGCCTCGGCTTTTCCACCGAGGACCAGGCGCGGCCCACGGGCGATTTCTCGGGCGGTTGGCGGATGCGGATGGCGCTGGCGGGGGTGCTGTTCGCGCAGCCGGACCTGCTGCTGCTGGACGAGCCGACGAACTACCTCGACCTCGAAGGGGCGCTGTGGCTGGAAGGCTATCTCGCCCGCTATCCCCACACGGTCATCGTCATCAGCCACGACCGGGGACTGCTGAACCGGGCTGTCGGCTCGATCCTGCATCTGGAAGACCGCAAGCTGAACCTCTACGCGGGCGGCTACGACAGCTTCGCCCGCATCAGGGCGGAACGCCGCGCCCTGCAGGCGGCGGAAGCAAAGAAGCAGGAAGCCCGCCGCGCCCATCTGCAAAGCTTCGTGGACCGCTTTCGCGCCAAGGCCACCAAGGCCGCACAGGCGCAATCCCGCCTCAAGGCGCTGGCGAAGATGGAACCGATCACCGCGCCTGGCGAGGCAAAGTTCCACCGCTTCACCTTCCCCCAGCCCGACCAGTTGTCGCCGCCGATCCTCGCGCTGGACAATGTCTCGGTGGGCTATGGCGACCGGGCGGTGCTGAAACGGTTGAACCTGCGGATCGACCAGGATGACCGCATCGCGCTGCTGGGCCGCAACGGTCAGGGCAAGTCCACGCTGTCGAAGCTGCTGGCCGACCGCCTGCCCGCGATGGACGGCAAACTCGCGCGGTCGTCCAGGCTGCGCGTCGGGTACTTCGCCCAGCATCAGGTGGACGAACTGCATCTGGACGAAACGCCTCTGGACCACGTCCGCCGCCTGCGCCCGGACGAGGCCCCCGCCCGCCTGCGCGCCCGCCTTGCGGGATTCGGGCTGATGGAGGCGCAGGCCGAAACGAAGGTCCGCGCCCTTTCCGGCGGTCAGAAGGCGCGGCTGTCGCTGCTGCTGGCAACCATCGACGCACCGCATCTGCTGGTGCTGGACGAGCCGACCAACCATCTGGACATCGAATCGCGCGAGGCGCTGACTGAGGCGCTGAACGACTATACCGGCGCCGTGGTGCTGGTCAGCCACGACATGCACCTGCTGGAACTGGTGGCCGAGCGGCTGTGGCTGGTGGCCGGCGGCGCGGTCTCGCCCTATGCGGATGATCTGGAAACCTACCGCAAGTCGCTGCTGACGACCGAGGAACCCGAGCGCCCGAAGGAAGCCCCGAAGCCCGCGCCGAAGAAGACCAGCCGCGACGAGATCCTGGACCTGCGGGCCGAGGTGCGGCGCGGCGAGGAACGGGTCGGGAAACTGACCGCCATGATGGAAAAGATCAGCGAGAAGATGGCCGACCCCGCGCTTTACGACGATCCGGCCGAGGCCGAGAAATGGGGCCGCAAGCATGCCGAGGCGGCCGAGGCCCTGCCCCGCGCCGAGGCCCTGTGGCTGGACGCGCTGGAACGGCTGGAAGCGGCCGAGCGCAACTGATCGCCCTTGCGCGGAAGCCCGCGCCGGCAAATGCTTGTTCTGAACACCGGAGACATCCCATGCGCGCCAGCCTGCCCCTGCTTCTCGCCGCCCTCGCCCTGCCGCTGGCCGCCCATGCCCAGGACGGCTGGGGCCTTGCCGCCGACATCGGCCTTGGCGCCGAGGTCGAGCCGGACTGGCTCGGCTCGGGCGACATGGAGACGTCGCCCTGGGTGATCTTCCGCAACCTCGACGTGATGGCGCCGGGACAGCCCGCGACGCGGGACGGGTCGTCCGACGGTCTGCGGGTGGTGCCGACGATCAACTGGCGCAGCGGGCGGGACGCGGATGATTCGGACGCGCTGGCCGGGCTTGACGACATCGACCGCACGATCGAGGCGGGCGTCCGCTTCCGCTATACCCAGGGGCCTGCCAGCGGCTATCTGGTGGTCCGCAAGGGCTTCGACGGGCATGAAGGGCTGGTGGGCGCGGTCGGCGCGAAATACCGCATTACCCCGAACGACCGCCTGACCATCTGGCCGGGAATCGAGGGCAAGTTCGGCGGCGACCGCTTCACCCGCGCCTTCTTCGGCGTGACCGGGGACGAAGCGCTGCGCAGCGGCTATGCGGCCTATCGCCCCGACGGCGGCTTCTACGCGGTCGGCGCCAGCATCGAGGCGCGCTATGCCCTGACCCCGACCCTCGCCGTGGTGGGCGAGGCGGAATATTCGCGCCTGACGGGCGATGCCGCCGACGCCCCGTTCATCGAGGAAAAGGACCAGCCCGCCCTGCGGATCGGCCTCGTCAACCGCTTCAGCCTGCGCTTCTGATCCCTCCGGCCTTCCGTCCCGGGCACAAAGCCCCTATATCCGCCCGGAACCTGAGACGGAGGCCGACGCCATGTATCAGCCGCAGACGCAGCCGGGCGAGGGCGAGCCGCTGATCGCGCCCTCGACCACCGACCACCCGCTTTACGACGGGGTCGTGGAAGCCTGCCGGTCGGTCTACGACCCGGAAATCCCGGTCAACATCTATGACCTCGGGCTGATCTACACGATCGCCATCGACGACACGAACGCGGTCCGCATCCTGATGACCCTGACCGCACCAGGCTGCCCCGTCGCGGGCGAGATGCCCGGCTGGGTGGCCGATGCCGTCAGCGCCTTGCCCGGCGTGCGGCAGGTGGACGTGGACATGGTGTTCCAGCCCCCTTGGGGGATGGAGATGATGTCGGACGAAGCGCGACTGGAGCTCGGCTTCATCTGATGCCCTCCGAGCTGCAGAAGATGCTGGCGGGGCAATCCTACGACCCCGCCGACCCCGAGCTTGCCGCCATGCGGACCCGTGCTCAGACCCTGATGCGCGAGTTCAACCGCACCATCGAGGGCGAGGATGCCGAGGTCCTGCCCCAGCTTCTGGGCACGTGGAACGGCGCCGTGATCCGGCCGCCCTTCTACGTCGATTACGGCAGCCACATCCATTTCGGCCCTGGCTGCTTCCTGAACTACGGTTGCGTCTTCCTGGACATCACCGAGATCCGCCTGGGCGCCCGCGTCCAGATCGGCCCCATGGTGCAGGTCCTGACCGCCGACCACCCGCGCGAGGCCCATCGCCGCGCCGCATGCGAGGAATGGGGCCGCCCCATCACGATCGGCGACGATGTCTGGATCGGCGCGGGCGCCCTCATCCTGCCCGGCGTCACCATCGGCGCGGGCGCCATCATCGGCGCGGGCGCCGTCGTCACCCGCGACGTGGCCCCCGGCGCGACCGTCGCCGGCAACCCCGCGCGTCCTGTCGGAAACCCGCGCCCTCTTTCATAATCTCTGGCCCAAGCTTCTTTCTGGCCCAAATACCCATGCAGCCGCGCCGAACGCCTCAGCGCCGGGGCGGCCGCCAGCTTTGCGTCCAGCTTCTGAAACGTCCCTGCCTCTCGGGGGTGCCCGCGGGCGGCTGCCCCTCGCCCCCCGCCTCTGCGCTGACGCGCCGGCGGTGGACGCGCCGCACGGCCGCGTCGATGCGCCGGTCGCGAAGCCGGTTCCAGAACCGCCAGAACAGCGCCAGCAGCACCCCCAGGATGCCCAGGATCACCAGCGCCGGCCAGTTCAGCGGCCGCTCGGCCGGGCCGGCGACCGGGGTGATCGAGATCGCGTTCGGAAAGATCGTCAGCAGGTCGTTGCGCCAGCCATAGGAGGTCACGCTGACCCAGCGCGGATTGTCCGCCGTGGACCGCAGGTCGCCGGCGATCGCATGCAGGTTCGAGCTGTCATACTTGAAATAGGGCGGCCAGATCAGCCCCGTGTCCTCGTTGCGGTAAACCAGCGGCTTGCCGTTCGGGCGCACCGTGTCGATGAATCGGACATCGCGCGACCCCTGGGCATTCTCGACGGTGCCGGTCCGGGCCGAGGCATAGAAGATCCGGTTGCTCCAGTTCAGGTCGGTCAGCTTGTTGTAGGTGTTGGTGATCCGCACCGTTTCGCGCGAGGGCAGCGCGTAATCCAGAAACAGGAACATCGCCACGCCGAACAGCACCCCCAGAACGACCTGGACGTTACGCATGAACATGGGACTCTCCTGAGGCTGCGGCGGCTGGGATCATAGACGGGACCATGGGCGGGGAAAACGCCCGTTCCGCATGAAACGGCGGCGCGGCGCACACCGTTCCGCTTTGCGCGCCGCCATGCGATAGGAACGCAAAGACATGGGGCCATGACCGTGACCAGGAACCTGCCGATCGCGTCGCTGATCTACTTCCTCGCGACGCTGCTTTTGTCGCTGTATTTCGCCTTCGCCGCCGTGCAGGGGCCATCCGGCATCCTGCGCCGCGTGCAACTGGAAGCCGAAACCGCCGATCTGATCGCCGAACGTGACCGGCTGACGGCCGAGGTGGACCGGATGCGCAACCTGACCCGGCGCCTGTCCGACCAGTATCTGGACCTTGAGCTTCTGGACCAACGCGCCCGCGATGTCCTGGGCCTTGTCCGCGCCGACGAACTGATCGTCCGCTGAATCGGCTTGCGCCTGCGGAACCCGCCGCCGTAACGTTGGTTCAACGCTGAACTATCCTGTGCCGGAGGATGCAGATGGCCAGAAAGCCGACCGAGACAGCCGAGCCCGCGACGCCCGCCAATGTCTCGCGCGACGAATTGCTGAAATATTACCGCGACATGCTGCTGATCCGGCGGTTCGAGGAAAAGGCAGGCCAGCTTTACGGCATGGGCCTGATCGGCGGCTTCTGCCACCTGTATATCGGCCAGGAGGCCGTCGTCGTCGGGCTGGAGGCCAGCGCCAAGGAAGGCGACAAGCGCATCACCAGCTACCGCGACCACGGCCACATGCTCGCATCCGGGATGGAGGCGCGGGGCGTCATGGCGGAACTGACCGGACGCATCGGCGGCTATTCCAAGGGGAAAGGCGGCTCGATGCACATGTTCAGCCGCGAAAAGCACTTCTACGGCGGTCACGGCATCGTCGGCGCGCAGGTGCCGCTGGGGGCGGGGCTGGCGTTCTCGGACAAGTACAAGGGCAACGACAACGTCACCTTCACCTATTTCGGCGATGGCGCGGCCAACCAGGGCCAGGTCTACGAGACCTACAACATGGCCGAGCTGTGGTCCCTGCCGGTCGTCTTCGTGATCGAGAACAACCAGTATGCCATGGGGATGAGCGTCCAGCGATCCACCAAGTCCACGACCTTCTACGGTCGGGGCGAGGCCTTCGGCATCCCCGGCGAGCAGGTGGACGGCATGGACGTGCTGGCGGTGAAAGCTGCCGGGGAAAAGGCCGTCGCCCACTGCCGCGCCGGGAACGGGCCGTATATCCTCGAGGTGATGACCTACCGCTACCGCGGCCACTCGATGTCCGACCCGGCCAAGTACCGGACCCGCGAGGAGGTCCAGAAGATGCGCGAGGAACGTGACGCCATCGAGCATGTCCGCCAGCTTCTGCTGCAGGGCGGCCATGCCTCGGAAGACGATCTCAAGTCCATCGACAAGGAGATCAAGGACATCGTCAATGACTCTGCCGACTTCGCCCGCGAAAGCCCCGAGCCGCCGGTCGAGGAGCTTTGGACCGACATCTATGCCGACGACGTGCCGCAGAAGACGGCCGAAGACGTGAACGTGTGAGGGCTGACGCATGGCAACCGAGATCCTGATGCCCGCCCTGTCCCCGACGATGGAGGAAGGGACGCTGGCCAAGTGGCTGGTCAAGGAAGGCGACACGGTGAAATCCGGCGACATCCTGGCCGAGATCGAGACCGACAAGGCCACGATGGAGTTCGAGGCGGTCGATGAGGGCACCGTCGGAAAGCTGCTGGTGTCCGAGGGCACGCAGGGCGTGAAGGTGAACACCCCCATCGCCGTCCTCGTGGCCGAGGGCGAATCTGCCGACGCAGTCTCCGCCCCTGCCCAGCCCCCGGCCCAGCCCGGCAAGGGGGAAGCCAGCAAGGACGAGACCGGCGAGGCCCCTGAACGCGCGCCCGCCGCCGCGAAATCCGCCGTTGAGGCGGTGAACACCCCCGAGCCCGACGAATCCCCCGACTGGCCCGAAGGCACCGCCGTCAAGCAGATGACTGTCCGCGA
The DNA here is from genome assembly GCF_030536915.1 of Paracoccus sp. (in: a-proteobacteria). Classification (GTDB taxonomy): domain Bacteria; phylum Pseudomonadota; class Alphaproteobacteria; order Rhodobacterales; family Rhodobacteraceae; genus Paracoccus. The sequence goes on from NZ_JAUNPC010000008.1 coordinate 23,724, forward strand.
GGCGCTGCGCGAGGCCATGGCCGAGGAGATGGAGCGCGACGAGGCCGTCTTCCTGATGGGCGAGGAGGTGGGCGAATACCAGGGCGCCTACAAGATCAGCCAGGGTCTTCTGGACCGCTTCGGGCCGCGCCGGGTCGTTGACACGCCGATCTCGGAAATGGGCTTCGCCGGCATCGGCGTGGGCGCGGCCTTCGGGGGCCTGCGCCCCATCGTCGAGTTCATGACCTTCAACTTCGCCATGCAGGCGATGGACCAGATCATCAACTCGGCGGCGAAGACCCTGTATATGTCGGGGGGCCAGATGGGCTGTCCCATCGTCTTCCGCGGCCCGAACGGTGCTGCCGCCCGCGTGGCGGCCCAGCATTCGCAGGACTTCGCCGCCTGGTATGCGGCCATTCCCGGCCTCAAGGTCGTCCAGCCCTATACGGCCGCCGACGCCAAGGGGTTGCTGAAGACCGCGATCCGCGACCCGAACCCGGTGATCTTCCTAGAAAACGAGATCCTCTACGGCCGCAGCTTCGACGTGCCGCAGATGGACGATTTCACCGTCCCCTTCGGCAAGGCCCGCGTCGCCCGCAAGGGCCGGGACGTCACCCTCATCAGCTTCGGCATCGGCATGGCTCATTCCTTGGAAGCGGCCGAAAAGCTGGCCGGTGACGGCATCGACGCCGAGGTGATCGACCTCCGGACCCTGCGCCCCATCGACTACCCGGCGATCCTCAAGTCGGTGCAGAAGACGAACCGCGTGGTGACGGTCGAGGAAGGTTTCCCCGTGGGGTCCATCGGCAACCACCTGTCGGCCTGGATCATGGAAAACGCCTTCGACTGGCTGGACGCGCCCGTGATCAACTGCACCGGCAAGGACGTGCCCATGCCCTATGCGGCGAACCTTGAACGCCTTGCGCTGATCACGGCGGACGAGGTGGTCGAGGCCGTCCGCAAGGTCACTTACCGTTAAGGGGGAACGACGATGGCAACGCAGATCCTGATGCCCGCCCTGTCCCCCACGATGGAGGAAGGGACGCTGGCCAAGTGGCTGGTTAAAGAAGGCGACGAGGTGAAATCCGGCGACATCCTCGCCGAGATCGAGACCGACAAGGCCACGATGGAGTTCGAGGCGGTGGACGAGGGCGTGATCGGCAAGATCATGGTCGCCGAGGGCACGCAGGGGGTGAAGGTCAACACCCCCATCGCCGTGCTGGTCGAGGACGGCGAAAGCGTCGATGACGCGGCGGGTGCCTCGGCCTCTGCCGCCTCCGGCGCCGAGGCCAAGGCACCGGCAGCAGAAGAAAAGGCCGCCGCCGAAAAGGGCTATGGCGGGCCGATCGGTGCCCCGGTCGCAGGCGACGGCGGCTCAGGCAGCGCCGGGCAGGCTGCGGCCCCGGCGAGGGACAAGGGCAGCCGCGTCTTCGCCTCGCCCCTTGCCCGCCGGATCGCGGCGGAACGGGGCCTCGACCTGTCGGGCATCACGGGCAGCGGCCCCAAGGGCCGGATCGTCAAGGCGGATGTGGAGAAGGCCCAGCCCGGTGCGGCCAAGCCCGCCGCCCAGCCCGCAGCCGCGCAGGCCGCCGCGCAACCTGCCGCCGAGGCGCCCAAGCCGGCCGCTGCCACGGCCCCGCAGGGCATGGGCTACGAGACCGTCAGGAAGATGCTGGACGGCCGCGAGACCGAGGAGGTCGCGCTGGACGGCATGCGCCGCACCATCGCCGCGCGGCTGTCCGAGGCCAAGCAGACCATCCCGCATTTCTACCTGCGCCGCAGCGCAAAGCTCGACGCGCTGATGGAGTTCCGGGGCACTCTGAACAGCCAGCTTCAGGCGCGCGGGGTGAAGCTGTCGGTCAACGACTTCATCATCAAGGCCTGCGCGCTGGCGCTGCAACAGGTGCCGGATGCCAATGCCGTCTGGGCGGGCGACCGGATCATCAAGCTCAAGCCCTCGGACGTGGCGGTGGCCGTTGCCATCGAGGGCGGGCTGTTCACCCCGGTCCTCAAGGACGCCGACAAGAAGACGCTTTCTGCGCTGTCGGCGGAGATGAAGGACCTCGCCAGCCGCGCCAGGACGAGGAAGCTTGCCCCGCATGAATACCAGGGCGGCAGCTTCGCCATCTCGAACCTCGGGATGTTCGGGATCGAGAACTTCGACGCCGTCATCAACCCGCCGCACGGCGCGATCCTGGCGGTGGGCGCAGGCATCCAGACCCCGGTTGTGGAAGACGGGGAAATCGTCGTCCGCAACGTCATGTCGATGACACTGTCGGTGGATCACCGGGTCATCGACGGGGCGCTGGGGGCGCAGCTTCTGCAGGCCATCGTCGAGCATCTGGAAAACCCGATCGGGATGCTCGCCTGAGCCACCCGGCAGCCGCATCGGAAAAGGGCGCCCCGACCAGGCGCCCTTCTTCTTTCTGGCTCAAATACCACCGGGAAAGGCCGCAGTCCCCTACTCCGCCGCCGCAGGCCCGGCCCGGTTCAGTCCCAGCCGCCGCTGCAACCAGCCGCCGATCCGTTCCTGCCCGCCATGCAGCAGCGAGAACAGCGAGGGCACGAACAGCATCGACAGCAGGGTGGACAGCAGCAGCCCCCCGATCACCGCAACCGCCATGGGCGAGCGGAACTCGGACCCTTCCGCCGAGGACAGCGCCGATGGCAGCATCCCCGCCGCCATGGCGATGGTGGTCATGATGATCGGCCGGGCCCGCTTGTGGACGGCGTCAAGGATCGCCTCGCGCTTGGGCGCCCCCCGCTCCATCGCCTGGATGGCGAACTCGACCAGCATGATCGCGTTCTTGGTCACGATCCCCATCAGCATCAGGAAGCCGATGACCACCGCCATGCCGATGGCATTGCCGGTGACGAACAGCGCGAGGATTGCCCCGCCGATGGCCAGCGGCAGCGACAGAAGGATGCTGATCGGGGTCGCGAAGTTCTGGAACAGCAGCACCAGCACCACATAGACGAACAGCACCCCCGAGCCCATGGCGAAGCCGAAGGCGCCGAAGACCTCGCCCATGATCTCGGCATCGCCCGAGGTCTGGAACTCGGTCCCCGGCGGCAACGCGATCTGGCCTTGCACCGCCTGCACCTGCGCCGCGACCGGTCCCAGCACCGCGCCATCGGCAAGGTTCGCCGACACGGTCGTGCGATAGCGCTGGTCATAGCGCGCGATCTGCGTGGCCCCCGCCGACAGCGAGACATCGGCGACCGCCCCCAGCGGCACCTGCCCGACCGAGGAGGGCACGCGCAGGTTCCGCAACTGCATCAGGTCCTCGCGCGCGGCTTCGTTCAGGCGGACCATGATCGGCACCTGCTCGTCGCCGGCGTTGAACTTGGGCAGGTTCGCCTCGGCGTCCCCCAGCGTCGCCACCAGCAGCGTCTGCGCCATGGCGGCAGTGGACACGCCAAGCTGCGCCGCGATGTCGGGGCGCGGCGTGATCTGGATCTCGGGCCGCTGCAGGGCCGAGGACGAGGTGACGCTTTCCAGTTCCGCCATCCCCCGCATCTCGGCCACCAGCAGGTCGGCGGCATGGGCCGCGCCCGCCTCGGTGTCGCCCAGCACGCTGATGGTCAGGTCGTTGGCCCCGGCCTCGTTCTGGAAGTTCAGGCGCACGTCGGGCGTGTCGGCCAGCAGCGTCTTCAACTGCTCCTCGATCTCGAACTGCGTGCGCTCGCGGCTGGCCTTGTTGCCGTAGTTGATCATCAGCCGCGACTTGGTCGGCTCGGATGTCCCACCCATGACGAAGACCGACTGCACCTCGGGGATGACACCGACGCGGGCGGTCAGGGCGCGCGTGATGCCTTCGTTCTGGTCCACGGTCGATCCGGGGGGCAGCTCGACCTCGATCTGGCTGCGGCCCACGTCCGAGGCCGCGATGAACTCGGTCGGCAGCAGCGTGGCCGACCAGATGGAACCTGCGAAGACGCCGAAGCCCAGCAGCAGCGTCAGCCAGCGGTGGCGCATGGTCCAGCCCAGCACCCGCATCAGCCCGCGCATGGCGCGGCCGTCGCGCGGCTCTTCGGTATGGCCGGTGCCGCGCATGAAATAGGCCGACAGCATCGGCGTGATGATCCGCGCCACAAGCAGCGAGAACAGGACGGATACCGCCACCGTCAGGCCGAACTGCTTGAAATACTGCCCCGCGATCCCGCCCATGAAGGCCACCGGCGCAAAGACCGCGACGATGGAAAAGCTGATCGCGATCACGGTGGTGCCGATCTCGCTCGCCGCCTCTTCCGAGGCCTGGTAGGGCGACGAGCCCATGTGCATGTGCCGGACGATGTTCTCGATCTCGACGATGGCGTCGTCCACCAGGATGCCCGTCACCAGCGTGATCGCCAGCAGGCTGATCCCGTTCAGGGTGAAGCCGAGCCACTGCATGACGAAGAAGGTCGGGATCACCGACAGCGGCAGCGCGATGGCCGCGATCACAGTCGCCCGCCAGTTGCGCAAAAACAGCAACACCACGATCACCGCCAGCGCCGCGCCCTCGTAAAGCGTGTGCATGGCGGTTTCATAGGACTGCTCGGTATAGGTCGTGGTGTCATCGACCAGCGTGATCGTCAGGTTCGGATAGCGTTCGGCCATCTCGGCCAGCCGCTCCTTGGCATTGTCGCCGGCCATCAGGTCGGATTCGCCGGTCGCACGATAGACGCCGAAGGCCACCACGGGCTTGCCGTCCAGCAGCGCAAAGCTGCGCTCGTCGCTGGGGCCATCGGTCACGGTGCCAAGCTGGTCCAGCCGCACGGTCTTGCCGCCGGCGATGGAGATCGGCGTGGCCGCAAGCTGCGCCACCGTGTCGGCGGACCCCAGCGTGCGGATGGAATATTCCGTTCCCGCCAGATCGCCGCGCCCGCCGCCCGCATTGAGGTTCTGCGCCCGCAGCGCGTTCGAGACCTCGGCCGCCGTCAGCCCGTGGGCCAGCAGCCGGTCGGGGTCCAGCGCGACCTCGATCTGGCGGTCGGCGCCGCCGATGCGGCTGACCTGGCCGATGCCCCGCAGGGTCGTCAATTCGCGGGCGATCACGTCGTCCACGAACTTGGACAGGCCCTCGATGGACCGGGTCGGGTCGCCCACCGCATAGGTCAGGATCGGCATCCCCGTCACGTCGAGGCGGCGGACCAGCGGCTCGGTGATCGACTGCGGCAGGTCGGCCCGCACGCTTGCCACCGCGTCCTTGACGTCATTCAGCGCCCGGTCGCTATCGGTCTCCAGCTCGAACTCGACGGTCAGGCTGGCCGCGCCGTCAGACGCCGTCGAGGTCACATGGCGCATCCCCTGGATGTTCGAGATCTGGTCCTCGATGGGCCGGACGACCTGCGAGATCAGCTCGGTCGGCGCGGCGCCCGGCTGGCCGACCGTGACCTGGATGATCGGCAGGTCGATGTTCGGCATCGCCGTGACCGGCAGCCGCATGAAGCTGACCAGCCCCAAGACCAGCAGCACGAGGAAGACCGCGATGGGCGGAACCGGGTGGCGGATCGACCAGGTGGAAAGGTTCATGGCTGCGCCCCGGCGGATGCCGCCGTTCCCGCCTCGGCATCGGGCGGAACGGCCACGGCCAGTGCCACCGTGGGCGGCGCATCGAGGCTGTCGGTCGTGACATTGACCCGGTCGCCGGTGGTGAAGAAGGCGCCGGCGCGGGCGATCACCGTCTCGCCGGCGGCCACACCCTCGCGGATCTCGCGCCGGTCCTGCCACAGAAGGCCCGCGTCCACCGCGCGGGTTTCCACGATGCCGTCGGCGACAACCTGAACCCGTTCGCCCGAGGCATCGGCAAGGATGGCCGAGGCGGGCACCGTCACCGCCTCGCGCCGTTCGGTGACGATGTCGCCGCTGGCGAAAAGCCCGGTCAGCAGGCGGTCGTCGGTATCCAGCGCCACCCGGACAAGGCCCAGCCGCGTGGTCGGGTCGACCGCCGCCGGCAACTGGCGCACCCGGCCGTCCACGCGGCCCACGCCCGCGACCTCAAGCTCAACCGGCTGGCCCGGCTGCAGCAGGGGCAGGTCGGTCTCGATCACCTCGCCCTCGAACTCGATCGAGCCATCCGCGATCAGGGTGAACATCGGCCCCGCCGCCGCCGAGGCGATGGTGCCCAGTTCGGCATTGCGGCTGGCGACGCGGCCCTCGACGGGCGACATGATGCGGGTGCGGTCCAGGTTCAGTTGCGCGATCTCGCGCGCGGCCCGCGCCTGTGCCTCGACCGCCTGGGCGACGGCCAGCCCTTCGCGGACGCTGGCTGCCGCCGCGCGGGCCGAGGCTTCCGCCACCACCGCCTGATCCAGCGCGGCCTGCGTGCCGCTGCCGCTTTGCCGCAGCGATTGCGCCCGTTCCAGCGCCGTGACCGCCTGCGCCAGCGCCGCCTCGGTCGAGGAAATCTGGCTCTGCGCTTGGGCGACGCTGGCGACGGCCCGCTGCAACTCGGCATCGGCCTGCGCCAGTTGCGCCCGCAGGGTGGTGTCGGACAAGCGGGCGAGTTCCTGCCCGGCCCCGATCCGGTCGCCCGGCTCGGCGCCGAGCGAGACGATTTCCAGCCCCTCGACCTGCGGATAGACTTGCACCTGCGCGCGGGCGACCAGCGTGCCGGACAGCGGCACCCGCCGCTGCACCTCGGCCGGGGCGGCGGCTGCGACCGTCACCGTTGGCAGGGCGGCCTGCGCGGGTTCGGCCGGGACCTTGTCCGGCGGGGCGCCCCCCATCGGCAGCGCCGCGCCGGGGGCCAGCAGGAACAGGGCTGCGATAAGGGAAAGGCGCCGCATGGGTGATGTCTCTCTGGTGCCGGTGGCACATAGGCGCGAGCATATCCTGCGGCAATGGCGGCGTCTGCGGTGACGGCGCGGCGGTGCCTAGATGTTGACCTTGACGCCCGGCAGCCGCAGTTCGGTCAGCAGGTCGCGCAATTCCTGCCGGGCGGCGATGTTGGACATCGACAGCGCCTGGGTGCCGACGTCGCGCAGGTCCAGCAGGGTCAACCCGCGCGGGAACAGTTCGCGGAAGATCACCCGCTCGGCAAAGCCCGCCGCGACGCGGAAGCCAATGCGGCGGGACAGACGGGTCAGGGCCTCGCCGACTTTGCGCTTGTTGTGCATTTCCGTGGTGCCGAGGCGGTTGCGCAGCACCACCCAGTCGATCGGCCCGGCCCCCGCTTGGCCCCGCAACTGCCGCGCGGACCACACCATCTCGGCATAGATCGACGGTCCCAGCACCTCGCCCTGCGGCGAGATGCGCGCCAGCAGGTCGAAGTCGATGAAGCTGTCGTTCATCGGCGTGACCAGCGTGTCGGCAAGGGTATGCGCCATCTGGCTGAGCTTGGTGTGAGAACCGGGGCAGTCGATCACAATGAAGTCATGGTCCGCGTCCAGCGCTGCCACGGCCGGGGACAGCGGGTCCGTCCCATCGTCGCGCGACAACTCGCCCAGCGTGGGACCGGGCAGGTCCAGCCCCTCGCCTTCGACAAAGGCGCGGCGGTTTTCCAGATAGCGGCCGAAGCTGCGCTGGCGCACGTCAAGGTCCAGCGCGCCAACCCTGTGCCCCATCCGAGCCAGCGCCGTTGCCACATGCATCGAGGTCGTGGACTTGCCCGAACCGCCCTTTTCGTTGCCCACGACAATGATATGCGCCACGAATCGCCCCGTTCCAAACCGGCAGAAAGTTAGCGGGAGAGTTCCCGCAAGTCATGGTGGCTGCAAAAGCCACCCATCGGGGCAGGATTCAATCAGCGGCTCGCCGCCGACGCAACCGGCAAGCCGATCTGCACGCAGGACGGGAACGATCCCGCACTGGTAAAGTTAGGCATCGGTTAACGAGTATCATGGTAGGCTGATTCATGTTCAATCATGCTGATCAAGGGGTCCCAGGACCCTCGTCCCGAATCGCCGCCGTATCCTGCGGTCGCGGTGGAACCATCCAGGGCCGGATCGTCGCCCGATCAGCGGACGGAAGCGTGACGTTGCTGACGCCGCAGGGCTGGGTGACGGGACGCCCGGTTTCACCCGAGAACACAAGCCCCAAGGGCTTCATCGGGTCGATCTTCCGCCGTTGAACCGTGAATAAAAATGCCGCCCCGACCGGGGCGGCATCTTCTGATGCAGCGGCCGGGATCAGAAGCCCAGGCCGGCGTATTTGTTCTTGAACCGGGACACGCGGCCCCCGGTGTCCATCAGCTTGGCCGAGCCGCCGGTCCAGGCCGGGTGCGAGGTCGGGTCGATGTCCAGAGACATCGTGTCGCCCTCTTTCCCCCAGGTGGACCGGGTCTGGTAGGTCGTGCCATCCGTCATCTTGACGGTGATCATGTGGTATTCGGGATGGGTATCGGCTTTCATCGCGCGCGACCTCAGGCGTTCTGGTTGGCGTCGGCCTTGGCGGCCTTCGGCTTGTAGTTGGAGACTTCGGCGATACGGGCGGATTTGCCGCGGCGATCGCGCAGGTAATACAGCTTGGCGCGGCGGACGCGGCCACGGCGCACGACCTCGATCGAATCGACGTTGGTCGAATACAGCGGGAACACGCGCTCGACCCCCTCGCCGAAGGAGATCTTGCGGACGGTGAAGGACGCGGCCAGCGTGTCGCCGCCCCTGCGGCTGATGCAGACGCCTTCGTACATCTGCACGCGGGTGCGGGTGCCTTCCGTCACCTTGTAGCCGACGCGGACGGTGTCGCCGGCCTTGAAGTCGGGAATGGTCTTGCCAAGCGAGGCGATCTGCTCGGCTTCCAGTTGGGCGATCAGGTTCATCGCGGGTTCCTTGTCATGGCTCGGGGTGGTCCCCCGATTGGTCTGATGCGCCCGAGAGCTGCGTCCTTCGGTTCGGGTCCATACCGTCACGGTATGCCCGCCACAGGTCGGGGCGGCGTTCCTTTGTCAGCCTTTCGGCTTCCTCCTGCCGCCAACGCGAAATTGCCGCGTGGTTGCCCGACAGAAGAACATCGGGGATCGCGCGGGTTTCCCATTCGGCGGGCTTCGTGTACTGCGGATGCTCAAGCAGGCCGTGGGAAAAGGACTCCTCGGCCAGAGATTCCTGATTCCCCAGCACGCGCGGTATAAGGCGGACCGTCGCGTCGATCAAGACCTGAGCGGCGATCTCCCCTCCGGTCAGGACATAATCGCCGATGGAGATTTCCGTGACGTCAAAGGCGTCCAGCACCCGCTGGTCCACGCCCTCGAACCGCCCGCAGATGAGGGTGACGCCGGGGCCTTGCGCCAGACGCCGCGCGATGGCTTGCGTCAGCGGGCGGCCGCGGGGGGAGAGATAGACCACCGGCAGGCCAGGGGCGGCAGCTTTCGCCTCCCGCAGGGCGGCGGCCATGACGTCGGGCCGGATGACCATGCCCGCGCCGCCGCCGGCGGGCGTGTCGTCCACGTTGCGGTGCTTGCCGATGCCGTGGTCGCGCAACTGGATCGTGCGCAGCGTCCACAAGCCTTCGGTCAGCGCGCGGCCCGTCAGCGACAGGCCCAGCGTGCCCGGGAAGGCTTCGGGGAACAGGGTGATGACCTGCGCGGTCCATGCGCCCGCGAGTTCCGGCGGCGCCATCAGGTCGCGCGGCCGCAGCGTCGGGCGCACGGCAACCCGACCATGAGAGCGGGAGGGTTCAGCCATCGCGGCCCCCGACCGGGAACCAGCCGGTTCCTGCCAGCACCGCGCCCGCGGCGGACAAGGCCAGAGGACCCAGGCCGCCCCAGTTGGCGGACCAGCCGAGGTTGCGGGTGACTGCATCGGTGCCAAAATAAAGTGCCGCGCAACCCACGGCCGCCGCTGCCGTGGCCCCTGCGAGATGGAAGGGCGAACGCCAGGTTTCCGCAGGCGCCGCCAGCACCAGCCCGAAGACGGCGAGCAGGGCAAACAGCCCGACCGACCAGCCCCCCACTCGGCCGAACCCCGCCAATATCGGCCCGGCGAAGATCAGCGCCCGGCCGATCCACTGGCGCGAGGAGGTCCTATTCATCCGACCCCGGCGGGTCCGCGACGATCCGTTTGGCGGCCAGATCCACGGTCGGAACCGCCCCTTTCGTAAACGGAATCAACAGGATACCAGAGGCTCCGTAGACCTCAAGAATGTCGCCCGCGCCGTGGTCGTAGATGGCGCGGACGCGGCCGAGGCTCGCGCCGCCCGTGTCCATCACCTCCAACCCGATCAGATCGGCGTGATAGAATTCGTCGTCGGGCAGCGATGGCAGCGCCGCCCGGTCGACCCACAGCGTCACGCCCTTGAGCGCGTCGGCCTGTTCCTTGGTCTCCACCCCCGACAGCCGGGCGCCGAGGCCACCGTTGACGGGACGGGTCAGCTTGACCGTGAAGCGGCGCTTGCCGTCCTCGCTGGTCAGTTCGCCATAGGTAGCGATGTCCTCGGCCACGGCGCAGAAGCTTTTCAGCCGCACCTCGCCGCGCACGCCGAAGGCGCCGGCGATGGCGCCGACGCAGGTGCGGTTGGACGGATCAGCCATGCGGTTGCCCCCTGCCGAAAGGCGGGCGCGAGGCTGCGCCCGCCGATGATCCGTGGATCAGGGCGACTCGGTGCCGCTGGTCGATTCCGAGGCGTCCAGCGCGGTCTCGTCGGTCGCGGCAGGGGCGTTGGCGGCCTCGGCGGCGGCGGCTTCGCGGGCGGCGCGCTTCTCGGCGCGGTCCTTCGCGGCCTTGCCCGGCTCGCCCTTTTTCAGGTTGGCGCGCTCGGTCTTTTCCTTCACGCCGGCGGCTTCCAGGAAGCGGGCCACGCGGTCGGTCGGCTGGGCACCCTTGGACAGCCAATGCTGCACGCGCTCGACGTCCATCTTGATCCGCTCTTCCGAATCCTTGGGCAGCAGCGGGTTGTAAGTGCCCAGCTTTTCCAGGAAGCGGCCGTCGCGCGGCATGCGCGAGTCGGTCGCCACGATGGCGTAATGGGGACGCTTCTTGGACCCGCCGCGGGCGAGCCGGATCTTCATGGCCATAGGTTCATCTCCTTGATATGGCGTTTTATTTCTGGAACTGCTCGTGATGCCGGATGACCTCCGAGATCACGAAATTGAGGAACTTGCGGGCGAAGGCGGGGTCCAGATCCGCCTCGGCCGCCAGCCGTTCGAGCCGGGCGATCTGGGCGGATTCGCGCGCGGGGTCCGAGGGCGGCAGGTCGTGCTGGGCCTTGAGCCGGCCGACGGACTGGGTGTGCTTGAACCGCTCGGCCAGGGTGAAGACCAGCACGGCGTCCAGCCGGTCGATGCTGGCGCGATGGTCGGCCAGCAGTTCGGCGGCGCGGGCGGCAGGGTCGGTCATCGGGCGAATCCGGGCTGTGCAGGGGATGCACGGTCCATGCACAGGCGATGCACGGACGGTATGAACCGCCTAGCCCCTGTTACCGGGATGCCGGTCAGCACCGTCATTTCTTGCCGAACAGCCCCGAAAGCCCGCCGGGCAGGTTCATCCCGCCAAGCTGGCCGCCCAAGCCCTTCTGGTCCTGCAGCATCCGCGTCGCCTCGGCCATCTTCGCGGGATCGACGTCGCCCAGATCGGGCAACCCGCCGCCCTTGCCGGACATGGCGCGCATGGCCTGCTTCATCATCGCGCCCTTGCCCATCTTGCTGACCTTCTTCATCGTGTCGGCCATCTGACGCTGCATCTTCAGCAGCTTGTTCAGTTCCGCCACCTCCATCCCCGCGCCCGCGGCGATCCGCTTCTTGCGGCTGGCCTGCAGAAGCTCGGGGTTGGCGCGTTCCTTCCTGGTCATCGAATTGATCAGCGCGACCTGGCGGCGGATCATCCTGTCGTCGATGCCCGCGGATTCGGCCTGCTTGGCCATCTTCCCCATGCCCGGCATCATGCCCATGATGGACTGCATCCCGCCCATCTTCTGCATCTGCTCAAGCTGGTTCCTCAGGTCGTTCATGTTGAACAACCCCTTGGCAAAGCGCTTCATCATGCGCTCGGCCTGCTCGACCTCAAGCACCTGCTGGGCCTTTTCGACCAGCGCCACGATGTCGCCCATGCCGAGGATGCGGCCCGCGACCCGTTCCGCGTCGAAGCTTTCCAGCGCGTCCATCTTTTCGCCGACGCCGACGAAGCGGATGGGCTTGCCGGTGATCTGGCGCATCGACAGCGCAGCACCGCCGCGCCCGTCGCCGTCCATCCGGGTCAGGACCACGCCCGAGACGCCGAGCTTGGCGTCGAACTCGGTCGCGACGTTCACGGCGTCCTGGCCGGTCAGGCCGTCGACGACCAGCAGCGTCTCGCGCGGGTTCGCCACGTCGCGGACGGCCTGCACCTCGTCCATCAGCACGTCGTCGATGTGCAGACGGCCCGCGGTGTCGAGCATGTAGACGTCATAGCCGCCCAGCGTCGCCTGCTGCTTGGCGCGACGGGCGATCTGGACCGCGTTCTCGCCCTTGACGATCGGCAGGGTATCGACGCCGACCTGCTGGCCGAGGATCGCAAGCTGCTCCATCGCCGCAGGACGGTTGGTGTCGAGCGAGGCCATCAGGACGCGCTTCTTCTCGCGGTCCTTGAGGCGCTTGGCCAGCTTCGCGGTGGTGGTGGTCTTGCCGGAACCCTGAAGGCCGACCATCAGGATCGGCGCGGGTGGCGTGTCGATCTTGAGCGTCTCGGGCGCGTCCTCGCCCTGCAGGGTGCGGATCAGCTCGTCATGGACGATCTTGACGACCTGCTGACCCGGCGAAACCGACTTGGTGACAGCCGCGCCCGTGGCCTTCTGCGTGACGGCGCGGACGAAGCTGCGGACGACCGGCAGCGACACGTCGGCGTCCAGCAGCGCCTGGCGCACCTCGCGCATGGCGGCGGTGACGTCATCCTCGGTCAGCGCGCCCTGCCTGGTCAGGCGGTCGAAGACTCCGCCGAGGCGGTCTGACAGGCTTTCGAACATCGGCGGCCTCCGTGGCAGCGGCGAAAACAGGACAGCCCCCGTGGGCGCAACGCGCTGACGGAGGTCGATCCCCGCGCAAGATCGGGGACCGGAAGGCAGACCTTCCGGGTGTGGAATCCCGTTACGCCAGACACGCGCCCGAGTCAACCGCCGGGCCGGAAAGCCGACCGGCAGCACCTTGCCGATGCGGCGCTTCCTCGTGCGACAGAATCATGACAGTCTGTTAACGATAAAATGTTTGTTCTGTTAACGATGGGATCGGGTTTGCACATGGCGTGGCCGAATGTGACTGTGAATGGCGCCGCGGCTTGGGGGGCCGGTTCGTCACGGCTCCATGCGCCCCTGCTGACGGCGGCCTATGGGGTCTGGGCGGTGCTTCTGTGCCTGCACCTGCTGCAGACGCTGTCCGGTCCCTGGCCCGCGCCCCTGCCCCGCCTTCTGGACCCGAACGAGGAAAGCAGCCTTTACACCTGGTTCTCGGTGCTGGCGCTGGGGGTGGCGGGGCTGCTGATGCTGGACCTCGGGCAGCGCAGCCCGCCTTCGGAACGCATCCTGCGCTGGGGCTGGATCGGCGTCGGGCTGGCGGTGCTGGCGGTGTCGGCCGACGAGCTGCTGATGATCCACGAGGCCATCGCCGTGCGGCTGCATGACCATTTCCAATGGGGCGGTTTTCTCAGGTTCGCCTGGGTGGTACCGGCGCTGGCGGTGGTCGGCCTGGGCGGGTTGCTGGTGCTGCCGTTCCTTGGACGGCTGCCCGCATCGACCCGCCGGTGGATGATCGCCGCAGGCCTCGTCTTTGTCGCGGGCGCGGTCGGGATCGAGATGATCGGCGGCAAGCTGTGGGACGAAGGGCTTGAGGACAGCATCTTCTACGCGCTGGTCAGCGGCACCGAGGAGGCGCTGGAGGGTCTGGGCGTCCTGATCCTGCTGGGCGGGATTCTGCGATACCGGCAGATCACCGGGGGCTCCTGACCCGCGGCTTTTGCCCACAGGGGCGGTCATGGTAAGCCCGGACGAACATCAAGGGACCGACCATGACCCAGCCCATCAGCCGCTTCGACATCCCCAACCTGCGCAGCCTGCCGCCCGACATCCAGGAGATGATCCGCGCCGTGCAGGAAAAGTCGGGCTTCGTGCCCAACATCTTCCTGGCGCTGGCCCATCGCCCGGCCGAGTTCCGCGCCTTCTTCGCCTATCACGACGCGCTGATGGAAAAGGACGAGGGGCTGTCCAAGGCCGAGCGCGAGATGATCGTGGTCGCCACCTCGGGCCTGAACCGCTGCCAGTATTGCGTGGTGGCCCACGGGGCGATCCTGCGCATCCGGGCGAAGGACCCGCTGATCGCGGACAAGGTGGCGATCAACTGGCGCAAGGCGGGCCTGAGCGAGCGGCATTACGCCATGCTGTATTATGCCGAGCTGGTGGCGACGGATGCCGACAACATCACCCAGGACGATTACGAGGACATGATCGACGCGGGCTTCACCCCCGACGAGATCTGGGACATCGGCGCGATCGCGGCCTTCTTCGGGATGTCGAACCGGCTGGTGAACATGGCCGACATCCCGCCGAACGACGAGTTCTTCCTGCTAGGAAGGGTGCCGAAAAATGCGTGAAAAAGCTTTTGCTGCATACCTGAGGTCGGACCCGTCCATCAAGGAAAGCACAGTCCGCACTTATCTCAGCGATCTGCGACGCATCGAAACCTGCTATAAAGAGCGCTATGGGGAGGTAACCACACTTTATAACTTGGATCGACTTGAGGAAGTTGAACGCTCTCTGCGCTTAGATCCTTCGGCACCTGATCCTCTTCCAGTTACGGAAAAGCGATCGAGCATCCCCGTTTATGCGACGGTGATAAAGAAGTACCGCAACTTTCTGATACAGAGGTTCATGGTCAGCGATGCAGACGCACCTGCGGAAGTTCAGGAGATCCCCAAGGCGCCTGCCTACGCCGAAGGCGTTGAAGGCATCTTGCGCGAAGCGCGCTATCTCACACGCTCTCGCAACCGTGCCCTGGTCAATGCTGCTCGAACAAGGGATGGCTGCCGCTGCCAAGCATGTGGCTATCTAAATTTCATCGACAACCGCTATATTATCGAGGTGCACCACCTGAACCCGCTGGGTGCCGCTGAAACCGTGGTTGTCACACGCTTGGAAGACCTTGTCTGTCTCTGCCCCAATTGTCACCGCAGCGCACATACCAAGCGAGCGGCGCCCCTGACATTAGCCGAACTGCGCGACTTGGCTGCAGCGTAAACCACGCAAGGTTTCGGCAGATAATACCATATTACAACTGAAGCCTATACCTTCAGCGCCAGCCCCCGTGCCGCCGCGTCGCGGATCGCGGCGGCATAGGTGATGACGTCGATGGCGGTCGCGACGAAGCGGGCGCCGTCGGCCACGGCGTTCCGGGCATTCGCCTCGTCGGTCCAGAGGATGCCCGCGGCCTTGCCCGAGGCGGCGATCGCCCGGATCGCGGCGCGGACCGCCTGCTGCACCTGCGCGTGGTCCAGCTCGCCCGGAAAGCCCATGTCGGCGGCAAGGTCCGAGGGGCCGATGAAGACGCCGTCCACGCCCTCGACCGCCAAGATCCCGTCCAGGGCGGCCAGGCCCGCGCGGGTTTCGACCTGCAGGCCCAGCCAGATCCGCGCGTCCGCGGTGGCAAGGTAGTCGGGGATCGCCGAAAAGCCCGAGGCCCGCGCCAGCGCCGCCCCCACCCCGCGGTTGCCGTTCGGCGCATAGCGGGTGGCGCGGACCAGTTGCACGGCCTGTGCCGCGCTTTCGACCATCGGGATCAGCAGGGACTGCGCGCCGATGTCCAGCGCCTGCTTGATCGCCCAGGTTTCTCCCATCGGCAGGCGGACCACGGGGGCGCTGCCCGATGCCTCGACCACCCGCAGTTGCGCAAGGATCGAGCGGAGGTCGTTCGGCGCATGTTCCCCGTCGATCAGCAGCCAGTCGAAGCCAGCGGTTGCCGTGATCTCGGCGGCATAGGCGTCGGCCAGCCCGACCCAGGCGCCGATCAGGGTCTCTCCGGCCGCAAGGCGGGATTTGAAGCGGTTCTCGGGGGCGGGCATGGGCAGGCTCCGGTCTGTGCGGGGGCAGAGTGGGGAAGGCGCGGCGCTTGTGCAAGCGGGTGGCCGGGGCGGCCGGGCGGCGCCGGGTTCACGCGCAAGTGATGGCAACAAATGTAAGCGCGCAGAGTTGGTCGGGCACTATCCTGTAACACCTGTAACAATCTATCTCAGGAGACAGCCCGATGACCTTCGCAAGAACTTCCGCCGCTGCCGCCCTTTTCGCACTTGGCGCGGGCGCGGCCTTTGCCCAGACCGCCCCGGCGACCGTTGTCGATGTCGCGGTGGGGTCGCCCGACCACACCACGCTGGTGCAGGCCGTGACCGCCGCGGGCTTGGCCGAGACGCTGCAGGGCGCCGGTCCCTTCACCGTCTTCGCGCCGACGAACGCGGCTTTCGCGGCGCTGCCGGCGGGGGCGCTGGATGACCTGCTGAAGCCCGAGAACAAGGACCAGTTGGTTGCCGTGCTGGGCTGCCACGTGGTCGAGGCCAAGGCGATGGCCGCCGACGTGGCGCAGATGATCGCCGACGGGAATGGCACGGCCACGATCCCGGCGATGGGCGGCTGCAGCCTGACGGCCACGGAATCGGGCGGCACCGTGACGATCGCCAGCCCCGGCGGCACTTCGGCCACCGTGGCGACGGCCGACCTCGAGGCCGGGAACGGCGTCGTCCATGTCATCGACGGGGTGCTGCTGCCGGCCTCGTGACCGGAACTTCCGCTGTCCGGGAAGCCTGCCGACCCGGCAACTTGGGGGGCGCGTGTTGCGCCCCCTTTTTTTCATGGCGGTCAGGCCGCCTGCGCGGCGGGGTCCACCAGCGCGACCAGGTCCATCATGATCCGGTTCAGCTCGAAATCCTTGGGGGTGTAGACGCGGGTCACGCCCATCTCGGCCAGCCGCCTGGCGTCGTCGTCGGGGATGATGCCGCCGACGATCACCGGGACGTGGCTTAGGCCCGCCGCCCGCATCCGGTCCATCACGTCGCGGACCAGCGGCAGATGGCTGCCCGACAGGATCGAGAGGCCGACGACATGGGCGTCCTGCTCGCGCGCCGCGGCCACGATCTGTTCCGGCGTCAGGCGGATGCCGTCATAGGTAATGTCGATGCCGCAATCGCGGGCGCGGAAGGCGATCTGCTCGGCCCCGTTGGAATGGCCGTCGAGGCCGGGCTTGCCCACCACGAACTTCATCCGGCGTCCGAGGCGGGTGCTGACGGCGTCCACCGCCTCGCGGATCGGCTCCAGCCCCTCGGTGCGGTTCGAGGGGTTCGGGGAGACGCCTGTCGGGCCGCGGTATTCGCCATGGACCTGCCGCATGACGCCCGCCCATTCGCCGGTCGTGGCCCCTGCCTTGGCGGCGGCGATCGAGGCGGGCATGATGTTGCGCCCCTCCTGCGCGTCAGCGCGCAGGCGCGTGAGCGCCGCCTCGACGGCCGCGTTGTCGCGGGTCTGGCGCCACTGGTTCAGGCGGGCGATCTGGTCCTGTTCCACCGCCGGATCGACGACCATGATGCCGCCGTCGCCTGCGGTCAGCGGCGACGGCTCGCCCTGCTGCCAGCGGTTCACGCCGACGACGACCGTCTCGCCGTCCTCGACCCGGTTCAGCCGGGCGGCGTTCGATTCGACCAGCCGCGACTTCATGTAGTCGATGGCGGCGATTGCGCCGCCCATCTCGTCCAGCAGCTTCAGTTCCGCCCGCGCGCCGTCCTTGAGTTCCTCGACCTTGGCCGCGACGGCCGGGTTGCCGTCAAAGAGGTCGCCGTATTCCAGCAGGTCGGTTTCATAGGCCATGATCTGCTGCATCCGCAGTGACCACTGCTGGTCCCAGGGGCGCGGCAGTCCCAGCGCCTCGTTCCACGCCGGAAGCTGGACCGCGCGGGCGCGGGCGTTCTTGGACAGCGTCACCGCCAACATCTCGATCAGGATGCGGTAGACGTTGTTTTCCGGCTGCTGTTCCGTCAGGCCCAGCGAGTTCACCTGCACGCCATAGCGGAAGCGGCGGTATTTCTCGTCCTCGATGCCGTAGCGGTCGCGGCAGATCTCGTCCCACAACTCGGTGAAGGCACGCATCTTGCAGAGTTCGGTGACGAAGCGGATGCCTGCGTTCACGAAGAAGCTGATGCGCCCGACCATGGCCGGGAAGTCCTCGGGCGCGACCTTGCCTTTCAGATCGTCCAGCACCGCAATGCCCGTCGCCAGTGCATAGGCGAGTTCCTGTTCCGGCGTCGCCCCCGCTTCCTGCAGGTGATAGGAACAGACGTTCATCGGGTTCCACTTGGGCAGGTGCCGCGCCGTGTAGGCCGCAACGTCCGTGATCATCCGCAGGCTGGGCTTCGGCGGGCAGATATAGGTGCCGCGCGACAGGTATTCCTTGATGATGTCGTTCTGGACGGTCCCCTGAAGCCTGGACACGTCCGCCCCCTGCTCCTCGGCGACCGCGACATAAAGCGACAGCAGCCAGGGCGCGGTGGCGTTGATCGTCATCGAGGTGTTCATCTGTTCCAGCGGGATGGCGTCGAACAGCGCCCGCATGTCGCCCAGGTGGCCGACGGGGACGCCGACCTTGCCGACCTCTCCCCGCGCCAGGACGTGGTCGCTGTCATAGCCCGTCTGGGTGGGCAGGTCGAAGGCCACGCTGAGGCCGGTCTGCCCCTTGGACAGGTTGGTGCGGTAAAGCTCGTTCGACTTGGCGGCGGTGGAATGGCCGGCATAGGTGCGGAACAGCCAAGGTTTGTCCTTCTGGGCCATGCGGCGCCCCTTTCGCAAGAATCTGTCGCTTGGGCCGAGTTAAGGGACAGGATGCTGCGCCGTCAACTCGCCGCAGTGCGGCACAACGGCAACGCGGCGCTTGTAACATTGTTTCGTGCCTTCGACATATTGTTGCGTCCGGTTTTGCGCACATATTGCAATGTTGCGCGGTGCCGCATAGCACTCGACTCATGAGCCACGGCTTCTGCGCTGCGGCATGAACGCAAGGAGATCATCATGGCCCTCGACGCCCCATCCTCGATCGCCCCCTATGACGCGCCGATCAAGGACCTGTATGAAATCGGGGAAATGCCGCCCCTCGGCCATGTGCCCAAGCAGATGTATGCCTGGGCGATCCGGCGCGAGCGCCAGGGCGAACCCGACCAGGCCATGCAGGTCGAGGTCGTGGACACCTGGGAGATCGACAGCAACGAGGTGCTGGTCCTGGTGATGGCGGCGGGCGTCAACTACAACGGCATCTGGGCGGGCCTGGGCATTCCGATCAGCATGTTCGACGTCCACAAGCAGCCCTATCACATCGCGGGATCGGACGCCTCGGGGATCGTCTGGGCCGTGGGCGACAAGGTCCGCAACTGGAAGGTCGGCGACGAGGTCGTGATCCACTGCAACCAGGACGACGGCAACGACGAGGAATGCAACGGCGGCGACCCGATGTTCTCGCCGACCCAGCGCATCTGGGGCTACGAGACGCCGGACGGCAGCTTCGCCCAGTTCACCCGCGTTCAGGCGCAGCAGTTGATGCCGCGCCCCAAGCACCTGACCTGGGAAGAGGCCGCCTGCTACACGCTGACTCTGGCCACCGCTTATCGGATGCTGTTCGGGCACGAGCCGCATGAGTTGAAGCCGGGCATGAACGTGCTGGTCTGGGGGGCCTCGGGGGGCCTCGGGTCCTACGCGATCCAGTTGATCAACGCGGCGGGGGCGAATGCCATCGGCGTGATCTCGGACGAGGACAAGCGCGAGTTCGTCATGGGCCTGGGGGCCAAGGGCGTCCTGAACCGCAAGGACTTCAACTGCTGGGGCGCGCTGCCGAAGGTCGGGTCCGAGGAATACAAGGACTGGTTCAACGAGGTCCGCAAGTTCGGCAAGGCCATCTGGGACATCACCGGCAAGGGCCAGAACGTCGACATCGTCTTTGAACACCCCGGCGAATCGACCTTCCCGGTGTCGGTCTTCGTCTGCAAGAAGGGCGGCATGGTGGTGATCTGCGCGGGCACCACCGGCTTCAACTGCACCTTTGACGTGCGCTACATGTGGATGCACCAGAAGCGCCTGCAGGGATCGCATTTCGCCCATCTCAAGCAGGCGGCGGCGGCCAACCGGCTGATGCTGGAACGCCGGCTCGACCCCTGCATGTCCGAGGTCTTCCCCTGGGCCGAGATCCCGCAGGCGCATGTGAAGATGCTGCGCAACGAACACAAGCCGGGGAACATGGCCGTGCTGGTGCAGGCCCCGCGCACGGGCCTGCGGACCTTCGAGGACGCGCTGGAAGCCGGCCCGCGCGGCTGAGTTTTTGACAAGGGAAGGGCAGGCGCTGATGCGCCGGCCTTTTTCGTTTCCGGCCCGCTTACTGGCCGGGCTGGTAGCTTTGCGGCGGCTGGGCGGTGTCGGTCAGTTGCGACACGTCGATCCCGGCCTCGGTCAGCGCGGCCTCGGCCTGGCTGCGGGTCTCGGCGTCGATCTGCGGCGCGCGGGCCAGAATCCAGCCGATCGGGCCTTCGGGCGACTGGACAGCGGCCCACTGGTATTGCCCGTCCTCGATGTCGCCGGCGCCGGCCACGACATAGTTGACGCCCTGGCTTTCCTGGCCGACAGCGAACTCGACGTTCAGGGTGTTGAAGTTGTTGTTCACCACCTCGGCCTCGCCGGTGATGCCCTGCGTCTCGCCGCCCTCGGCATCGCAGCGGTTCGTCACCTTGACCGTCGCCTCGTCGATCAGTTCATAGGTCGCGGTCACGCCGCCCGCGCACATTTCCTGAAAGGGCGCGGGGGTGCGGGCGATCTCGTACCAGGTGCCGATATAGGCCTGCGGGTCGATCTCGGTCGCGGCGGTGGTGCCGGCGTCCTGCGCGAGGGCGGGGGCGGTCATCAGCAGCGATGCGGCAAGGCCGAGGGTGAATCTCATCTGGGGTCTCCTGTGTGGTGTGGCGGGACAACGCGGGCGGTCCCGCATCGTTCGGTCACGCGGTCTCACGATCAGTAGTTGCCGGGCGGGTCGCTGGCAGGGAAGGATTCGTCCAACTGCTCGTCCACGCGGTCCCAGCCGCGGCGCGGGCGGTCGCGCATCGATTCCGGTCCCGCATCGCGGACGAATCCGGGGGCGCAGAGTTCGTCGGTGCCTTCCGCCACCTTGGGGTGGATGGCCGCCATGCCATGGGGGACGCGCCTGGACGACGAACCGCGCGGCCGGGTGTCGCGCAGGAACGAGAAGGCCAGCGCGGCGATCCCCGCCACCGCCAGCAGCGGCAGCAGCGGGTCGGAACGGTGATGATGCCGGTATCTCATGGAATGTCCTTTCCTGTTGGTGGCGGCACGCGGGGCCGTCTTCAGCCGCTCAACGCCCTGACCCGGCGCTGGGTCCGTCGCGGCGAAAATTGCCGCCGGGCGTGGCGGCGCGCCGCCGGTCCGGCTAGGATGCGGCATGGAACTTTCCCCGACCTCGCCCGCCCTGCCCGCCTTCTCGCCTGACCAAGCGGAGGCATGGGACGCGCTGTCCGGGGCACTGGCCGGCGCGGGCATCGACCTTCTGTCCGAGGAAATCGCACCCGCCCAAGGCAGCAAGGGCCGGGTCATGGCCGTGCTGGGCAAGGCGGGATCGGGCAAGACGCTGCTGCTGGCGGAACTGACCCGCGCGCTGGCGACGCTGGGCGTGCAGGTGGTCAGCGGGGATTACGAGGGCAGGCGCAAGAAGGACGCCCGCACGGTGGCGGTGCTGGCGCCGACGAACAAGGCGGCCTTCGTGCTGCGCACCCGCGGCGTGCCTGCGACGACGATCCACCGCATCCTTTATACTCCGGTCTATGACCCGGAATACGAACGCCTGGCCGAGTGGCTGACCGGCACCGGCGACCGCCCCCGGATCGAGGGACTGACCGACGAGGCGCTGGACCGGGCGCTGCTGTTCTTCCAGCAGCACGCGTCCATCCCCGGCGCGCTGGCGACGGCGGGGCTGCGGGGCTCGGATTTCATCCAGGGCTGGAAGCGGCGCGAGGACCCGCTGGACGTGGGGCTGATCGACGAGGCGTCCATGCTGGACGAGCGCCAGTTCGACGACCTGCGCGAGATCTTTCCGCTGCTGGTCCTGTTCGGCGATCCGGCGCAGTTGGCCCCCGTGGGGCAGTCGGGCGAGATGGTCTTCGACCGGCTGGCGGCCTCGCAGAAGCTGGAGCTGCACCGCATCCACCGGCAGGCGGATGACAGCCCGATCCTCGATCTGGCACACGCGCTGTCGGACCCTGCGGTGGACTTTGCTGGTTTCGAGCGGCTGGTGCGCGAGGCCGCCGCGAATGATCCGCGCGTCGTCTGGGCGGAACGGATGGATGCTGACCTGATGGCGCGCAGCCCGGCGCTGGTCTGGCGCAACGCGACGCGGGTGCGGCTGATCACCGCCTTCCGCGCCGCGCATGGGGCGCCGGGCGACCTGCTGCTGCCCGGCGAGCCGCTGGTCTGCGACGGGATCGAGCTGCCGCTGAAGCATCGCAAGAAGCGCATCGACCTTGAGGCGCGGGGGCTGATCAAGGGCGCGCAGGTGATCTACCTGGGGCCGGGAAAGAAGCCCGGCTTTTCCCGCCTGCATGTCATCGGCACGCCCGAGCCGCGGCTGTCGGCGGCCAGCATCGTCAAGATCGAGACGCCGGATGTGGAAGAACCCTTCATCCCCTTTGCCGCCCGCATGGGCGCGACCTTCCTGCACGGCGCGGCGGTGACGATCCACAAGGCGCAAGGGTCGCAATGGCCCGAGGTGCAGGTTTTCGGCCCAGACCTGTCGGCCGCCGCATGGTCGAACCGGACCGAGGCCGGGCTGCCCCTGTGGAAGCGGCTGGCCTATGTCGCCATCACCCGCGCGCAGGAGCGGCTGTTCTGGGTGACGCGGGCGGCGCTGGCGCGGCCCAAGGCGGGACTGTCGGTGGACGACTTGACGGTCGAGGCGGCGCCGTTGGAACTGTCAGCGCCCGAATCCGAAGCGGAGTGACAGGTGGCAGCGCCGGAGCCTCCGGCGGGGATATTTAGGGCCGAAAGACGCGGCTTATGGTCCCGCCTTACGGGCCTTGGTGCCGCGATCGGTCTGAAGCTGCTCGATGCGGTCCCGAAGGGCCTCGGTCAGCGCCTCGCGCGGCAGGCCGGTTTCCTGCGCCAGACGCAGCACGCCGAAATGGACGCGGGCGATTTCCTGATAATAGCCCGCGAAGGCGAAGTTGATCGAGGCGCCCGCCATCGCGCCGAAGACGGGCGTGGCCTGGGCGGCGAGCTTCTGGCCCAGCACCAAGGACAGGCGCGGCGCGATGCGGGCGATGATGCCCTGCACGGTCTGGCCGGTGATCGACAGTTTTGCCGCCAGCAGGCCGAGGTCGGTGCCGTCGTCCTCGGACATCGGCCCGGCGGCGGCGAAGACGCGCAGCGCCTCCATCCGCACCTCGTCGCTGTCGGGGTCGAGGCCATGCTCGGCGGCGATCTCGAGGATCGCGCGCAGCAGCATCGTCACTGTCAGCGGCAGTTCGACCACAGCGCCGGGCAGGCCCGCCATGCCGCCCGCCGCCCCCGACACGGTCGAGGCCAGCCGGTTGAACCAGTCGCCCCGGTCGCGGACATAGCGGCGCGACCGGGTGGCCGCGTCAAAGGCGCGGTTCAGCGCCGCCAGCGTGATCCGGTCCATCCGCTTGCGGACAAAGCCCGGCAGGCGGTCGATCAGCCCCTGCGCGCTGCCGCCCACCGAGGCGAGGATCTCCATGACCAAGCCGCCCGCCTCGACATAGCGGCGGGCCAGCTTGTCGATCTGGACATGGACCGAGGGGTCATCGATCGGCGGCAGAATGGCTTGGCGCGAGGTGATGCTGGGCGCGGGCATGGGGGTCGTCCTTCGTAACCTCAACCTCGGAACAGGAGGAGAGCAGATCGGGGTCGTCGATTTCCGCAAGCCCCGCCAGCACCTCGGGCCGGGTCTCGCGCGTCACCGCGCCCCGCACACCAACCCATGCGCCGGGGCGGAGTTCCAGACCCAGCACCCGGTCGGGGTTGGTGGGGGGCGGCATCTCCACGTGATCGAGCCGGGTAAAGCCAAAGCGGCCGTAATAGGGCGCGTCGCCCACCAGCATCACCCGTTCCCAGCCCATCGCGGCGGCGCGGGACAGGCTTTCGCGCATCAGGAAGGCGCCCAACCCTTCGCCCTGCGCGGTCGGGTGGACGGCGACCGGGCCGAGCAGCAGGACCGGGCGGCCCCCCACGCGGACAGGCCAGTAGCGGATGGCGGCGACCATCGTTTCATCCGCATCGCCTGCGCGCATGGTCAGGCAAAGCTCGGGGACCGGGGGCACGCCATCGCGCAGCCGGTAGGACGACAGCGCCGTGCGGCCCGGCGCGAAACACAGGTCCATCAGCGTCTCGACCTCGGGGGTGTCGGCGTCGGTTTCGGGGCACAGCGTGTACATCGGACCTCATCGCCGCCAGTCGGCGCGGCCTTAGCACCGACCCGCGGGGGGTGAAAGAAACAATGCCGTGCAAGCGGTTGCCCCGGACGGCGCGCGTGTTCATATGGCCTCGCCACAGCAGCAAAGGCCCGGCCCATGTTCTATCGACCCGAGGCGGGCCACGGCCTGCCGCACAATCCCTGGAACGCCATCATCGCACCGCGGCCCATCGGCTGGATTTCCACCCGCGGGCGGGCGGGCGACAACCTCGCGCCCTATTCCTTCTTCAACGCCACGGCTTATGTCCCGCCGCAGGTGATGTTCGCCTCGACCGGGGCCAAGGGGGACCGACCGGGGACAAAGGACAGCGTGGCGCAGATCGCCGAGGCCCATGTCTTCTGCGTCAACATCGCCGACGCGCCGTTGAAGGACGCGATGAACGCCAGCTCGGCGTCGCTGCCGGCGGGCGCCAACGAGTTCGAGGCGGCGGGCCTGACCGCCGTCCCCTGCGAGACCATCGACTGCCCGCGCGTGGCGGAAGCGGCGGCGAGCCTTGAATGCCGGGCCACGCGGATCATCCGGCTGGCGGGCGAGGCCAACCACATGGTCCTTGGCGTCGTCACCGGCATCCACCTGCGCGACGACTGCCTGGTGGACGGGCGCTTCGACCTGCGCCGCTCGGGCTGGCTTTCGCGGATGGGCTACCGCGATTATGCGGTCGTCACCGAGTTGTTCGAGATGGAGCGTCCGGCATGAACCGGCAGAAAAGCGTCAAAGACTACATCCGCACCATCGTGGATTTCCCGCATGAAGGCATCCTGTTCCGCGACGTGACCACGCTGTTCGCCGACGCCCGCGGCTTCCGCATCTGCGTGGACCAGCTTTTGTCCCCTTACGCTGGCATCCCCATCGACAAGGTCGTGGGGCTCGAAGCGCGCGGCTTCATCCTGGGCGGCGCGGTGGCGTACCAACTGACCACCGGCTTCGTGCCGATCCGGAAAAAGGGCAAGCTGCCCGGCGCCGTCATCAGCCAAGCCTATGCGCTGGAATACGGCGAGGCAGTGATGGAGATCCACGACGACGCCCTGCGCGCGGGCGAGCGGGTGCTGATCGTGGACGACCTGCTGGCCACCGGCGGCACCGCCAGCGCCGCCATCGAACTGTGCCGCCGCCTCGGCGCCGAGGTCGTGGGCGCGGCCTTCGTCATCGACCTGCCGGAACTGGGCGGACGGCAGGCGATCGAGGCCATGGGCGTCGAGGTTCACGCCCTTTGCGAGTTCGAGGGGGCGTAGCCCCGCGCCTCGGGCATCGGGAAGATGCGGTCGTAGGCCCAGTTATAGGCGTAGCCGTAGACGATGTAGAAGACCGCGATGGCAAGGTCGAAGAGGAAGGCCTGCCACAGCGAGACACCCAGCATCCAAGCCACGAAGGGCAGCAGCAGGACCAGCAGCCCGCCCTCGAACAGCAGGGCGTGCAGAGCGCGGATGGGGTGGGTCTTGAGGACGCTGCCCCGCAGCCGCAGCATCGCGCGGTCGAACATCAGGTTGTAGACATAGTTCCAGGCCGTCGCGATCAGCGAGGACACCACGCCGATGACGCCCAGCGCATGGACGTCGAAGCCGGTCAGGATCGTGCCGCCGCCGATCAGGAAGATTAGCCCGATCAGTTCGAACAGGATGGCGTGGCGGATACGGTCGGTGGTGGTGCGCATGGGTCACGGTTCCTTTGCGGGCCGTCCCGACTGCTGCCCATGAGGGGGAAGGTCATCCTTCGCCGCCCGATATAGGCCGGGCGGCACCGGGGATCAACTCAGCACCGCGCCGGGGTTCATGATGCCTTGGGGGTCCAATGCCGCCTTGATCGCCCGCATGGCCGACAGCTTCACCGGGTCGCCCCAGCGTTCGAGGTCCGCGACCTTGAGCCGCCCGACGCCGTGTTCGGCCGAGAACGATCCGCCGCGTTCCACGACCATCTGATAGATCGCCTCGGGCAGACGAAAGCGCAGGTCGGCGTAATCGGCGCGCGAGCGGCCGGGACCGGGGAAGACGTTGTAATGCAGGTTGCCGTCGCCCAGGTGGCCGAAGCAGTTGATCCGCATATCCCCCATCGCAGCAATCATCGCGCCGGCGTCCTGGATGAAGCGCGGAATTTCCGACAGGGGCAGGCTGATGTCGTGGGACGAGATCGCGCCGATGCGGCGGTTCGCCTCGGGCAGATGCTCGCGCAGGTTCCAGAACTCGGCGGCCTGCTGGCC
>NZ_JAUNPC010000189.1 GCF_030536915.1 Paracoccus sp. (in: a-proteobacteria)
CGAGGTTGTATTCCCGCGTTCCCTGCTCGTCCGCGTGCCCCTCGATCACGGTCGAGAAGCTGCCGTTCTGCTTGAGCCAGCCAGCCTGCCGCACCAGCGTCTCGCGCGCGCGGCCGTCCAGCGCCGCATCGTTTTCGGGGAACCAGACGGTGTCGCCGGCAATGCGGCGGAAATCCTCGGCGCTGGCGCCGGGCAGTGTGCCGCCGGGCAGCGTGCCGGTGTAGCGGCTGCCCGCATAGGGATCGGTCACCGTCGCGATGGGCGGGGTCTGGGCGCAGGCGCCCAGACCCGCAAGCAGGAACACGGCGGCAGCGGTGCGAAGGCCGTTCATCGGGCAGAAGCTCCTCATGGCAAAAGCGGTCCCCAGTCGGGGTCGGATGCGGCGCCTTCGATCGACAGCGGGCGCATGTTCCGGCCGGTCACGTCCACCGAATGCAGGCGCGAGGTGCCGTCGCCGCCGGGCGTCTGGCGCGTGAACATGACGACGCGGCCATTGGGGGCCCAGGTCGGACCCTCGTCAAGGAAGGACTCGGTCAGCAGCTTTTCCTCGGTCCCGTCCGGCCGCATCACGCCGATGTGGAAGCGGTCGCCGTTCCTTTTGGTGAAGGCGATCAGGTCGCCCGTGGGGGACCATGCGGGCGTGCCGTAGCTGCCGTCGCCAAAGCTGATGCGCGCGGGCTCGCCCGAGCCGTCGGCGGTGATGACATAGATCTGCTGGCTGCCCGACTGGTCGCTTTCAAAGACGATCTGGCGGCCGTCGGGCGAGAAGCTGGGCGAGGTCTCGATGGCCGCCGTTTCCGTCAGCGGCCGTTCCGCCCCGGTCGCCACGTCCATCTGCCAGATGTCGGTATTGCCGCCCTGCTCGCGCGAATAAACGACCCAGCGGCTGTCGGGGGAAAAGCGGGGGGCGAAGCTCATGGTCCCCGCCTCCTGCTTCAGCGGGCGCGACTGGACGCTGGCCACGTCCATCAGCATCACCTGCGGCATCCCGTTCCCGAAGCTGGTGTAAAGCAGCTGGCTGCCGTCGGGCGAGAAGCGGGGCGAGACGACCAGCGCGCTGTCATCCGTCACCCAGATCGGGTTCGCGCCGTCGTAATCCATGATCCCGATGCGCTTGAGCCGCGCGTCCTTGGGGCCGGTTTCCGAGACAAAGGTCACGCGGCTGTCGAAATACGGGCCTTCCCCGGTGATCCGGGCATAGACTTGATCGGCGACCTTGTGGGCGACGCGGCGCCAGCCTTCCTCGGGGGCGTCGAACTGCATCCCGTCGCCCAAGGGCTGGCCCGAGAAGACGTCGAACAGCCGGAACCTGGCCGTCACCTGCCCGTCACGGACCGACACGGCGCCGAGGATCAGCGCCTCGGCATTGACCGCCCGCCAGTCAGGGTAGGCCACAGGCTCGTCAAAGCCCGAGGGCTGCGCCACATGGGCCGAGGCTGGAATTTCCCGGAACAGATCGGTGCCGGTCAGGTCGGCCGTCACTACGGCCTGGATGCGGGCGGCCAGATCGCCCGCGCCGCCCTCGTCGAAGAAGGGCACGACGGCGATCGGCATCGGCTCGACTTGGCCGCCGGTGATCTCGATCCGCAGCGGACCTTCGTCTTCCGTGGCGGCAAGCGCGGGCGGGACCGTATCCTGCGCGGCGGCAGGACCTGCAAGCGCGAGGGCCGCGGCAAGGACAAGCGAAAGGCGGGCGAGATGGACGGAAAGCGACATGATGCGCGCAACCTAACCTGTTTGGGGTGCGATGGAAATGCGGGCCATCTTCACCGGATCGAGGGGCCGCCCTGGGGGCGGAAGTCGATGATGGTGTCGCGCCAGCGGGCGTATTTCTCGGCCGGCAGACTGAAGCCGCCGCCTTGCAGGGCGCAGCGCAGGATGGCGCGGCGGGCGGCCTCGAACGCTTGGCCAGCAGCCGCCTCGGACCCGCCGTCGAACCCGATCATCCGCAGCGAATCCGGTTCGGGCATCCCGTCGGGCGACATCGAGAACTGCACGGACACCGCCGTCCGCTGCGCTTCGCGCGACAGCGAGCCGATGTTCCAGCAGGATTCGATCTGCAGCCGCAGCCCGTCCTTTTCCCCCTGCGACAGGGGCGGTCCCATCGCGGCGCGGCCGCCGCCGCCATCCTCGGTGGCGCCGGGCAGGTCCAGCGCCTCGTTCAGCGCCTGCATCAGCGGGTCGGGATCATCGGGCGCCTGCCGCGCGGCCTCGGTGCGCTCCAAGCGCAGGCTGGCAGAGGCCTTGC
>NZ_JAUNPC010000190.1 GCF_030536915.1 Paracoccus sp. (in: a-proteobacteria)
CGGGGCAATGTCACCGGCACCTTCTTCCACATGATCGCGGAGGCGCCATGAAGGGTTCAGGCTTTGTCAGCTTCGTGTCCTCGGGCCCCGGCGACCCGGAACTGCTGACGGTCCGGGCCGTGAAGCGGCTGCAGGCGGCCGAGGTGGTGCTTTACGACGACCTGTCCTCGGGGCCGATCCTCGATCTCGCCGCAGAAGACGCAGTGCTGATTCCAGGCGGCAAGCGCGCTGGCCGGGCCTCGGCACGACAGGATGACATCAACCGGCTGCTGGTGGAACAGGCAAGGACCGGCGCCAGGGTGGTCCGACTGAAATCCGGTGACGCGGGCATGTTCGGCCGTCTGGAGGAAGAGATCACCGCATTGAGCGCTGCGGGGATCGGCTACGAGGTCATTCCGGGAGTGACCGCCCCAGCGGCGGCCGCGGCCGCTGCGGGCATCTCCCTGACCCGCCGCCTGTCCGCGCGACGGGTGCAGTTCGTGACCGGACATGATGTCAGCGGGGCGCTGCCGGGCGACCTGAATTGGGCCGCGCTGGCGGACTCTCAAGCAGTGACGGCCGTCTACATGGCGCGGGCGACCTTTCCCGACTTCGCTGGGCAGCTGATCGCGCATGGGCTTCCGACGGACACACCGGCGATCCTCGCGTCCGGGGTGTCTACGCCCGCCGAGGCGCTGCACAGGGGCACGATCAGCAAGCTTGCCGAGATGTGCCGCATGAATGCGCGCGCGGCTACCCCGACGCTGATCCTTTACGGGGCGCTGGCCGAGGGCAACTCCCGCCGCAGCAGATAGATGTCCATGATCCAGCCCCGCCGCGCCCGTGCCTCCGCACGGGCCGCGACGATGCGCGGGCCTGCCTCGGCCAGCGGCCCGTGGTCGAGGATCTCGCCCTTCATCCCCACATAGGCGCCCCACCAGATCGAGATCCCTGTCGGGCCGAGGGTGGTGAACGAACATTCGCCGTCGAGCATCACCACCAGCGTGTCAATGCCCACGGGCCAGCCATGCTCGCGCAGGTGGCGCCCCGTGGTGACAAGGAACGGCTCAGCCAGGCGATTGAGCGGGATTGCATGGGCTGCCGTGAGCACCTGCAGCGACATCAGGCCGGGCACGACCTTCAGGTCCAGCGGGCGGACCTTCCGGATGCGCTCGGCGATCCGCAGCGTGCTGTCGAACAGGGCAGGGTCGCCCCAGACGAGCAGCGCGACCTTTCGCGCCTCGGGATATGGCGCGAGCGCATAAAGCCAAGCTTGCGCGACGGCATTGTGCCACAGCCTCACCCGCATCTTGTAATCGGACACGTTCGGATCCCGCTCGGGCATAGGAAAGGACACAAGCCGGGCTTTGTCATCTTCGATACAGCCGGCGGCAATCCTGCGGCGCAGGTCTGTAAGTTCCTGCCGGTCCTCACCCTTGTCGGGGATCAGCAGGATGTCCGCCGTCCGGATTGCCTCGACCGCCTGCAGGGTCAGGTGATCGGGGTTGCCGGCCCCGATGCCTACGAGTGTCAGTTCCATTGCAGTGCCTCCGAGAGCTTGCGGCATCGCCTAACGGGGAAGTTGCGCCTTTCGCAAGGCAGTGGGGTGCCGCCTCGCATGGGCTGAGCACCGACCAGCCTTGACAGCCGGTGCGGCCCCATCGCAGAACCCGAGCGTCGTGGTGCCGCGAGAGCGGCTTGATATGGGAACCGGGTGCGCCTTTCGGGGCAAATCCTGGACTGCCCCCGCAACTGTAAGCGGCGAGCGACGGTCGATACGCCACTGTGCCCCCGGGCATGGGAAGGCCGGCCGGAGCCTTGACCCGCAAGTCAGGAGACCTGCCCGACGATCACCCATCCGCGGCGCGGGGTGCGTCCGAGGAGCGGCTGTTCCGCAGCGGTGACGATTGGAACCGTCTGCGGGGTGCGCATCCCCACAGGCAGATTGTCATGCGGCCTACGATGGCCATCGAGGAGGGAACCATGAGGTTCTCGTCGCATCGCGCCGGTCGGGCAGGCGCCTATGCAGCATGGCGGCTTCCGGCATGGCAGGCGCCATATTATGTGGGCCCTCAGCCTGAGCGACATGGCGGCGTTTGCAGGCCGTCTTGCAGAGGACTGCCGGACGCGCGGTTCACGGCTTGGCCGTCCAAGGACACGGAGGCTCCATGGGTTCGATCATCCTTGTGACGGGCGGGGCGCGGTCGGGGAAAAGCGCGATCGCGGAAGGCCGGACGCTCTTGTTCGGCAGCCCTG
>NZ_JAUNPC010000191.1 GCF_030536915.1 Paracoccus sp. (in: a-proteobacteria)
CCGTAGACCCCCAGCGGAGCAGGCGGTGCGTCCTCGGTCCGCGACTGGTCGCCCGAGCCGTCGAAGACGTAGTCAGTCGAGATATGGACGAGGGGGATGCCCAGTTCGGCGCAGGCCGCGGCCATGGCTGCGGGCGCATCGGCGTTGACCAGCCGGGCGGCTTCGGCGTCCGACTCGGCCTTGTCGACCGCCGTGTAGGCGGCGGCATTGACGACGGCCGAGGGCCGCTCGCGCCGGATCAGCGCGGCGCAGGCGGCGGGGTCGGTCAGGTCGGTCTCATCGCGGGCCACAAACCGCGCCTCGGGCGCAAGCCGGGCGAGTTCCCGCGCGACCTGGCCGGTCCGGCCGAAGATCATCAGGCCCCTCATCGCTCCTGCACTCCCAACGGATTTTTCCTGACCCAGATACCCATGCAGCCGCGCAACCTCAGCCCGCCCCCAGCCGCCGGCCCACGCCCTCGCGGTCCAGCAGCGGGCGCCACCAGGCTTCGTTCGACAGGTACCACTCGACGGTGCGGCGCAGCCCCTCCTCGACCGTGACCGAGGGGCGCCAGCCCAGTTCCGTGCGGATGCGGGCCGGGTCGATGGCATAACGCCGGTCATGGCCGGGCCGGTCGGTGACGAAGCGGATCAGCCGGTCATGCGGGCCGCCTTCGGGCCGCAGCTCGTCCAGATGCGCGCAGATGGTGCGGACGAGATCGATGTTGCGGGCCTCGTTCTCGCCGCCGATGTTGTAGCTGCGGCCGATCGCGCCCTGTTCGAGGCACAGGAGCAGCGCGTCGGCATGGTCCTCGACATACAGCCAGTCGCGCACGTTGCCGCCGTCGCCATAGACCGGGATCTCGCGGCCGTGGAGCGCATTCAGGATCACCACCGGCACCAGCTTTTCCGGGAAATGGAAGGGTCCGTAGTTGTTCGAGCAGTTCGTCAGCACCACCGGCAGCCCGTAGGTCTCGTGCCAGGCACGGACCAGATGGTCGCTTGCCGCCTTGGACGCCGAATAGGGCGAGCGCGGGTCGTAGGGCGTGTCTTCGGTGAACTGCCCGGTCTCGCCAAGTGAGCCGAACACCTCGTCGGTCGAGATGTGGTGGAAGCGGAAGCCCTCGGGCCTGCCCTCGCGGGTCCAGAAGGCGCGCGCCGCTTCCAGCAGGTTGTAGGTGCCGGTGACATTGGTCTCGACAAAGGCACCGGGCCCGTCAATCGAGCGGTCCACGTGGCTTTCGGCGGCCAGGTGCATCACCGCATCCGGCCGGTGCTTGGCGAAGACGCGGTCCAGCGCCCTGCGGTCGCGGATGTCGGCCTGCTCGAAGGCATAAAGCGGGCTGCCCGCCACAGAGGCCACGTTCTCGAGGTTCGCCGCGTAGGTCAGCGCGTCGAGGTTCACCACCTCATGCCCGCGCGACACCGCCAGCCGCACCACGGCCGAGCCGATGAAGCCCGCGCCCCCTGTGACCAGGATCTTCATGCCGTGCCCTCGAAGGGGGATTGCCAGTCAGCGAAGGGAACGGCCGCCCGGTCCTTGTCGGACAGGATCGGGTCCACGACCCCCCAGTCGATCCCGAGGCTGTCCCAGCGCACCGCACCATCCGCCGTCTTGTCGTAGTATCCCGTGCATTTGTAGACGACCTCGGTGTCGTCCTCGCGCGTGACAAAGCCATGCAGGAAGCCCGGCGGCACCCAGAGCTGGCGGCCGTTCTGAAAGCTCAGTTCGACGCCGATCCATTGCCCATAGGTCGGACTGCCCCGCCGCCCGTCCACGGCCACGTCGTAAAGAGCCCCCCGCCCGCAGCGCACCAGCTTGCCCTGCTCATGCGGCGGCGCTTGGTAATGCAGCCCCCGCAGCGTGCCGGCCCTGGCCGAGAGCGAATGGTTGTCCTGCACGAACTCGGGCAGGTGCACCCCCGCCTCCTCCAATGTGCGCCGGTTCCAGCTTTCCGAAAAGAACCCCCGCGCATCCCCATGCCGCGCAGGCGTCAGCACCAGCACACCCGGCAGGGCCGTTTCCCCGATCCGCATCGCAACCCTTTCGATCTCGCGCTCACCACTTGCCATCTCTGCCGGGAAAGAGGAAGCGGCACGCAACCGTAGCGATGCTTCGCCTTGTTGGCGGGGAGATTCTTTCTGATAATGGGCGCGGACCACCGTGCCTATTGTGCTGTCGATCATCTTAAGGTCGGGAGCCAGTCTGCTCTCGATCAGCGCGTTCAGGATCTGTTCTCAAGGCCAAT
>NZ_JAUNPC010000192.1 GCF_030536915.1 Paracoccus sp. (in: a-proteobacteria)
ACCGGGAGGACATGGAGCTGCCGGCCGCCCAGATCGAGCTGCTGGAGGCGATCCAGCAGGTCACGGGCCGGGTGGTGGTGCTGCTGTCCAACGGCTCCGCCGTGCGCCTGCCCGCAGCGGTCACCGCCGCTCCCGCAGTGCTGGAGACCTGGCTGCTGGGCCAGGCCGGTGGCGAGGCCGTGGCCGACGTGCTGTTCGGCCGCGCGAACCCCTCCGGTCACCTCGCCGAGACCATCCCGCTGCGCCTCGAGGACACCCCCTCCTACCTGCACTTCCCCGGGGACCACTCCCGGGTGCGCTACGGGGAGGGACTGTTCGTGGGCTACCGCGGCTTCGATGCCCTGGGCACCGAGGTGGCCTACCCCTTCGGCCACGGCCTGTCCTACACCACCTTCGAGCTGGGGGACCTGGCCGTGACCTCCGGGGCCGACGGTCTGGACGTCACCGTCACCGTCACCAACACCGGGGAGAGGGCCGGCCGTGCGGTGGTCCAGGCCTACGTGTCCGTCGAGGGCTCGACGGTCACCCGGGCCCTGCGGGAGCTGAAGGGCTTCGGCGACGTGACGCTGGAGCCCGGTGCCTCCGAGCAGCTCAGCATCCGCATCCCCCGCGAGGACCTGCAGTTCTGGTCGGTGGTCGACGGAGCCTGGGTGGTCGAGACCGGCACCTACGCCGTCGAGGTCGGGTTCTCCAGCCGCGACCTGCCGCTGCAGGCCGAGGTGGAGATCGCAGGCGATGAGCCGACGCCGGTGGTGGACACCACCTGGACCGTGGGCGAGGTGATGGCACTGCCTGCCGCACAGGCAGTGCTCGCACCGCTGTTCGCCCAGATGCCGATCGCCGAGGACCCCGAGATGCAGAAGATGATCGCGCAGATGCCCCTGAACCGGCTCTCCGGCCTGGGAGGACTGGACCGCGCGATGATCCAGCAGCTGGTGGACGCCATCAACGCTGCCATGTGAGATCTCACCGCTGCAGGTCAGGGCGCTGAGGGGTCGGGGTGCTACGGGTCAGGGACTCGTCGCGACGACACCGGGCAGGTCGCCGAAGCGTGCCGCGGCGTCGCGGCTCAGCACGATCCTGCCGGTCTGCGCGGCGTGTGCGGCGATGATCAGATCGTGCGCCCCGCGCGGCCTGCCCGAACGACGGGCGTGTGCGATCAGCCGCGCATGATGGGCAGCTGTCGCCTCCGTATAGTCCAGCACCTCGACCGCATCGATGATCGCCTCCAGTGCGCTCTCGCGGTGGGTGACCTGCTGCGCAGTCTGCGCGAACTCAATGCCGATGCGGTACTCCGCGACCGTGATGGAGGCGATCGCCAGCTCATCGTCGTCGAAGGATCGCTGATCCAGCCTGCCGCGCTCGTAGTCGATCAGCAGGTTGGTGTCGAGGATCAGTCGTCGTCCCACGGGTTCTCCGTCATGTCCACGACGTAGTCCAAGGCTTCGGCGATGTCCGTACGGAAGCGGTCATCCGGAGGGGGGATCTTCTGCAGTGCTTCTCGAAGGTCCCGCCCGGTGTGGCGCGGGGCAGGACGGATCTCAGCGATTGGCCGGTTCCCGCGAGTGACCACGACAGCATCGCCGGCTTCGATCGCGTCGAGCAGATCGGAGAAGTGCCGGGAGGCTTCCGTCGCGCTGATGGTCCGCATCCGTCCACCCTATCTGATAATCAGATATCTGGATAGATGCCAGCGAGGGCACTTACCGCATCGGCCCGAGCACGTCGAAGGTGGCGCACACGAATGCCCGGTTCCTGGCCACCGTTCGTAGCGTCAGGTCGAGCCGGCGGGGCAGCAGCGGTTTCCCTGCCCCCAGCGTGACCGGGGTGATCGCGATGATCAGCTGATCCAGCAGGCCCGCATCCACGAACTGCCCGGCCAGGTCCCCTCCGCCCACCACCCACACGTCCTTGGCACCGGCCGCCGCCACCAGCTCGGCGTGCAAGGGAACAACGGATCCGGAGGCGAAGCGCAGGTCGGCCCCCTCGATGCCGGGCAGCTCCGCGTGGGAGAGCACCCAGGCCGGCACCGTGTACGGCCAGCCGTCGCCGTCGGCCTCCAGGTGGTCGCGCAGCCACATGTAGGTGGCCCGGCCCATCACGATCGCGCCCACCGAGCGCATGAAGGCGTCGTTGCCGCCGGGGCCCTCGGGGTCGATGTCCTGGTGGAGCAGCCAGTCCAGGGAGTCGTGCTCATCGGCCAGGAAGCCGTCGAGGGTGGATGCG
>NZ_JAUNPC010000114.1 GCF_030536915.1 Paracoccus sp. (in: a-proteobacteria)
GACCTCGCCCGCCTGAACGGCCAGCTTGAGCAGGAGGTCGCCGAGCGCCGCGCCACCGAGGCGGAACTGCGCGCCGCGCAGGCCAGCCTGGTTCAGGTCGGCAAGCTGGCGGCGCTGGGGCAGATGTCGGCATCCCTGTCGCACGAGATCAACCAGCCGCTGGCCGCCACCCGCAACTATGCCGACAGCGCGGGCATCCTGATCGAGCGGGGCGAATACGATGCCGCGCGCGAGAACATCGGCGCGATCCTGTCGCTGGTGGACCGGATGGCCGCCATCGGCAGGCACCTGCGCGACGCTGCCCGCAAGCCCGACGACCGGCTGGTTGCCGTGGACCTGGCCGCGCTGCTGCCTGAGACGCGCACCATCGTGGCGCAACGCCTTGCCAGCAGCCACGCCACGCTGGAGATCGACCTGCCGCCCGGCCTGCCGCCGCTGAAGGCGGGACCGACACGATTGCAGCAGGTGCTGGTCAACCTCATCACCAATGCCGCCGACGCAGCCGAAGGGACGGATGACCGCCGCATCACCCTGTCGGCGCTGGCCGAGGGCGAGTGGGTCGCCATCGGCCTGCGCGACCGTGGCCCCGGCGTGCCCGAGACGATTGCCGAGCGCATCTTCGACCCCTTCTTCACCACCAAGGGCATGGGCGCGGGACTGGGGCTGGGCCTTTCCATCTCGGCCAATATCGTGCGCGACTTCGGCGGCACGATCTCGGTCCGCAACGCGGGTCCGGGGGCCGAGTTCTGCGTCCGCCTGCCCGCCGCGGGGGCCGCATGACGGGCGGCCGGGTGCTTTTGATCGACGACGACGACCAGATGCGCGGGTCCACCGCGCAGGCCCTCGGGCTGGCGGGCTTCAAGGTCGAGGCGCTGACCGGCGGGACCGAGGCGCTGGCGCTGGCCGCGCCCGGCTTCAACGGCGCGATCGTCAGCGACATCCGGATGCCGGGCATGGACGGGATGACCCTGCTGGGCCGGGTCCACGAGATCGACCCCGAGATCCCGGTGATCCTGTTCACCGGCCATGCCGAGGTGCCGCTGGCGGTCGAGGCGATCCGCAACGGCGCCTATGACTTCATCGAAAAGCCCTTCGTGGTGCAGGAACTGGCCAATGTCATCCGCCGCGCCATCGACCACCGCGCGCTGGTGCTGGAAAACCGCCGGTTGCGCGCGGTCGCGGGCAAGCGCGACGACATCGAGGCGCGGCTGCCCGGCCGGACCCAGGTCATGGTGGACCTGCGCTACCGGATGCGCGCCATCGGCGCCTCGGACGCCGACGCCCTCATCATCGGCCCGACCGGCGTCGGGAAAGAGGTGGTGGCGCGGACGCTGCACGACATTTCCTTGCGTGCGGAACGGCCCTTCATCGCGATCAACTGCGCCGCCCTGCCCGCCGCCCTGATCGAAAGCGAGCTGTTCGGCCACGAGGCCGGCGCCTTCCCCGGCGCGCTGCGCCCGCGCTACGGCAAGTTCGAACACGCCCGCGGCGGCACGGTCCTGCTGGACGAAATCGGGTCCATGCCGCTGGACCTGCAGGCCAAGCTGGTGCGGGTGCTGCAGGAACGGATCATCACCCGGCTGGGGTCGAACGACCCGGTGGCCCTGGACGTGCGCTTCATCGCCACCAGCAAGGCAGACCTCGCCGCCCCTGTTCAGCGGGGCGAGTTCCGCGAGGACCTGTTCTGGCGGCTGAACGTCGCCGTCCTGCATGTCCCGCCGCTGTCGGCCCGGCGCGAGGACATCCCGCTGCTGTTCCTGCAACTGTTGCGAGAGTCCGCTGCCCGCCACAACCTGCCCGAACGCGAGGTGCCCGCCGCTTTCCTGTCCGACCTTGCCGCCCGCGAATGGCCGGGGAACGTGCGCGAGTTGCGCAATCTCGCCGAGCGGATGGTGCTTGGGCTCGAAGACCCGCTCAGCGCCGGGGCCGAGGGCGCGCGCCTGCCGGAACGCGTGGCCGAGTTCGAGCGCAGCCTGATCGCGGGCGCCATCGCCGCCCATGGTGGCCGGCTGCGGGCGGTCTATGAAACGCTGGGGATCTCGCGCAAGACGCTTTACGAGAAGATGCAGAAATACGGCCTCGACCGCCGCCTGATCGTCGAAGCCGGAGAAGACGACGGCAGTTGATGCCTTGAA
This sequence comes from Paracoccus sp. (in: a-proteobacteria), assembly GCF_030536915.1. GTDB lineage: Bacteria > Pseudomonadota > Alphaproteobacteria > Rhodobacterales > Rhodobacteraceae > Paracoccus. The sequence goes on from NZ_JAUNPC010000114.1 coordinate 2,136, forward strand.
TGTGTGGATTTCCACACATCCAGTTTCAGCCTTGTCACTGTTTCCACCCATTGGATTGTAGGGCAGGTCCGAAAGTGACGGAAACGGATGACGAGGCGCTTTGAACAAGGCCGATCCTCACGCAAACGTTCCGCGATCGGCGCATTCGAGGAGCTTGCGTCGTCACGATCCGATACCGGGAGGAAAAAATGCCTGTCTCCAAGCTTCTGGGCGCGGTCTGCGCCGTCACGATCATGGCCGCTCCGGCTTTCGCGCAGGACTATCCGGCGCGACAGATCACCATGGTCATCCCCTTCTCGGCCGGTGGTCCGACCGACTCGGTCGGGCGGCTGCTGGCTGAACGCATGTCGGCCGATCTGGGCCAGCAGATCATCGTGGAAAACGTGACCGGCGCGGGCGGGACCCTCGGCGCGAACCGCGTGGCCACCTCCGACCCCGACGGCTACACGATGCTGCTGCACCACATGGGACTTGCCACCGCCGAGACGCTGTACCGCAGCCTGCCCTATGAAACGCTGGAAGCCTTTGAATATGTCGGCCAGGTCCTTGATGTGCCGATGATGATCACGGCCCGCAGCGATTTCGAGCCGAACGACATGGCCGGCTTCATCGACTACGTCAAGGCGAATGCCGAAACGCTGACGTTGGCCAACGCCGGCATCGGCGCGGTCAGCCAGCTTTGCGGGATGATGCTGATGCACTCGCTCGACGCGCAACTGACCACGGTTCCCTACAAGGGCACCGGCCCGGCGATGACCGACCTTCTGGGCGGACAGGTGGACATGCTCTGCGACCAGACCACCAACACCACCCAGCAGGTGCAGAGCGGCACCATCAAGGCCTATGCCGTGACCACGGGCGAGCGGCTGGAGCTGTTCCCCGACCTGCCCACCGCCGTCGAAAGCGGCCTGCCCGACATGGAGCTTGCCGTCTGGCACGGCATGTACACGCCCAAGGGCACGCCCGCCGAGATCAACCAGCGCCTGTCCGAATCGCTGCAGAAGGCCTTGGCCAACGAAGGCGTGATCAAGGCTCTGGCCGATCTGGGCGCCGCCCCGGTTCCGGCCGAAGAGGCGACCCCCGAGGCGCTCAAGGCCCATGTCGAGGCCGAGGTGGCGCGCTGGAAGCCGATCATCGAGGCCGCGGGCGTCTACGCCGACTGATCCGGCATCCGTCACCCCATTCCTGAATCCCGCGCTCGCCGCCCCCGTGAAAGGGCGGCGAGTCCTTGCAAGAGACCGGAGGGAAACCACGTGTCCACGAAACCAAGAGACGACACCGACGTGATTGCGGGGCTCGGCCTGATGGCCGTGGCCGCCTTCTTCGGATGGCAGACGCTCGGTCTTGAGATCGGCACCTCGCTGCGGATGGGGCCGGGCTACTTCCCGATGATCCTGTCGGGCCTGATGTTCCTGCTGGGACTGGTGATCTTCCTGCAGTCCTTTGGCCGCGAGGGCCAGCCGATGGGCCCGGTCGCCTGGCGCGGCATCTTCTTCATCCTGCCGGCGCCGATCTTCTTCGGCCTGACGGTGCGGGGACTGGGCTTCGTGCCCGCGCTGTTCATCACCACGCTGATCGCCTCGCAGGCCTCGGTCAAGATGCGCCCGCTCTACGCGCTGGTGCTGGCGGTGCTGGTGACGGTGATCTCGACGTTGATCTTCAGCTATGGCCTGGGGCTGCCCTTCCGGCGCTTCGGTCCCTGGCTCCAGTTCTGAGGGGCGGGCAATGGATCTTCTTTCCAACCTCGCCATGGGCTTCTCGGTCGCCTCGTCGCTGGCGAACCTGCTCTTCTGCCTCATCGGCGTCATCCTCGGCACGCTGATCGGCGTGCTGCCCGGCATCGGCGCCACGGCGACCATCGCCATGCTGCTGCCGATCACCTTCCAGCTTGAACCCGTCAGCTCGCTCATCATGCTGGCCGGGATCTACTACGGCGCGCAATACGGCGGCTCGACCACCGCCATCCTGATCAACATGCCAGGCGAAAGCTCGTCCGCCGTCACCGCCATCGACGGCTACCAGATGGCCCGCAAGGGCCGGGCGGGCACGGCGCTGGCGACCGCCGCGATCGGGTCGTTCTTCGCCGGATCGGTCGCGACCTTCCTTGTCGCGCTGTTTGCCCCGCCGCTGACCGCCGTCGCGCTCAAGTTCGGGGCGGCCGAGTATTTCAGCCTGATGGTGCTGGGCTTGGTGATGTCGGTGGCGCTGGCGCATGGCTCGATCATCAAGGCGCTGGCCATCGTGATCCTGGGGCTGCTGCTGGGCATCGTGGGCACCGACATCTACACCGGCACGCCCCGCTTCACGATGGGGATCACCCAGTATGCGGACGGGCTGAACTTCGTCGCCGTCGCCATCGGCGTCTTCGGTTTCGCCGAGATCCTGCGCAACCTCGAGAACGAGCATGATCGCGAGGTGATGACCCGCAACATCAACCGGCTGTTCCCGAACCGGCAGGAGTTCCGCGAGATGGCGGGTCCCGTCCTCCGTGGCACCGGCATCGGCTCGGTCCTGGGCATCCTGCCGGGCGGCGGCGCGATCCTCGCGTCTTTCGCCTCCTACACGGTGGAAAAGAAGCTGTCGAAGACCCCGCAGGAATTCGGCAAGGGGGCGCTCGCCGGCGTCGCCGGTCCTGAAAGCGCCAACAACGCGGGCGCGCAGACCTCGTTCATCCCGCTCCTGACGCTGGGCATCCCCGCGAACCCGGTGATGGCGCTGATGATCGGCGCGATGATCATCCAGGGCATCGTCCCCGGTCCCAGCGTCGTCACCGACCAGCCGCAGCTTTTCTGGGGCATCATCGCGTCCATGTGGATCGGCAACCTGATGCTGGTCGTGCTGAACCTGCCGCTGATCGGACTGTGGGTGAAGCTCCTGACCGTGCCCTACTATGTGCTGTTCCCGATCATCATGGCGATGTCGGCGATCGGGGTCTATTCGGTGAACTCGAACACCTTCGACCTGTATGCCGTCGCCTTCTTCGGGCTTTTGGGCTACATCATGTCCAAGCTGCGCTTCGAGCCCGCGCCGCTGCTGCTGGGCTTCGTCCTCGGCCCGCTGCTGGAAGAAAACCTGCGCCGCGCCATGATCCTGTCGCGGGGCGATCCGATGACCTTCATCGAGCGGCCGATCAGCGCGGGCCTGCTGGTCGTCTCGCTGATCGTGCTGGTGCTGGTCTTCCTGCCCCAGATCCGCCAACGGCGCGACGAGGTCTTCACCGAAAGCGAAGACTGACCGGAAAGGCCGGGGCCGCCTTGCGCCCCGGCCTTTCGCCCACCCATAACAAACTCTGAACAGGAGGTTCCAATGACCCTGACCCTGACCCGCCGCGTCCTCATGGGCACGGCGCTTGCCTTCGGCCTCGCCGGCGCAGCCGCGGCGCAGGACTTTCCCACCCGCTCGATCGAGCTGGTGATCCCCTTTGCCGCCGGCGGCTCGACCGACGTGGTGGGCCGCATCGTCGCCGACCGGATGAGCCAGGAACTGGGCCAGCAGATCATCGTGCAGAACGTCGGCGGCGCGGGCGGCAGCCTGGGCGCCGCGCAGGTCGCCAAGGCGGACCCGGATGGCTACACGATCCTTATGGGCACAGTCGCGACCCACGCGCTGAATCCGCTGATCCTCAAGCGCAAGCCTTATGACGCGGTCGAGGATTTCGCCCCCGTGTCGCTGCTGGTGCTGGTGCCGAACGTGCTGGCGGTGAACCCCGCCCTGCCGGTCAACACGGTGCAGGAACTGATCGACCTCGCCAAGGCCGAGCCGCTGGCCTATGCCTCGTCAGGCAACGGCACGCCGCTGCACCTGTCGGGCGAGCTGTTCAAGTCGATGGCGGATCTGGACATCACCCATATCCCCTATCAGGGGTCCGGCCCCGCGCTGACGGACGTGCTGGGCAACCAGGTGCCGGTGATCTTCGACAACCTGCCCTCGGCTTCCAGCCATATCAACAGCGGCAAGCTCAAGGCGCTGGGCGTGACCACGGCGGAACGCGCGCCCTCCTTCCCCGATGTCCCCGCCATCGCGGAAACGCTGCCGGGCTATGAGACATACAGCTGGAACGCCCTTTTCGCCCCCGCCGGCACCCCGCCCGAGGTGGTCGAGGTTCTAGCCGACGCGGCAAAGGCCGCCATGGCCGATCCTGCCGTCGCCGACCGCATGGCCGAGTTCTCGGCCGAGATCGTGGCATCCGGCCCCGAGGAACTGGGCGAGCACGTCAAGGCCGAGATGGCCAAGTGGGAACCGGTGGTGACCGAGGCCGAAGTCAGCCTCGACTGACCGCTGCGGCAGAAGCGCCCGGTCCGCGCGAACCGGGCGCTTCTGCCATAGCCAGACAAGAAAACGCCCGGCCTCACGACCGGATGTTCTTCACAGCAGAGGCCGTGCAACGTTCGGCCTCCCACGTTCTTCTTCGCAAAAATATCCCGGGGGAGTCGCCCGGAGGGCGACGGGGGCAGCGCCCCCAGCCGCCTCGACGAAGCCGTGCCCTTATCCCGCCAGCACCTCGTCCAGCACCTTCGTCAGCCGCGCCACCGTGCCGTCCACGTCCTTCAGCTTGTCCAGCCCGAACAGCCCCAGCCGGAAGGTCGAGAACTCCGGTCCCTCGCCGACCTGCAGCGGCACCCCTGCCGCGATCTGCATGCCCTTCTCGGCGAACCTCCTGCCGCTGCGGATGTCGGGATCGTCGGTATAGCTGACAACGACCCCCGGCGCCGCAAAGCCCTTGGCCGCGACCGAGCGGATGCCCCGTTCCGCCAGCACCGCGCGGACCTTGCGGCCCAAGTCCCATTGGGCTTCGCGGGCGGCCTCGAAGCCCATCTCGCGGGTTTCCACCATGGCGTCGCGCAACAGGACCAGCGCATCGGTCGGCATGGTCGCGTGGTAGGCATGGCCGCCGTCCTCATAGGCCTTCATGATCGCGCGCCATTTCTTCAAGTCCAGCGCGAAACTGTCGCTGGTCGTCGCCTCCAGCCGTTCCAGCCCCCGCGCCGAGAACATGACCAGTCCGGCGGCGGGCGAGGCGCTCCACCCTTTCTGCGGGGCCGAGATCAGCACGTCCACGCCAAGCGCCTTCATGTCC
>NZ_JAUNPC010000009.1:0-36263 GCF_030536915.1 Paracoccus sp. (in: a-proteobacteria)
TCGTAGAAGTCCTGCCCCTGGCTGTTCTTGCCCGGCCCCGCATGGTCGCGGCCGACGATCATGTGGGTCAGCCCGTGGTTGCGGCGGATCATGCCGTGCCACACCGCCTCGCGCGGGCCGCCCATGCGCATGGCGAGGTTCAGCAGCGACAGATGCGTGGTCGCCTGCGGATATTTGTCCAGCACCGCCTCATAGCAGCGGACGCGGGTGAAATGGTCCACGTCGCCCGGCTTGGTCATGCCGACGACCGGGTGGATCAGCAGGTTCGCCTGCGCCTCGCGGGCTGCGCGGAAGGTCAGTTCCTGGTGGGCGCGGTGCAGCGGGTTGCGGGTCTGGAAAGCCACGATCCGGCGCCAGCCCATCTTGCGGAAGAAGGCGCGCAGTTCATTCGGCGTGTCGCGGCGGGCACGGAAATCATAATGGGTCGGCGGCTGGATGCCGGTGATCGGACCGCCCAGATAGACCGGACCTGCGACGTTGTGCAGGTAGTTGACCGCCGGATGCGCCAGGTCGTCGGCGCCGAAGACCTTTTCGGCTTCGCGCTTCTTGTTCGGCACCCATTTGTCGGTGACGGACAGGATGGCGAGGATCACGCCTTCCTGGTCACGAAGCGCGATGTCGGTGCCCGGCTCGATCTTGTCGGCGAACTCCTGGCTCACGTCCAGGGTGATCGGCATGGGCCACAGCCCGCCCGAGGACAGGCGCATGTTCTCGACCACGCCGTCATAATCGGCCTCGGTCAGGAAACCCTTGAGCGGGTGGAAGCCGCCGTTCATCAGCAGTTCGACATCGCAAAGCTGGCGCGGCGTCAGGTCCCAGGACGGCATCTCGCCGGCATCCGCCTTGAGCTTCTGCGCCGAGTCGGCGTTGACATAAAGTTCCGGGATCGGCGCGAGGTTCGGCGGCTGGGTCATCTTACACTCGATGGTTCGTGACATGGCGCTGCACCGCGCAAAAGGGTGACGGTGTGCGCCCGCCCCTTAGCCCCCATGCCGGCCTTCTGCAACCTGCGGCCGATCCGGCGCCTGGGTTTCGCGCAGCGCATGGCTGGCGGGTGTCACCCGTCGGCCACTTGCGGCTGGGGCAGCTCGGTCGCAGTCGCGGGCGTGGTCGCGCCCTCGGCCAGACCCTGCGCGGCCAGCCACTGCTCGGCGTCCAGTGCCGCCATGCAGCCCATGCCGGCGCTGGTGATGGCCTGCCGGTAGGTGTCGTCGGTCAGGTCGCCCGCGGCGAAGACGCCGGGAACCGAGGTGCGGGTCGTGCCGGGTTCGACCTTCACATAGCCGCCGTCGCGCAGTTCAAGCTGACCCCTGACCAGTTCGGACGCGGGCGAGTGGCCGATGGCGATGAAGACGCCGTCGCCACCGACCGTGCGGGTGCTGCCGTCCGTGGTCGAGCGAAGCACCGCGCCGGTGACGCCAAGCGGCTGGTCGGTGCCGGTGATCTCGGCGATTTCGTGGTTCCAGACAACCTCGACCTTGGGATGCCGGAACAGGCGGTCCTGCAGCACCTTTTCCGCCCGCAGGCTGTCGCGGCGATGGATCAGCGTGACCTTGCTGGCGAAGTTGGTCAGGAACAGCGCTTCTTCCACCGCGGTGTTGCCGCCTCCGACGACGATCACCTCGCGGCCGCGATAGAAGAAGCCGTCGCAGGTGGCGCAGGCGCTGACGCCGAAGCCCTGATAGCGGCTTTCGCTGTCCAGCCCCAACCAGCGCGCCTGCGCCCCCGTGGCGAGGATCAGCGCGTCCGCCGTCAGCCGCGCGCCGCTGTCGCATTCCAGCACGAAGGGGCGCTGAGACAGGTCCAGCCGCGTCACCGTGTCCGAGACGATCCGCGCGCCCATCTCGCGGGCATGGTTTTCCATGCGGATCATCAGGTCGGGGCCCATGACCGAGGCATCGCCCGGCCAGTTCTCGACATCGGTGGTGATGGTCAGCTGCCCGCCAGGCTGGATGCCCTGGATCAGCAGCGGCACAAGCATGGCGCGGGCGGCATAAACGGCGGCGGTATAGCCAGCGGGGCCGGAACCGACGATGATGAGCCGGTGATGCGTCGGCAGGGTTGCGGCGGTCTGGGTCACGGGCGGCCTCATGAATGCGTGTTCCGCCCGAGTTAACCCCGCCTGCCCTGCGGTTCAACCGGAGGCCCTTTCCGCAGGGCCGGAGCGGGGCTGTCTGTCCCCCCCTCCAAGGGCATCTGGCCGGGATGAAGAAACCCGGTCGCGCAGGTCCGGGCATTTCTCGTTGGAGCCAAATACCCCCGCCGGAGGCAGGCGGGGCCGCATGGCCCGGTCTTCCGCTACGGCGCAGATTCCGCAGGTCGCGAAACAATGTTGCGGACCGGTGCTGTGGAAGATAAGGAAGCTGCGATTTCCCACCATCGGAGACATCATGGCTGGCGCCCGGCTGGACGACATCGACCGACGCATCCTCAAGGAACTGCAGGCCGACGGCCGGATGACGAATGTCGAACTGGCGCGCCGAGTCGGCATCTCGGCGCCCCCCTGCCTGCGCCGGGTCCGCACGCTCGAAGAGCAAGGCTTCATCCGCGGCTATCACGCCGACGTGGACCCGCGCAGCCTCGGATTTGAGGTGCAGGTCTTCGCCATGGTCCGCCTGCACAGCCAGTCCGAACGCGACCTCACCGCCTTCGAGAACCGCGCCCGCGACTGGGCGTTGGTCCGCGAATGCCACATGCTGAATGGCGAGATCGACTTCATCCTGAAATGCGTGGCGCCTGATCTCTCCACCTTTCAGCGTTTCCTGACCGACCAGTTGACGGCGGCCGACAACGTGGCCAGCGTCAAGACCAGCCTCGTCATTCGCTGCGCCAAGGACGAGCCGGGCGTACCCTTCGAGCTGGTCGAGAACCGCTAGAGCGTGATGGCCGAGATCAGGCGTCCATAGTCCGCCGCGCCTTCATGCGTGGCGCGGCGATAGCTGAAGAAGCGGTCCGGGTCGGAATAGGTGCAATGGCCGATCCATTCGGCCTTCACCCCCAGATCGCGCAGGACCGACAGGCCGAAGCCCGGCAGGTCAAACATGGGCCTGCCGTTCGGCCCGCCCGCGAAGAAGCGGGCATGGCGGTCGTCATCGGTCAGGAAGCGGTCCATGAAATCCTCGCCGACCTCATAGGCGCGCTGGCTGATGCAGGGACCGATGACGGCATGGATGTCCGTGGCGCCCGCGGCCTTCATGGCGGCGACGGTTTCCTGCAGGATGCCGTCCAGCGCCCCCTTCCAGCCGGCATGGGCGGAGGCGATCACGCCCGCCTGCGGGTCGGCGAACAGGATCGGCTGGCAGTCGGCGGTCAGCACCGCGATGGCGATGCCGGGTGCGGTGCTGACGATGGCGTCGGCCTCGGTCTGGGCCACGGCATCCAGGTCCTCGCCCCCCGCCAGCGTCACCACCTTGGCGGAATGGGTCTGGTGGACGGTCGCCAGCCGGTCGGGGCCGACGCCCAGCGCCTCGGCCACGCGGGCGCGGTTGATCGCCACCATGTCGCGCTGGTCCGTGGACCCCCGCCCGCAGTTCAGCCCCGAGAACAGGCCCGAGGAGGCACCGCCCTTGCGGGTGAAGAACCCGTGTCGGACCGGGTGCAGCGAGGAGTGCGTCAGGATTTCCAGCGTCATCGGATCGTCCCGCAATTTCGTCATGATCGAGGGGCGAGGCCGGGCTGCCCGGCAGTCGCAGAGGCTTGGGCCGGGGCGGCGGCCGGCAAGGGCCTGAACCCCGCCGGGGGCGGATGATGGCGCGGCCAGACCGCCATCGCCTTGAACAGGTGGCCCATCTCGGCGGGGTCGGTCAAGCGGTGAAGCGCAGCCCCTGCCCCCGCATCGTCCGCCGCGGCCAGCCGCGCGGCCCTCGCCTCGATCCCCAGCGCGCTCAGCCAGTCGCCCTGCCGTTCCGGCGCGGATGCCGCAGCGCCCGCCTGGATGGCAGCCCCTGCAAGCGGGGCGAAATCGACATGGGCTGTCAGGTCGGCGTCCCCCGGATGCGCGAAGATGCCGTCGGGCGCATGGCGGCGCAGCGCCTGAAGGCTGTCGCCCTTGCCGTCCCAAGTGCCGTAATCGACCACGATCGCCGCGCCGCCATGCGTGGCGATGCGCTGGGCCACGGTGGACATGATGGCGGTTCCTTCGGCGCAGATCTCCCAGACCTCGCCCTCGGGCGCCGCACGGGGCAGCGTGACCGGCGCTGCGAGCGCCAGCGCCAAGGCTCCATCGGCGTCCAGGGTCACCATGCGCTCGGCCCAGCCGTCGCGAACGCGCTGCATCTGCCGGATCGGCAGGGCATCGAAGAACTCGTTGGCAACCAGGAACAGCGGCCCCTCGGGCAGTTCTGCGACCGAGGAAAGATGGGTGACTTGGCCCAGCCTTTCACGCTGCACCTGCCGCAGATGCGGCGAGGTCTCGACCAGCGTCACCCGCGCCGCCTGATGAAAGCCCGGCACCCGGCGCGTCGCCCGCAGCAGGTCGGCCATCAGCGTCCCCCGCCCCGGACCCAGCTCGGCCAGCGTGAAGGGCGCGGGCGCGCCCTGGTCCAGCCACGCCTGCGCAATCACAAGCCCCACGAGTTCCCCGAACATCTGGCTGATCTCGGGTGCCGTGGTGAAATCGCCCTTTGCGCCAAAGGGATCGCGGGTGGCGTAATAGCCGTGATTCGGGTGCATGAGGCAGAGCCGCATGTAGTCGTCCAGCCCCATCGGCCCCTCGGCCGCGATCCGGGCCGCGATGATGCGGGCCAGCGGCGTCATCGCCTGAGCGCCCAGAGGACGAAGCCGATCCCCACCGCGATCATCGGCAGCGACAGAAGCTGGCCCATGGTGATGCCCCAGACCGGCCCGCCAAGCACATGGCCCCACGGGTTGTCAGGGGTGACGAACTGCGCGTCGGCCTGCCGGAAGAACTCGACCACGAAGCGGGCAAGCCCGTAGCCCGCGAGGAACACGCCCAGCACAAGGCCGGGGCGTGCCAGAGCGCCACGGCGGACAAGCACGAACAGGATCAGGCCCAGAGCCAGCCCTTCCAGCCCCGCCTCGTAAAGCTGGCTGGGGTGGCGGGCGCAGAGGCCCTCGATGCCGGGGCAGTCCTGCGCCGCCTCGCCGGGAAAGATCACGCCCCAGGGCGCGTCGGTGGGACGGCCCCAGAGTTCCGCGTTGATGAAATTGGCGATGCGGCCGAGAAAAAGCCCCACGGGAGTCGCGACCGCCAGCGCATCGGCCAGCCGCAGGGGCGCGATGCCGTTCTTCCGGGCATAGGCCCAGGCGGCCAACACGACGCCCAGGAAGCCGCCGTGGAAGGACATGCCGCCCTGCCAGACCTTGATGATCTCGGCCGGGTTCGAGAGATAATAGGCCGGCTCGTAGAACAGCACGAACCCCAGACGCCCGCCGAGGATCACGCCGACCACGACCCAGGTCAGCAGTTCCTCGACCGCGCGGGGGCGCATGGGTGCAGTCCCGCCCCACAGATGCGGTCGGCGCATCAGCGCGGCGATGATCCACCAGCCCAGCAGCAGCCCGACCAGATAGGCCATCGCGTACCAGCGCAGGGCGAACTCGCGTCCCGCGATGGTGATGGTGAAGATGTCCGGAGAGATCTCGGGGAAAGGGATCATGGGGGCCTCGCGCGTGCCGGGGTTGCTTGGCCGCGCGGGCCGGGGGTGTCAACCGCCGGGCGGTCATTGAAGCCGGGCACGGGCGCCGTCATATTGACCCCACCGCCATGCGAGAGGATTGCGCGATGACCACCCACAGCAGCGGCCCGGGCCGCTTTTTCGACGATGTGTCCAAGCTGATGACCAACGCCATGGGCGTGGCGCAGGGGGCCAAGGACGAGGCCGAGACCGCCATGAAGGGCTGGGTGGACCGCTGGCTTGCCGACCGCAACCTCGTCACCCGCGAGGAATTCGACGTCGTGCGCGAGATGGCGATCAAGGCCCGGGCCGAGAATGCCGAATTGCGGGCGATGATTGCGGGCATGAGCAGACAGGAAGGCGGCCCGGACAAGGATGAGGCGCCCCATGTCTCCGAGGCGGACGCGCCCGCGGGCAACATGAACCCGCCGGATGTCGGGGATGTGAACACGGGCGACACGCCGCATGTCAGCGAGGTTGAAGCTCCGGCGACGGATATGAACCCGCCGAAAACAGGGCACGCCGACAAGGGCTGAAGACAGCCCCGCAACAGGCGGACGGCAGGCTTCGGCCCGCTGTCCGGCAGAAGGCACGAACCCTGCGCCCCCGTCCTGCGTTCGGGATGCAAACCGCCTGAGGAGTCGTGATGCGCGCCCTTTCCGCCACCCTGATCCTGTTTGCCATGCCCGCCGTTGCGCAAGACTGCCAGCCCGCCATCGACGCGGCCTGGCGCAAGGGCTTCACCGACGGCGTCGATGCCGTGAACGCCCAGCTTGGCGCCGTCACCGCGAAGATGCAGCAGGACGTGCAGGCGCAGGTGAACGCCCAGCTTTCCCAGCTTGAGGAACGCCGCGTGCGCGAGCTGGAACAGCAGCTTGCCGCTGCGCAAGCGCAGGCCTTGGCCGAACAGGGACCGGTGAGGGCCGAAGGGATGCCGCAACTGCCGCCTCTTACCGTGGCCCCGGGGGGTGGGGTCGCGCCGATGCTGCCGCCGGAGATGGCGGCGGCAGCCGGGATTGCCCGGCGCCCCGCTTCGCCCGCGGACCCGGCAGCCCTGCCGGCGGGCACGACCATCACCATCACCGATCCGCAGAACCTGCCACCCGAGTTGTTCCGCGCGCTGATGGACTATGCCGCGCGCTGAGCCTCGCGGCGGTCATAGGCCGCCCGTGCCGCGTCGATGCAGTCGGCATGGGTAATCGTCCAGTCCGACAGCGCGGCGATGGGGCCGAACAGGTCCTCGCCCATCGCCGTCAGCGCATATTCTACCTGCGGCGGGGTTGAGGGCGTCACCGTGCGGCTGACCAGCCCATCGCGTTCGAGGTTCCGCAGCGTCCGCGTCAGCATCTTCTGCGAGATGCTGCCCAGTTCCCTTTTCAGCGCCGAAAAGCGGCGCGGGCCGTTCCCCAGCGCCCGCACCACCAGCAGCGTCCACTTGTCGCCGATGCGCGACAGCATCTCGCTGATGCGCTGGCAGGTGCCGGTGTCGTGGGTGTCGCATGGTTTCATGAAGGTGCCTTCTTGCGGGGCCGTCCCGCAGTATCTAACTGATCCGTAGTATCTTACGGAAACCTAGTTAATCACGGAGACCACGATGTCCAAGCCCAAGATCGCCGTCATCATCGGCTCGACCCGCAAGGCGCGCTTCGCCGACAAGCCCGCCGCCTGGCTGATGGAGAAGGTCAAGGACCACCCCGAGCTCGACTTCGAGTTGGTGGACCTGCGCGACTATGACCTGCCCTTCTTCGACGAGGCGGCGTCCAACGCCTGGGTGCCCTCGCAGGACCGGCGCGCGGTGCGCTGGCAGCAGAAGGTGGCCGAGTTCGATGGCTATCTGTTCGTGCTGGCGGAATACAACCACTCGATGCCCGCCTCGGTGAAGAACGCCTTTGACCAGGATTACGTGGGCTGGAACCGCAAGCCGATCGGCGCGCTGGCCTATGGCTCGATGGGCGGGGCGCGCTCGCTGGAGCATCTGCGCAACGTTGCGGTCGAACTGCAGATGGTGCCGCTGCGGAACGCCGTCCACATCGGCGGGTCCGAGTTCTTCAAGGTCTGGAGCGGCGGCCAGGACGCCCCGATCAGCGAGATCGAGGGCGTGCTGGAAGGCTCGCTGAAGGGGATGCTGGAGGAACTGGTCTGGTGGACAAAGGCGACCAAGGCGGCCCGTCAGAGTTGAGCCGCCCATAATGAAACCCCGGCCCTCATTGAGGGCCGGGGTTGATCGTCAGGCAGGCGGAGCGAAGTCCGCTTACCCCGCCTTGGCCGCCGCACTCTCCGGCAGTTCCTCGTCAAACAGGCGCTGGTAGAACTCGGCGACGGTCTGGCGTTCCAGTTCATCGCATTTGTTCAGGAAGGTCAGGCGGAAGGCATAGCCCACGTTGTCGAAGATGCGGCTGTTCTGCGCCCAACTGATGACCGTGCGGGGCGACATGACCGTGGACAGGTCGCCCTGCATGAAGGCCGTCCGCGTCAGATCGGCCAGCGTCACCATCTGCGCCACGCATTTGCGGCCCTTTTCGGTGTTCATCTGCGGCACCTTGGCCAGAACGATGGCAACCTCGGCGTCATGGGACAGGTAGTTCAGCGTCGCCACCAGATTCCAGCGGTCCATCTGGCCCTGGTTGATCTGCTGGGTGCCGTGGTAAAGGCCCGTCGTGTCGCCCAGGCCAACGGTGTTCGCGGTGGCGAACAGGCGGAAATACGGGTTGGGCGTGATGACCTCGTTCTGGTCCAAAAGGGTCAGCTTGCCCTCGGCCTCCAGCACGCGCTGGATCACGAACATGACGTCGGCGCGGCCAGCGTCATATTCGTCAAAGACGATGGCGGTCGGATTGCGCAGCGCCCAGGGCAGGATGCCCTCGTGAAAGACCGTGACCTGCTTGCCGTCAACCAGCTTGATCGCGTCCTTGCCGATCAGGTCGATGCGGCTGACATGGCTGTCGAGGTTCACGCGCACGGTGGGCCAGTTCAGGCGGGCGGCGACCTGCTCGATATGGGTGGATTTGCCGGTGCCGTGATAGCCCTGGATCATCACCCGGCGGTTATAGGCAAAGCCTGCCAGAATCGCGAGCGTGGTGTCGGGGTCGAACTTGTAGGTCGGGTCAAGTTCCGGCACGCGCTCGGTCCGCTCGGCGAAGCCCTTGACCTTCATGTCGCTGTCCACGCCGAAGACGTCGCGGACGTCGATTTCCTCGGTCGGTTTCGCGTTCTGATCCAGCATGGCCATCGCCCGGTCCCCCTTTGGTCCATCCGGCCGGTGATGGAACATCCTCGGCCCGCGCGCAAGGCGTGATGCCCGCCCATGATCGAACCGAAACCCTGCCGCCCGCGTTCGCCAGCACGCAGGATTGCAGAACGAGGCGGGGATGAGCGGGCTGATCGCATTACTGGACGACGTGGCGGGGATCGCCAAGGTCGCGGCGGCATCGGTGGACGATGTCGCAGGCATGTCCGCCAAGGCCGGGATGAAGGCCGCGGGTGCGGTCATCGACGACGCGGCGGTGACGCCGAAATACGTCCACGGCTTTGACGCCGAACGCGAGATCCCGATTGTCTGGCGCATCGCCAAGGGCTCGATCTTCAACAAGGTCGTGATTCTGCTGCCCATCGCGCTGATCCTGTCCGAGTTCGCGCCCTGGGCGATCACGCCGCTGCTGATGATCGGCGGCGCCTATCTGTGCTTCGAGGGCGCCGAGAAGGTCTGGCACGCCATCAGCCCGCATGACACCCACGACAGCTATGAGGGAGAGGAGGTCGGCTCCCCGCGCCAGCTCGAGGAATCCAAGGTCAAGGGCGCCATCAAGACCGACTTCATCCTGTCGGCCGAGATCATGACCATCGCGCTGTCCACGATCCCACCCGATCAGGGGGTGATCATGCGCGCGATCGTTCTGCTGGCCGTGGCAATCGGGATCACCGCGGCCGTCTATGGCGCGGTCGCACTGATCGTGAAGGCGGACGATTACGGCATGTCGCTGGCCCGCACACGGGAAGGCTTCCTGCAGGGGGCCGGGCGGCGGATCGTCAAGGCGATGCCCGGCTTCATGAAGGCGCTGACCATCGTGGGGACAGCCGCGATGCTGTGGGTCGGCGGCAACATCGTGCTGCACGGCCTCGACACACTCGGCTTCGGGCTGATGTATGACACGATCCACCACTGGTCCGATTTCGCCGCCCATGCCGTGCCTGCGGCGCAAGGCTTCGTCGGCTGGGCGGTGACGGCCTTCTTTGACGGGCTGTTCGGGCTGGCGCTGGGTTTGGCGCTGATCCCCTTGTCGAAGAACGTCCTTGCGCCCTTGTGGCGCGGCGGCCAGCGGATGCTGGGGCGGGAAGCGTCGTCATGAGGGACGCCGCGGCCAGCGCGGCGAGGACCGTTGCCCCGAACAGATCAGCCGCCGGTCATGGACCGGCGACGGCGTCATTCATGACAAAAGGCGCCCCGCAGGGCGCCTTTTTCCATTCCGTGGCCTGTCCGGCTCAGCTGTTGCGGCGGACGAAGTCGTTCATCTTTTCGTCGACCTCGGTCTTGGCCCAGCCGTAGCGTTCCTGCAACTTGCCCGCCAGCTTGTCACGGTCGCCGTTGATCTGGGTCAGCTCGTCGTCAGTCAGTTCACCCCACTGCTGCTTGACCGAACCCTTGAGCTGGTCCCACTTGCCCTGGATGACATCCCAGTTCATCGCATGACCTCCTTTTGTTGCGTCTGCAGTTAAACGCCCGGTCAACCTGCGGGTTCCAAACAGGAATTCCCCTTGTCCCGTCAGACCACACGGTCCGGCGGCGGATCGCCGCGGAAGAAGGCCGTCAGGTTCGCCAGCGCCCTCAGGGCCATGTCGGTGCGGACCTCCTCGGTTGCCGTCCCCAGATGGGGCAGCAGCACGACATCCTCGCGCGTCCGCAGGGCCTCGGGCACCAAGGGCTCGCGCTCATAGACGTCAAGGCCCGCGCCCGCGATGGTTCCCGCCTCCAGCGCGGCGATCAGGGCCGCCTCGTCCACCACGTCGCCGCGGGCGATGTTGACGAGGATCGCGCCCGGCTTCATCGCGGCAAGCTCGGCCCCGCCGATCAGGTGGCGGGTCGAGGCGCCGCCGGGCACCGCCGCAACAACGATGTCCGCCTGCGCCAGCAGGTCCGGCAACGGCACCTGCAGCGCGGGCAGGTCCAGTCCCATCACGGTCGAGCGGTTGTGGAAGACGACCTTCATCCCGAAGCCATGATGCCCGCGCCGGGCGATGGCCTGCCCGATGCGTCCCATCCCCACGATGCCGAGGGTTCGCCCTGTGACATGCATCCCCAGCATCTGCGTCGGATGCCAGCCGGTCCATCGGCCCGCGCGCACCAGCCGCTCGCCTTCGCCCGCCCGACGGGCGGTCATCAGGATCAGGGTCAGAGCAATGTCGGCGGTCGCGTCCGTCACCACGTCGGGGGTGTTGGTCACGACGATTCCTGCGGCCTTCGCGGCCTCGATGTCGATATGGTTGAAGCCCGCGCCGAAATTGGCAAGCACCCTCGCGCGCCGTTCGGGCCTGGCAAGCACCGCGGCGTTGAAGGGATCGCCCAATGTGGGAAGGATCGCGTCATGGCCGCGCAGGGCGGCGATGGCCTCGGCCTCGGTCAGCGGAACGGTTTCGTCGCGGAAACTGGCATCAAAGGCCTCCGCGATCGCCTTTTCGGCGGCGGCGGTCATGCGGCGGGTCACAAGCAGGCGCATCAGTACATCCTTCCTCCGTTCGGGACCGGGCTGTCGGGGCCGATCAGGACCACCTGTCCTTCGGCATCCGGCAGGCCCAGGACCAGCACCTCCGAGACGAACTTGCCGATCTGGCGCGGCGGGAAATTGACGACGCCCAGCACCTGCTGGCCGACCAGGGCAGCCGGCTCGTAATGGCGGGTGATCTGGGCGGAACTGCGCCGCTCTCCGATGCCGGGGCCGAAATCGATCCACAGCTTGATCGCGGGCACCCGGGCTTCCGGGTAGGGTTCGGCGCGCAGGATGGTGCCCACGCGGATATCCACACGGGCGAAATCGTCAAAGGTGATCTGCGGGGCGGCTGCGCTCATCTGCCAAGCTCCCGTCCGCGTTCGACGGCGGCGGCCACCGTGCGGCGCATCAGGGGTCCAAGGCCGGTGTCCGGGTCCATCAGATGCGACAGTCCCGCGGCCGTGGTCCCGGCGGGCGAGGTCACCGCCTCGCGCAGCCGGGCCGGGTCGCCGCCCTCGTGCATCGCCAGCGCCCCTGCCCCCGCGACCGTCGCGCGGGCGAGATCGAGCGCAAGATCCGCGGGCAGCCCCTCGGCCTCGCCCGCCGCGGCCAGCGTCTCGATCAGGTGGAACACATAGGCGGGACCGGAACCTGAAACCGCCGTCACCGCGTCCATCTGCGATTCGTAGCCCAGGCGGACGACGCGCCCGACCGCCGACAGGAGCGACTCGGACAGCGCCAGCGCGGCTTCGTCCGCCCGCTCGTTGCCGATGATGGCGGTGATCCCCTGCCCGATGGCGGCCGGCGTGTTGGGCATCGCCCGCACCACCGGCGCCCCCGGAAAGGCGCGCCCATAGGCATCAAGCGTCACCCCGGCGGCAACCGACAGCACCAGCCGGTCCCCCGAGGCCGTCGCCGAAAGATCCGACAGCACCGGCCCCATCATCTGCGGCTTGACCGCCAGCACCAGCACGGCCGGATCGGCTGGCATCGGTCCCTCGACCGCCACGCCCTGCTGCCTGACCCAGTCGGGCGCATTCGGATCGAGGACGCGGACGGCCCCCGGCGCAAGCCCGCGCTTGAGCCAGCCCTGCAGCAGCGCGCCGCCCATCCGGCCGCAACCGACAAGCACCAGCCCTTTTTCATTCAGATGCGTCAGGTCCATGCGCCCCCCCCCTTTTTCTGCCCGGAAAGGGGTAACGATCAGCGCGCCACTGTCCAGAGCCACCTGGGTGCCGGGTCGGACAGAAGGTGTCCTCGTCCCGTCCGGCGCGTTCAGGCCAGTCCGGCAGGTTCGGCAATGGCGACGCCCATGGCCTCGCGCGGCTCGATTTCGCACCGGCAGGCAAGCTGGAAGGCCGGGTAGAAACGTTCCGAGTTCGCGATGGCGCTGCGGATCATGCGGTCGACCTGCTCGGGTGCTGCGGCGGCCTGGCCCGCCAGCACCAGCCCGTAGCGCCAGACCATCTGCCGGTGCTGCGCCCAGAACGAGAAGCCCCCTTCCCACACCGCGTCATTGGCGAGGTTCAGGACCTCGTGAAGCGCGCCCATCCGCGCTTGCGGCGGGTCGAGGTCGAAGCTGCAGATCAACCGCAGCACCTCGTCCCGTTCCGACCAGGCAAGGGTCAGCGCATAGATCCGCCACAGCCCCTCGACCGTCATCGCGATCTGGTCGTCGGCAAGCCGGGCAAAGTCCCAGGCGCGCCGGGCGGCCACGGCCTCGGCAACGTCGATGGGGTGGGTCTCGTCGCCGGGAATGTCGTGGTTCAACTGCGCCATGTGCCTGCCCTTGCCCGGACGGGCCGGGATGATCTCGACCTTTTGTGCGCGCCACCACAGCCTGAGGCAAGAGGCGCATTAACCACCATATCCTGATCCGCCCGCTCTCTGCAGGAGAATGCCGCCAGCGCGCCGCACGGGGGAGCTGCACTTGCATCCGGCGTCCATGGTTGCCACATCGGGAAGACGACCAGCGGAACGCCCGATAGATGCAGAAACTTTCCCTTCCCGAACGTCCCGGCTGGCGCGAGCGTGCCCAGGAACTGGGCTTTACCTTCGCCGACATGAACGGCGAGCCCTATTGGGACGAAACCTCGGCCTATCGCTTCACCCTGCGCCAGATCGAGGACGACATCGAGGCCCCCGGCACGGAACTGCATGGCATGTGCCGCGAGGCGGTGGCCCATGCGATGACGTCCGAGGAATGGCTGACCCGGCTGGAGATCCCGCGCCCCTACTGGGATTTCATCGAGCGCTCCTGGGCGAATGGCGAGCCCGAGCTTTATGGCCGCTTCGATCTTGCCTATGACGGCAAGGGTCCGGCGAAGCTGCTGGAATACAACGCCGACACGCCGACCTCGCTTTACGAATCCGCCTCTTTCCAGTGGCTCTGGTTCGAGGAAAGCCGCGATGCGGGCGTGTTGGGTCCAAACACCGACCAGTTCAACCGCATCCACGAGGCGCTGACCGAACGCTGGGCCGCCATCTGTGCGCCGGGCGAGGACATCCATTTCGCCGCCGACAAGGGCAACCCCGAGGATTACGCCACCGTCGAGGCGCTGGCCTGGGCCGCGCGCGAAGGGGGCCTTGGGGCGCATTTCACCGACCTTGCGGGCATCGGCATCACCGACCAGGGGCAGTTGGCCGACGACCACGACCGGGTGATCGGGACGCTGTTCAAGCTGTATCCCTGGGAGGACATGCTGCGCGACGACTTCGCGCCGAACCTGCAGCCATCGCAGACCCGCTTCATCGAGCCGCCGTGGAAGGCGGTCCTTTCCAACAAGGGGCTGCTGCCCTTGTTGTGGAACCTGTTCCCCAACCATCCCAACCTGTTGCCGGCATTCTTTCAGTCCGACCTTGAAGCCGCGCGCCGGGGCGAGGACACGCCCTTTGCCGATGCCATCGCCGCCGCCGGGCCGCTGCTGGCGCAGGGCCATGTCACCAAGCCCATCTTCTCGCGCGAAGGCGCGGGCGTCGTCATCCATGAAGCCGGGCAGGAAACCGACCGGGCGCCGGATGACAGCTACTCGCACCATCCCCAAGTCGTGCAGGCGCTGGCGCCCTTGCCGGATTTCGACGGCTTCCACCCAGTCCTCGGCGCATGGATCGTGGGCGAGGACTGCGTGGGTTTGGGGATGCGCGAGGACCGCGCCCGGATCACCCACAACCTGTCGCGCTTCAAGCCGCATTTCATCGAAGGGTAAGGCCATGACCGATCTCGCTGACCGCCCCGAGGAGGCCCCTGTGCCCCGCCGCAAGCGCTCTCGCCATGTCGCGCTGATGCTGGCAGGCGCGGCCGTCCTGACGCTGGCCGCCTGCGAGGATGACGCGGTGGACGCGCAGGCCTTCCCCGACCTGGACAGTTGCCTTGCCGCCGCGCAGTCGGACGGGCTGTGGTTCACCGCCGACGACTGCCGCACCCAGTTCGCCGCCGCCGAGCAGACCCATCTGGAAACCGCCCCTCGCTATGAATCGCGCGAGCTGTGCGAGGAAGAGCATGGCGAAGGCGCCTGCGGGGCCGATCCGGCGGCAGGCGACCCGGCCGCGCAGCAGCAGGGCGGCGGGGGATTCAGCTTCATGCCGCTGCTGGTGGGCTACATGATGGGCTCGATGCTGTCGCGCGGCGGCGGAGTCTTCAGCCAGCCGATGGTGCGGACGCCGGGCGGCTATTCGACGCCTTCGGGCAACCAGACATTCGCCAGCAACAACGGCTCGGGGCGGGTTCCGGCGCAGGCCTTCAACCGCGCGCCCACGACCATCGGCCAGCAGCCGATGAGCCGGGCGCAGGTCGCCCAGCGCGGCGGCTTCGGTGCAGGCGCCACGGCCCGGACGGCAACCGGCGGGTCGCGCGGCTTCGGGGGGTGACGGCGCGCCGCGGCCGCCCCCATTGCAGCCTTTCCCTTCATGGCCGACAAGACGCGCAATGCGGCTTGCAAGGGAAGGGCGTGCAATGAACTCGGTCAGCCAGTTTGCCTCTGTCGGTGGGATCGGCGCTTTCCTCGGCTGGAGCCTGCCTGAGAGCGTCGTGGCCCGCTCTGCAGGCGGTCATTTCCGTTGACGGCAGCGGTCGAGGACAGCCCGGAAAACCGTCGCCGGGCATGGTCGAACGTCGCGGTGCTGATGCTGGCGCAGGGGATACTCGGCGCGCAACTGTCGATGATCTTCATCACCGCCGGACTGGCCGGGGCGATGATCGCGCCGAACCCCTGCTTTGCCACGCTGCCGGTGTCGATGGTGATGCTGGGTTCGGCCGTCTCGGCGCGGTTCCTGTCGGGCTTCATGGCCCGGCACGGGCGGCGGGCGGGCTTTACCCTTGCGTCGCTGATCGCGGCCATCGGGGCGGGGATCGCCTTTGCGGGGCTGGAACGCGGCAGCTTTGCGCTGTTCACGCTGGGCTGCACCCTGATCGGGGCACAGATGTCGGCGCAGGGCTTCTACCGCTTTGCCGCCGCCGATGTCGCGCCCGCGGCCCTGCAGCCCAAGATGATCAGCCTCGTGCAGGCGGGCGGCCTCGTCTCGGCGCTGATCGGCCCCCGGTTGGCAACCGTGACCGCCGAGGCGAGCGCCATCCCCTTCGCCATGACCTTCGCGGCCATCATCGGGATCAACCTGCTCGGCCCCTTCATCTACGCGCTGCTGCGTATCCCCGTGCTGCCTGTCGCGCGAGGCGCGGCTGCAGGCGGGCGCAGCCTCGGAGAGCTGCTGCGGACACCGGGGATCGTGGTGGCGATGATCTGCGGCACCGTCAGCTATGCGCTGATGAACCTTGTGATGACCTCGACGCCGCTGGCGATGGTCGGCTGCGGCTTTGCGACCGCCGATGCCGCCAACGTCACTGCCGCGCATATGGTGGCGATGTTCGCCCCCGCCTTCGTCACCGGCAGCCTGATCGCCCGCTTCGGGGCCGAGCAGATCGTGACGCTGGGGCTGGTGATCCTGGCCGCCGCCGGGGCCGTGGCGCTCAGCGGCGTGGACCTGAACCAGTTCTACCTCGCGCTGATCCTGCTGGGTCTGGGCTGGAACTTCGGCTTCATCGGGGCGACCGCGATGCTGACCGCGCAGCATGCGCCCGAGGAACGCGGCCGGGTGCAGGGCATCAACGACGCCATCGTCTTCGGCGGCGTGTTCCTCGCCTCGCTGTCCTCGGGGGCGCTGATGGGCTGCGCGGGCGGGACGGCGCAGCAGGGCTGGTCGGCGGTCAACATGATGATGCTGCCCTTCCTGACGCTGGCGGGCGGGGCGCTGATCTGGATGGCGCTGCGCCCGCGCGAGACGCGCTAGAACAGCGAGCCCTGTTCCGGCGGCTTCTTCTTCGGCGCACGCCGGGGCGCAGGAGCGGCGCCTTCGGGATGCACGGCCACGCGGCCATCGTGGAACTCGATCTCAAGTGCTGCGGCCTTGCCCGCCGCGCTGGCCGAGGTGACCAGCCCCTCCGGCCCCCGGACGATGGCAAAGCCGCGCCGCAGGGTCTCGGCATGGCCGAGCGTCTGCCGCAGCCGGTCCAGCGTCTCAAGCCCGTCCCGCCGTTCGGCCGTCAGCCGGGGCCCGAGCGCGTCAAGCCACCTCCCGGTCTCATCCATCCGTGCCCGCCCCTCGGCCTGCCGGCGTTGCAGCCGGGCCTGCGCCGTGTCGAGCCGCAGGGTCGCCGCCTGAACCCTCTGCGCCGCCACTGAGGCAACGCGCCGGATCACCGGATCAAGACGAGGCGCCGCGCCCGCAAGCCTGCGTGCCGCCGAGAGTTGCGCCATCCGCACCGCGCCCGGCCGCACCACGGGCAAGGCAACCTGCCGGCGCTGCCGGTCGCGGGCTTGCGCCTGATCCAGGCCGCGCCCCGCCCGTTCCACCGCAGCCCGGCGGTCCGCCATGAAGCCGCGCAGGGCGAACAGCGGCAGGTGCAGCGCCTCGATGCCGCGGCGACGGTCGCGGGTAAAGGCGCGCAGCACGGGTTCCAGCCGCGGGCCGGTCAGGTCCAGCCGCTGCCGCGCCGGATCGGTCAGGGCCTGCGGACGACCCATTGCCCGGCCCAGATCGCCCAGCCGCTGGGTGGAACGGTCCAGCCGCGCGCGGGCGCCGCGCAGCAGCCGCGCCTGCATCTCGGTCAGCCGCGCGGCAAGGTCGGCCAGCACAGGGACCGCCATTTCGGCCGCCGCCGTGGGCGTCGGCGCGCGCAGGTCGGCGGCGTGGTCGATCAGCGTCGTGTCCGTCTCGTGCCCCACGGCCGAGATCAGCGGGATCGTCCCCGCCGCGACTGCGCGGACCACCGCCTCGTCGTTGAAGCCCCACAGATCCTCGACCGAGCCGCCGCCCCGCGCCACGATGATGAGGTCCGGGCGCGGCACCGGCCCACCGGGCTGGATCGCGTTCAGCCGGGTGATCGCGTCTGCCACTTGCGGCGCGCAGGCGGTGCCCTGCACGGCTACCGGCCAGATGAGCACGCGGCTGGGAAAGCGGTCGCGCAGCCGGTGCAGGATGTCGCGGATCACCGCGCCCGAAGGCGAGGTCACGACCGCGATCACCTCAGGCAGATAGGGGATCGGCCGCTTTCGCGCAGAATCGAACAGCCCCTCGGCCGCCAGCGCCTTGCGCCGCTGTTCCAGCATCGCCATCAGCGCGCCGAGGCCCGCGGGTTCCACCTGCTCGACGATCAGCTGATACTTGGACTGGTTGGGGAAGGTCGTCAGCCGGCCGGTGACGATGATCTCCATCCCCTCTTCGGGGCGATGCGCCAGCCGTCCGGCTTGCCCCTTCCAGCAGACCGCCGCAATGCTGGCATTGTCGTCCTTGAGGTCGAAGTAAAGATGCCCCGAACCGGGCCGCGACACGCGCCCGACCTCTCCCCTCACGCGGACGCGGCCGAACTCGCCCTCGATCACGCGCTTCACCGCGCCCGAGATCTCGGAAACCGAAAGTGCGGGGGCATTGCCGCCTGCCGCCGCGGGGGCCTCGTCTTCGAACAATTCCATGCGCGGAACATGGACCGGCAGGATCGCGGGGACAAGCGCCGGCCAGTCGCTTGCCGCCCCCGCCCTGCCGCCCTAAAGCGGGCGGAAGCATAAAGGGGGCCTTGCATGAACATCCTGATCCTCGGCGGCGGGGGGCGCGAACATGCGCTTGCCTGGGCGATCCGGCAGAACCCGAAATGCGACAGGCTGATCGTGGCGCCGGGCAATGCCGGGATCGCGGGAATCGCCCGCTGCGCGGAGCTTGCCGTCGAGGACGGCGCGGCGGTCGCAGGCTTCTGCGAGGAACATGCCATCGACCTGGTGGTGATCGGCCCCGAGGCGCCCTTGGCCGCGGGCGTGGCCGATGCGCTACGGGCGGCCGGGATCGCCGTCTTCGGCCCGTCCCAGGCGGCGGCGCGGCTTGAGGCGTCCAAGGCCTTCACCAAGGAAATCTGCGATGCCTGCGACGCGCCGACCGCCGCCTGGGCGCGGTTCACCGAGGCCGGCCCGGCCCGCGACTACATCCGCAGCAAGGGCGCGCCCATCGTCGTCAAGGCGGACGGGTTGGCGG
Source organism: Paracoccus sp. (in: a-proteobacteria) (assembly GCF_030536915.1). GTDB lineage: Bacteria > Pseudomonadota > Alphaproteobacteria > Rhodobacterales > Rhodobacteraceae > Paracoccus. Next base: position 18,854 of record NZ_JAUNPC010000009.1, read on the forward strand.
CCGGCAAGGGCGTCACCGTCGCCATGACCGAGGACGAGGCGATCCAAGCCATCGATGCGGCCTTCGGCGGCGCCTTTGGCGCGGCAGGCGCCGAGGTGGTGATCGAAGAGTTCATGGAGGGCGAGGAGGCCAGCTTCTTCGTCCTCGTGGACGGCACCACCTGCCTGCCCATCGGCACCGCGCAGGACTACAAGCGCGTCGGCGAAGGCGACACCGGACCCAACACCGGCGGCATGGGGGCCTATTCCCCCGCCCCGATCCTGACCGGGGACCTGCAGGCGCAGGTCATGGCCCAGATCATCCAGCCGACGGTCGACGAGATGGCGCGGCGCGGAACGCCTTTTCAGGGCGTGCTTTACGCCGGGCTGATGATCCGGGATGGCCGGGCGCGACTGGTGGAATACAACGTCCGTTTCGGCGACCCGGAATGCCAGGTACTGATGATGCGGCTGGGGGCTCAGGCTATGGACCTGATCCATGCCTGTGCCGAATCGCGGCTGGACAGCGTCGCGGTGACCTGGGCCGACGATCATGCGCTGACGGTGGTGCTGGCCGCGCAAGGCTATCCCGGAGACTACGCCAAGGGCAGCCCGATCCGCCTGCCCCCGGATCTGGCCGAGACCTCGTCAAGCATGATCTTCCACGCGGGCACGGCCGAACGCGACGGAAGGCTGGTGTCCGTGGGCGGCCGGGTGCTGAACGCCACCGGACGGGGCGCCACGCTGGCCGAGGCGCGCGACAGGGCCTATGCGCTGGCCGAGGGCGTGGACTGGCCGGACGGCTTCTTCCGCCGCGACGTCGGCTGGCGGGCGTTGTGAAACGGAAAGGGGTGCGTGGAAACCACGCACCCTGCAAGGTCTCAGATCGGAACTAGCCGTAGGGTGCCTGCGAAGCACGCACCATCCACTTGCCGCATCGGTGCGTGAACATTACGCACCCTGCGGGGCCTCACACTGCCGCATACATCCCTTCATAGATCGGCTGCAGCGTTTCAAGCTCGAACAGCGAGGACACCGAGGTGCCGTTCCAAGTGGACATGATCGCCTGCGCGAAGAGTGGCGCGGTGGGCACGATGCGGATGTTGCGGGCATTCTTGACCGCCTCGGGCTGGGTGATCGAGTCGGTGATGACCAGCGACTTCATGATCGAGTTCTCGATGCGCCCCACCGCCGGACCGGACAGAACGCCGTGGGTGATGTAGGAATGGACCTCGGTCGCGCCATGATCCGAAAGCAGTTGCGCGGCCTTCACCAGCGTTCCGGCAGTGTCGCAGATGTCGTCCACGATGATGCAGGTCTTGCCCGCCACGTCGCCAATCACGGTCATCTCGGCGATCTCGCCCGCCTTCTCGCGCCGCTTGTCCACGATCGCCAGCGGCGCGTCGATCCGGGCCGCGATCTCGCGCGCGCGGGCCACGCCGCCCACATCGGGCGAGACGATCATCAGGTCGTCCATGCGGCCCTTGAAGTGGTGCATGATGTCCAGCGAAAAGATCGGCGCGGCGTAAAGGTTGTCCACGGGGATATCGAAGAACCCCTGGATCTGGGTCGCGTGCAGGTCCAGCGTCAGCACGCGGTCCACGCCTGCCTCGGTCAGGATGTTCGCGACCAGCTTGGCGCTGATGGGCGTGCGGGCCTTGGCGCGACGGTCCTGCCGCGCATAGCCGAAATAGGGGATCACGGCGGTGATGCGGTTGGCCGAGCTGCGCCGCAGCGCGTCGGCCATGATGAGCAGCTCCATCAGGTTGTCGTTCGCCGGGTTCGACGTGGACTGGATGATGTACATGTCCTCGCCGCGGACGTTCTCGTAGACCTCGACGAAGATTTCCTGGTCGTTGAAGCGTTCCACACGGGCATTGACGAGGTCCACGTTCATACCGCGGTGCATCGACATCCGCCGTGCGATTCCGGTGGCCAGCGGGCGATTCGCGTTGCCCGCGATCAGCTTGGGTTCGGTCATTGCAGGCATCGGAGTCCTTGGTCGCTAGGGTCACCCGGCCGGGAATCGCCGGATTGCGCCCCGATTAGCACCGCGCTAGCGTCCGGGCAAACCGCTGAAAGGGCGTGTGACATGGCCGCGATTGACTATTACCTCAGCCCGATCAGCCCCTGGGCCTATCTGGCCGGCGACCGGCCGGAGCGGATCGCGGAACGTCATGGTGCGACGATCACCTATCGTCCGCTGGACATCATGCAGCTTTTCGACCGCACCGGCGGCACGAGGCCGCAGAACCGCCACCCCTCGCGGCTGGACTACCGCAAGCAGGAACTCCCCCGCTGGGCCGAGCATCTGGGGATGCCGATCCGGATCGACGTGGCCCTGACCAACGCCGCGCCGGCCGCTTACGCCATCATCGCCGCGCAAGAGGCAGGCGGCGACGTGGCGGCACTGGTGCGGGCGATCCTTGAGGCGCGCTTCGCCAAAGGCCGCGACATCGCCGAGGATCAGGTCATCCGCGACGCGCTGGCGAAGGCAGGCTTCGATCCGGGCCTTGCGGACCGCGGGCTGTTCGTCGGCGCCGAGGCTTATGGCCGCAACCTGGAACGGGCGGTCGAGGCCGGGGTGTTCGGCGTCCCCTTCTACCACGTCCTGGACACGGACCAGCGGTTCTGGGGTCAGGACCGGCTGGACTTCCTCGACCGGCACCTGGCCTCGCTGTGAGCGAGGTCCATGTCCGCCACTGGCCCGGCGACCTCTCGCGTCCGGCGCTCGCGATTCACTGCATGATGGGCAGCGGTCGCGCCTTTGACCCGATGGCGCGGCGGCTGGGCGACCGGGTGGACCTGACCGCCTTCGACCTGCCCTCGCATGGCCGCAGCGCCGCGTGGCAGCCTAGGGAAGGCGAGGATTACCATTCCGCCGTAACCCGCATCGCCCAAGGGCTGCTGGGCGACGGCCCCGTGGACCTGATCGGCCATTCCATCGGCGGCACGGTCGCCCTGCGGCTTGCGGTGAGCGCGCCGCAGCGGGTTCGGTCGCTGACGGTGATCGAGCCGGTGCTGTTCGCCGCCTCGCACTCCGGTCATGCGCTGGACGACGAGCTTGCCGCGCTGGCTGGTGCCGGAGAGATGGAGCAGGCGACACGGCTGTTTCTCAGCGTATGGGGCGCGCCGGGCGGCTATGACGCGATGCCGCGCTCGATGCAGCAGGCCGCGGTCGCGCTGATGCCGCTGATCCTTGAAACCGACGCGGCTCTGAGCGCAGACATCCACGCCATCCTGCGGCCGGAGGGGCTGGAAGCACTCGCCGCCCCCGCCATGCTGATCGCGGGTGCCGAGTCCCCCGCAGTCGTGGGCGAGATCTTCGACACGCTCGCCAGCAGACTGCCGGACGCCCGCTGCGCAACTGTTCCCGGCGCGGGCCACATGGCCCCAGTGACGCATCCCGATGAGGTTACGGCGCTGGTGGCGCAGAACCTCGACCGGGCCTGACGGGTCAATCAGGCTCGAAATCATCGACGTGGTCGGCAGGACCGATCGCCAGCCAGTCGGCCCGGACCCGCGCCACGCGGGTATCGCCCCAGGTGCGGAACGCAAGGATGAAGCCCGTCGGCGTCACATGCTCTACCGTGATGTCCACGCGCTGGTTTCCCTCGACCGAGATGTCCCACATCGACAGGCCGACGTGAACCAGCGGGATGTCGCGGAAGGGGGTGTCGAAGACCACCGCGATCCGCTCGACCCGCGGACCACGCCCTGTCCACATCGGGCCGCCATCCTCGAATGCAGAAAACAGGAAGGCGCTGCCTTGCTGAACACCGACCGCCGTGTGACTGAACCGGAGCATCCGCCCCCTCTTGCGCGGCGACGATGCCGCAAAACCACTATCCAGATGAATGGAACGACAACACCCCGCCCGTGGAAACGGGCGAGGTGCCTGTCTTTACAGATAGTCCCCTGCCTTCAGTCCGGCACGGTGGACTGGTTCGGGTCCAGCCCGATATGGGTGCCCATCGCCTGCATGTCGCCCAGCATCTTGGCCGAGGCGGCAACCACCTCGTCGCCGACCGACTCGCGCCGCGCCTCGACGCCCTGATGCGAACGCCGCGCGTCACGCATCATCTCGTTGTAGATCTCCTGCGTGATCTCGGCGCGGGCATGGCCCCGCTCGGCCAGCAGGCTGACGGATTCGCCGTTGATCTCGGCAAAGCCGCCGGTCACGGCGAACTCGGTCGCCGTGCCCTGCGCGTCCACCACCGTGACCAGACCGGGCCGCAGCGTGACCATCGTCGCGGCGTGACCCGGCATCGCCGTCAGGTCGCCATCCGTGCCCGGAAGGCGAACCTCGCGCACCGGGATCGAGACCAGCCTGCGTTCCGGCGACACCAAGTCGAACTGCATCGTGTCGGCCATGTCGCCCCCTTACGCCGCGTCAGCGGCGAGGCGCTGCGCCTTGGCTTTCACGTCCTCGATGCCGCCGACCATGTAGAAGGCCGCTTCCGGCAGGTGGTCGTATTCGCCGGCCACAACCGCCTTGAAGCTGCGGATCGTATCTTCCAGCGGCACCTGCACGCCGTCCGAGCCGGTGAAGACCTTGGCGACGTCGAAGGGCTGCGACAGGAAGCGCTGGATCTTCCGGGCGCGGGCCACCGTCAGCTTGTCCTCTTCCGACAGTTCGTCCATCCCGAGGATGGCGATGATGTCCTGCAGCGACTTGTATTTCTGCAGGATGCCCTGGACGTCGCGGGCGACCTGATAATGCTCCTCGCCCACGACACCCGGATCGAGAATCCGGCTGTTCGAGTCGAGCGGGTCAACGGCCGGGTAGATCCCCAGTTCCGAGATCGCACGCGACAGAACAGTCGTGGCGTCGAGGTGGGCGAAGGTCGTCGCCGGCGCCGGGTCGGTGAGGTCGTCGGCCGGAACATAGACGGCCTGAATCGAGGTGATCGAGCCCGACTTGGTCGAGGTGATGCGTTCCTGCATCGCGCCCATGTCCGTCGCCAGCGTCGGCTGGTAGCCCACGGCTGACGGGATGCGGCCCAGCAGCGCCGACACCTCGGACCCCGCCTGGGTGAAGCGGAAGATGTTGTCCACGAAGAACAGAACGTCCGTCCCGGTCGCGTCGCGGAACTGTTCCGCCACGGTCAGGCCGGTCAGCGCCACGCGCATCCGCGCCCCCGGAGGCTCGTTCATCTGGCCATAAACCAGCGCCACCTGCGACTCCGACAGGTTGTCCGGCTTGATGACGCCCGATTCCACCATCTCGTGGTAAAGGTCGTTCCCTTCACGGGTCCGCTCGCCCACCCCGGCGAACACGGAATAGCCCGAGTGCACCTTGGCGATGTTGTTGATCAGCTCCATGATCAGAACGGTCTTGCCCACCCCTGCGCCGCCGAAAAGGCCGATCTTGCCGCCTTTGGAATAGGGCGCCAGCAGGTCGATGACCTTGATGCCGGTGACGAGGATTTCCGAGCTGGTCGCCTGCGCCGCGAACTCGGGCGCGGGCTGGTGGATCGCGCGTGTCTCGGTCGCCTCGACCGGGCCGCGTTCGTCCACGGGTTCGCCCACGACGTTCAGGATGCGGCCCAGCGTCGCCGGACCAACCGGAACCGAGATCGGACCCCCGGTGTCGGTGACGGCGGCGCCGCGGACCAGACCCTCGGTCGCGTCCATGGCGATGGTGCGGACGGTGTTCTCGCCCAGGTGCTGGGCGACTTCCAGAACCAGCTTCTTGCCGTTGTTCTCGGTGTCCAGCGCGTTCAGGATCGCCGGCAGGTAATCGTCGAACTGCACGTCGACGACGGCGCCAATGACCTGGGTGATCTTGCCCTGGGCGCCAGCGCGCGACGGCTCGTCGGCCAGGATGTTGCGGGCTTGAGCCTCTGCCATCTTCTTACCCCTATGTTTTCGGTCAGAGCGCCTCGGCGCCCGCGATGATTTCAATCAGTTCGGTGGTGATCGCCGCTTGACGCGAGCGGTTGTACTGCGTCGTCAGCCGGTCGATCATGTCGCCCGCGTTGCGCGTCGCGTTGTCCATGGCGGTCATCCGCGCGCCTTGTTCCGAGGCCGCGTTTTCAAGCAGCGCCGCGAAGACCTGCGTGGTGATCGACCGCGGCAGCAGCTCGGACAGGATCGCCTCCTCGCCCGGCTCGTAGTCATACAGCGCGTTGGCCTCGGTCTGCCCTTCCTCGATCACGGCCGGGATGATCTGGCGCGCGGTCGGAACCTGGCTGATGACGGATTCGAAGCGGCTGTAGAACAGCGTCGCCACGTCGAAATCGCCCGCCTCGAAGCGATCGAGGATGCCGTCGGCGATCTCGCGGGCGTTCTCGTAGCCCACGCGCTTGACCTCGGACATGTCCACGTGATGGACGAAGCGCTGCCCCATGTCGCGGCGCAACTGTTCGCGGGCCTTCTTGCCCACGGTGACGATCGCCACCTCCTTGCCCTGGGCCAGCAGCGCCTCGGCGTGCTGGCGGGCCAGTTTGACGATCGAGCTGTTGAAGCCGCCGGCAAGCCCGCGTTCCGAGGTCAGCACCACCAGAAGGTGGCGCCGATCCTCGCCCGTCCCGGCCAGAAGGCGGGGCGCGCCATCCGACCCGCTGGCAGCGGCGGTCAGGCCCGCCATCACGGCGGACATGCGGTCGGCATAGGGGCGCGCGGCCTCCGCCGCTTCCTGCGCACGGCGCAGCTTGGCGGCGGCGACCATCTGCATCGCCTTGGTGATCTTCCGCGTGTTCTTGACGCTTCCGATCCGGGTTTTCAGCGCCTTGAGGCTGGGCATCTGTCCCTCCTCAGGCGTAGGTCTTGGCGTAGGCGTCCAGGACCGATTTCAGCCGGGTCTCCGCCTCGCCCTTGATCTTCGGGTCTTCGCGGGTCAGCCAGTCCAGGACATCGGCATGCTGGTTGCGCAGGAAGGCGATCAGCCCGTCTTCCCAACGCCCGACCTCGCCCACCGGGATGTTGTCCAGGTAGCCCTTGGTGCCGGCATAGATGACGGCCACGATCTCGGCGTTCGTCAGCGGCGAATACTGCGGCTGCTTCATCAACTCGGTTAGGCGCGCGCCGCGGTTCAGCAGCTTCTGCGTCGCCGCGTCAAGGTCCGAGCCGAACTGCGCGAAGGCGGCCATTTCCCGGTACTGCGCCAGTTCCAGCTTCACAGGACCCGCGACCGACTTCATCGCGTTGGTCTGCGCGGCCGACCCCACCCGCGACACCGACAGGCCGGTGTTCACGGCAGGACGGATGCCCTGGAAGAACAGGTCGGTTTCCAGGAAGATCTGGCCATCGGTGATCGAGATGACGTTGGTCGGGATATAGGCCGACACGTCGCCCGCCTGAGTCTCGATGATCGGCAGGGCGGTCAACGAGCCCGCGCCGAAGTCCTCGTTCAGCTTGGCCGAACGCTCCAGCAGGCGCGAATGCAGGTAGAAGACGTCGCCCGGATAGGCCTCGCGCCCCGGCGGACGGCGCAGCAGCAGCGACATCTGGCGATAGGCCACGGCCTGCTTGGACAGGTCGTCATAGATGATCAGCGCGTCCATGCCGTTGTCGCGGAAATATTCCGCCATGGCGGTCGCGGCGTAAGGCGCCAAATACTGCATCGGCGCGGGTTCCGAGGCCGTCGCGGCGATGACGGTCGTGTAGGCCATCGCGCCGGTCTCTTCCAGCTTCTTGACCAGTTGGGCGACGGTGGACCGCTTCTGGCCGATGGCGACGTAGAAGCAGTGCAGTGTCTTCATGCCGTCGTTTTCACGGCCGTTGTAGTTCTTCTGGTTCAGGATGGTGTCCATCGCGATCGCCGACTTGCCGGTCTGGCGGTCGCCGATGATCAGTTCGCGCTGGCCGCGGCCGACGGGGATCATGGCGTCAACGGACTTGAGGCCGGTCGCCATGGGTTCATGCACCGACTTGCGCGGCATGATGCCGGGGGCCTTGACGTCGGCCACGCGGCGCTCGGTCGCGTTGATCGGGCCCTTGCCGTCGATGGGGTTGCCCAGCGCGTCGACGACGCGGCCCAGAAGTTCGCGCCCCACGGGCACGTCCACGATGGACCGGGTGCGCTTGACGGTGTCGCCTTCCTTGATGGACCGGTCGTCGCCAAAGATCACGATGCCGACGTTGTCGGTTTCAAGGTTCAGCACCATGCCCCGGATGCCGCCGGGGAATTCCACCATCTCGCCGGCCTGCACCTTGTCCAGGCCGTGAACGCGGGCGATGCCGTCGCCGACCGACAGCACTTGGCCGACCTCGGCCACCTCGGCGTCCTGACCGAAATTCTTGATCTGATCCTTGAGGATCGCCGAAATCTCGGCAGCCTGGATTCCCATTATCCGACCTCTTTCATGACATTCTGGAGAGAAGCGAGCTTCGAGCGGATCGAGCTGTCGATCATCTGCGAGCCCAGCTTGACGATCATTCCGCCGATGAGCCCCTCATCGACGCGGGTGTTCAGTTTCACGGTCTTGCCGGATTTCTGCGCCAGTGTCTCGGTCAGGCGGCGCTGCTGGTCGTCGGAAAGCGGGGCTGCGCTGACGACATCGGCCGTGACCTCGCCGCGTTCCTTGGCGATCAGGTCGCCCAGACGCTCGACCAGTTGCGGCAGGGTGAACAGGCGGCGGTTCTGCGCCATCAGCCGCAGCGTGTTGGTCAGGATATGGGACAGGCCCATGCGTTCCGCAATGGCGGTGATGGCCGATTCCTGTTCCTCGCGCGAATACAGGGGCGAGCCGATCAGGGTCCGCAGGTCGGCACTGGCGTCCAGTGTGGTGCGCAGGCTCTCGACCTCGGTCGAAAGCCGGTCGAGGCCGCCTTCCTCCCTGACCAGATCGAACACGGCTTGCGCATAACGCCCGGCGATGTTTGCGGAAATCGAAGCGGTATTGGCCACGGACACCCCTTTGGTTTGCGCGAAACCCCGCAGACGGGCCGCCTTGCGGGCGGTCGGACGCGGGGTGCGGACAAGGCAGGACGGACCTGTGGACGGTGCGCCCCTGAATCTGGCGCGTCTCTAGCAGCACTCGCCCATCACGCGCAACCGTTCCGGCCGGGTAAAAGTGAAGCACTCGCACGGCAGGCGGGTCCCCGCGGCCCTGCGGGTCGCAAGGACGGTGATTCAGGTCCGCCACGACAGCCCGTCAAGCGCTGCGGACCGCCTGGGGTTCCCGCGGAACCCGCGCCCCTGGAGGCCCGGGCGAATCGTCAGCCCTTGGCCGGACCCTCGCCTGTCCTGCCCTGCCCGCCCGAGGGATGCGGCGCAGGCCGGGCCGCGGGCCGCGGCCGGCGGATGCCGTCCAGCAGGTCCAGGGGGCCGGGCACCAGCACCCGCTGCGCCGGGCCGATCGTCGCGGGCACCTGCTTGGCGAACTCGGCGATCACCACGCCCGCGATCAGGACCGAGGCGATGCGGCTGCCCGTCCGTTCCCACATCTGCGCGCTTTTCAGCCAGAAGCGGCGATCCGAGGGCGGGATATAGAGCGCAGCCCCCGTGACCTCGGACACGAAGCCGGCCGCCCGCGCCTGTGCCTCCAACTGGCCGCGCGTATAGCTGCGGCCGATCCCGAAGGGGGTCCCCTCGCTTTGCGCCCACAGCCCTGCGCGGTTCGGCGCCATGACGATCAGCCGCCCGCCGGGGCCGAGGACGCGCCAGCATTCCGCCAGCAGCGCATCGGCATGGTCCGCCGTTTCCAGCCCGTGCAGCAGGATCAGCCGGTCCAGGCTGCCGGTGTCCAGCGGCCAGGCGGTTTCCTCGCACAGCACCGAATGGTTGGGCATGCCCGCCGGCCAGGGCATCACCCCCTGCCGCGCCGGCATCAGGGCCATGACCCGCCGCGCCCGCGCCAGATAGGGCCGCAGCATCGGCGCGGCGAAGCCATAGCCCGCGACGGTCATGCCCATGGCGCGCTCGGGCGGCCACATGGCGGTCAGCCGGTCGCGCAGGACGCGCTGGACCACACGGCCCAGCGCCCGCTGGTAATAGAAGGCGCGCAGATCGACGACATCGTGATGCATGGGCCACATCAGGGCCCTGCCCTTGCGGCGGCGTCAAGCCACCCGCCGGTTTGCCAATGCCGGAACCCCTGCCTATCGTGACTTTGACACGAGGAGGACATCATGGCCGAACTGGTGACGATCCGCTGCCTGACCGACAACTACGCCTATCTGGTCCACGACCGGGGCTGCACCCTGCTGGTCGATGCACCCGAGGCCGGGCCGATCCTTTCGGAACTCGACCGCCGCGGCTGGGGGCTGGACATGATCCTGCTGACCCACCACCACGACGATCATGTTCAGGCGGTGCCCGAGATCGTGGCCGCAACCGGCGCGCAGGTCTGGGGAAATTTGGCGGACATCGGGCGCCTGCCCTCGCTGGACCGGGCGCTTGAGACCGGCGACTGGACCGAGGCCTGCGGCCAGTCCGTGCATGTGATCGACGTGCCGGGCCATACGGTCGGCCATGTCGCCTTCCACCTGCCGGACGCCGGGATGGTCTTCACCGCCGACAGCCTGATGGCGATGGGCTGCGGCCGGCTGTTCGAGGGCACGGCCGCGCAGATGTGGGGCTCGCTGTCGAAGCTGGCGGAGCTGCCGGACGAGACGCTGGTCTGCTCGGGCCACGACTATGCCCGCGGCAACGGTGCCTTCGCCCTGTCGGTGGACCCGGGCAACAAGGCGCTGAAGGACCGGCTGGAGGCGACGCTGGACGGCAGTCGCCCCGCCTCTCCCGCCACGCTGGCCGACGAAAAGGCGACCAACCCTTTCCTGCGCGCGGCCGAACTGGCGCGACCCGGAGAGTCGCCCCTGGACAGCTTTACCCGCCTGCGCGCGGCGAAGGACTCGTTCAAGGGCTGACGGGGGGGAACTTGAAACATGGGGGCCGCGTGATCACATCTGCCTCAACCGCCGCATCTTCGGCCGGGCGTATCCAAAGTACCCCTTGCATCGCGCCGAAATGCACCGATTCTTAATCGTATCGTGACAGTCTGGTCAGGTGGGACCGTCGAACGGCCCCAGACCGCCAGTCGACTGACAGGAGCAGTGCCGTGCCGTCCTTCTCGACCACCTTGGAACAGGCGATCCATTCCGCCTTGTCGCTGGCCAACCGCCACCGCCATGAACTCGCCACGCTTGAACACCTGCTGCTGGCCCTGACCGAAGAACCCGATGCGGTGCGCGTCATGCGCGCCTGCAACGTCGATCTGGACGAATTGCGCCGGTTGCTGACCGAATTCATCGACGACGACCTTTCGACGCTGATCACCGACGTGGACGGGTCCGAGGCGGTGCCGACCGCCGCCTTCCAGCGCGTCATCCAGCGCGCCGCCATCCACGTCCAAAGCTCGGGCCGCAGCGAGGTCACGGGCGCCAACGTGCTGGTCGCGATCTTCGCCGAACGGGAATCGAATGCCGCGTTCTTCCTGCAGGAACTCGACATGACCCGCTACGACGCGGTGAACTTCATCGCGCATGGGGTGGCGAAGAACCCGTCCTTCTCGGAATCGCGGTCCGTCAAGGGGGCCGAGGCCGAGCAGTCCCAATCCGAGGAACGGCAGGGCAAGGAGGATTCCGCCTTGGCCAAGTATTGCGTGGACCTGAACGCCAAGGCCTCGCAGGGCGATGTCGATCCGCTGATCGGCCGCGCCGACGAGGTCGAGCGCTGCATCCAGGTGCTCTGCCGCCGACGCAAGAACAACCCGCTGCTGGTGGGCGATCCGGGCGTGGGCAAGACCGCCATCGCCGAGGGGCTGGCGCTGAAGATCACGCGGGGCGAGACGCCGGATGTGCTGGCGGGCGCCACGATCTTCTCGCTGGACATGGGCGCGCTGCTGGCGGGCACCCGCTACCGCGGCGACTTCGAGGAGCGGCTGAAGGCCGTCGTCAAGGAGCTTGAGGAGCATCCCGACGCGATCCTGTTCATCGACGAGATTCATACGGTGATCGGCGCGGGCGCCACCTCGGGCGGCGCGATGGACGCGTCCAACCTGCTCAAGCCCGCGCTGTCGGGCGGCAAGCTGCGCTGCATGGGCTCCACCACCTACAAGGAGTTCCGACAGCACTTCGAGAAGGACCGGGCGCTCAGCCGCCGCTTCCAGAAGATCGACGTGAACGAACCCTCGGTGCCCGACACCATCAAGATCCTGATGGGCCTCAAGCCCAGCTTCGAGAAGCATCACGAGCTGCGTTATACCTCGGAAGCGATCAAGACCGCCGTCGAACTGGCCTCGCGCTACATCAACGACCGCAAGCTGCCCGACTCGGCCATCGACGTGATCGACGAGGCGGGGGCGGCCCAGCATGTCGTGGCCGAAAGCCGCCGCAAGAAGGTGATCTCGCCCAAGGAAATCGAGGCGATCGTCGCCAAGATCGCCCGCATTCCCCCGAAAAGCGTCAGCAAGGACGACGCCGAGGTGCTGCGCGACCTTGAAAAGACGCTCAAACGACTGGTCTTCGGGCAAGATGCGGCGATCGAGGCGCTGGCGTCGTCGATCAAGCTGGCCCGCGCGGGCCTGCGCGAGCCGGAAAAGCCCATCGGCAACTACCTGTTCGCCGGCCCGACCGGCGTCGGCAAGACCGAGGTCGCCAAGCAGTTGGCGAACACGCTGGGGGTGGAACTGCTGCGCTTCGACATGTCGGAATACATGGAGAAGCACGCGGTTTCGCGCCTGATCGGCGCACCCCCCGGCTATGTCGGCTTCGACCAGGGCGGCCTGCTGACCGACGGCGTGGACCAGCATCCGCATTGCGTGCTGCTGCTGGACGAGATCGAGAAGGCGCACCCGGATGTCTACAACATCCTGCTGCAGATCATGGACCACGGCAAACTGACCGACCACAACGGCCGGCAGGTCGACTACCGCAACGTGATCCTGATCATGACCTCGAACGCGGGTGCCGCTGACCAGGCCCGCGCGGCCATCGGCTTCGGCCGCGACCGGCGCGAGGGCGAGGACAAGGAGGCGATCGAGCGCACCTTTACGCCCGAGTTCCGCAACCGGCTTGACGCGGTCATCAGCTTTGCGCCGCTGCCGCGCGAGGTGATCGTGCAGGTGGTCGAGAAGTTCATCCTGCAGCTGGAAGCCCAGCTCATGGACCGCAACGTCCATATCGAGCTGACGCCCGAGGCCGCGAACTGGCTGGCCGAAAAGGGCTACGACGACCGGATGGGCGCACGCCCGCTGGCCCGCGTGATCCAGGAGACGATCAAGAAGCCTCTGGCCGAGGAACTGCTGTTCGGCCGCCTGATGAAGGGCGGGATCGTCAAGGTCCGCATCGAGGACGACAAGCCCGTCTTCGATATCGAAGGCCCCTCCACGCCCCGGCTGGGCAAGGATCGCACCCCCTTGCTGACGGCGGAATGAACCCATGATCGGAAAAGGCGCCCCCGCGGCGCCTTTTCTCTTGCCCGGACGCGCGATGCGCAGGCAGCCCGCCGGAGCGATGCAAGGGCAGGCGTGTCAGCGGGCCGACATGATTTCTTCATGCATCCATGCTTCAAGGGCCGGAATCGCCCGACAGGAAAGCGCATCATGGCCTCTGACCTCGACCTGCTCACCATCGACGAAGGACTGGACGAGGATTTCGAGCTTGATCTTGAGGATGCGATGCTGCCCCTGCAGATCGCGGCCGCCTACAAGGAGATGCACCCCAACCCCCTGCCCCGCAGAATATATTTCCACGAACTGCTGCGCCTGCAGTCGGAACTGATCAAGCTGCAGGACTGGGTCAGCCACCACAAGGAAAAGGTCGTCGTCCTCTTCGAGGGGCGCGATTCCGCCGGCAAGGGCGGCGTCATCAAGCGCATCACCCAGCGCCTGAACCCCCGCGTCGTGCGCACCGTGGCCCTGCCCGCGCCGTCCGACCGCGAAAAGACCCAGTGGTATTTCCAGCGCTACGTCCCCCACCTGCCCGCCGGCGGCGAGATCGTCCTGTTCGACCGCAGCTGGTACAACCGCGCGGGCGTCGAGCGGGTGATGGGCTTCGCCACCGAACCCGAGGTCGATCAGTTCTTCGATGATGTTCCCGAGTTCGAGCGGATGCTGGTCCGCTCGGGCATCCGGCTGGTGAAATACTGGTTCTCGATCACCGACGTGGAACAGCAGATGCGCTTCCTCATGCGCATCCACGACCCGCTGAAGCAGTGGAAGCTGTCGCCCATGGATCTGCAGTCCCGCATCCGCTGGGAAGCCTATACCAAGGCCAAGGAGGACATGTTCGAGCGCACCTCGATCCCCGAGGCGCCCTGGTACATCGTCCCCGGCAACGACAAGAAGCGGGCGCGGCTGAACTGCATCAGCCACCTGCTGAGCCTCATCCCCTATACCGAGGTCGAGCAGGAGACGATCACCCTGCCCGACCGCGTCTTCAACCCCGACTATGAGCGCGAGGTCCTGCCCCGCGACCTCTACGTTCCCGAACGGTACTGAACCCATGCCCAAGGCCTACTGGATCGCCCATGTGACCATCGACGACCCCGACGCCTACCAAGCCTACCGGCAGGCCAATGCCGCGGCCTTCGCGAAATACGGCGGACGCTTCCTCGTGCGCGGCGGTCCGCAGGCGGTGATGGAGGGCGCCGTCCGCCCACGCGCGGTGGTGATCGAGTTTCCCTCGATGCAGGCCGCGCAGGATTGCTATCGCAGCCCCGAATACCAGGCCGCCTTGGCGTTGCGGCAGCCTGTCAGCACCGCTGACCTCATCATCGCCGAGGGGTATGACGAGCCGAGGATCGCTGACGAAAGCGACTGATCTTATTTAACTTGCGCCGGATGGAACCGGACCTGATAATCCCCCCATGTTCCGTAGCCTTCTGCCTCGCCTGCTGGGGGAAACCCCGCCCGACGCCACCCTTTCGCATGATGATGCGGAGGTTGCGATCGCCGCGCTTCTGGTGCGCATCGCCCGCGCCGACAACCATTATGGCAATGATGAGCGCAGGCATATCGACGCCCTGCTGGCTCGCCGCCGGGGGTTGTCCGAGGCCGATGCCGCCGACCGCCGTGCCGCGGCCGAGATGGTCGAGGCCGAGGCCCCCGATACCGTCCGCTTCACCCGCGCCATCAAGGACCGCATTCCGCTGGACGAGCGGGCCGAGGTCATCGGCGACATGTGGGAAATCGCGCTGTCCGACGGCAAGCGTTCGGCCGACGAGGACGCGGCGATCCGGCTTGCCGCAAGCCTTCTGGGCGTGACCGATGTCGAAAGTGCAAGGATGCGGCAGAAAGTGACGCAGTCTGCCCGCTGAGGCCAGCCCGCCCGTGACGACATCGTTGCAATCCGTTGCCGATTTGCGCCAGATGCACGGATCATGACTGCCGATCTCTCCGCCTCACAGCCCGGCCCGCCGGAACAGGCCGCCCTGCCGGCGGCTGCCCCGGTCATCCAGATCCGTGGACTGCACAAGTCCTATGGCTCGCTGCAGGTGCTCAAGGGTGTGGACATGGCCGCGCCGCGCGGCCATGTGGTGACGCTGATCGGCTCATCGGGGTCGGGGAAGTCCACCCTTCTGCGCTGCTGCAACCTGCTGGAGATCAGCCAGGCGGGCGAGGTGGTGATCGAGGGCGAGCCGGTCCGCTGGACCGGCACCGGCCCCGACCGTCAGCCCGCGGACCGGGCGCAGGTGCGGCGGCTGCGGACGAACCTGTCGATGGTGTTCCAGCAGTTCAATCTGTGGTCCCACATGACCATCCTGCAGAACGTGATGGAGGCGCCGCTGACCGTGCTGGGCCAGCCCGCCGCGCAGGTCGAGGCGCGGGCGCGCAAGCTCTTGGACAAGGTCGGCATCGGCGACAAGGCCGACGCCTTGCCCGCGCAGTTGTCGGGCGGCCAGCAGCAGCGCGCCGCCATCGCCCGCGCGCTGTGCATGGAGCCGCGGGCGCTGCTGTTCGACGAACCCACCAGCGCGCTTGACCCCGAATTGCAGCAGGAGGTCGTCAAGGTCATCAAGGACCTTGCGGGTGAGCATCGGACGATGATCCTCGTGACCCACGACATGCGGCTGGCGGCAGATGTCAGCGACCATGTCGTGTTCCTGCACCAGGGCCGGATCGAGGAGGAAGGCCCGCCCGACCAGATTTTCCGCGCAGCCCGGACGGACCGGCTGCGCCAATTCCTCAGCGCCACCGCAAGCGCCTGAGCACCAACGGGAGACTGCCATGAAGAACCTGCTGATCGCCGCCGCCGTGCTGGCCCTGAGCGCGGGCGCGACCCTCGCCGAGCCGCTGCGGATGGGCACCGAAGGCGCCTATCCTCCCTACAACTTCGTCAATGAAAACGGCCAGGTGGACGGCTTCGAGATCGAGCTGGGCAATGAACTGTGCAAGCGCATCGGCGCCGAATGCACCTGGGTCCGCAACGACTGGGATTCGATCATCCCGAACCTTGTCAGCGGCAACTACGACACGATCGTGGCGGGGATGAACATCACCGACGAACGCCGCCAGTCCATCGCCTTTTCCGATGCCTATACCCCGCCGCCGCCTTCTGCCTATCTGGCGCTGACGCCGGATGTTGACGTGACCGGCATCGTCGCCGCCCAGACCAACACCATCCAGGCGGGCTATGTGGCCGAATCCGGCGCCACGCTGGTCGAGTTCGCCACCGGCGAGGAAGCCATCGCCGCCGTCCGCAACGGCGAGGCCGACGCCGTCTTCGCCGACCGCGACTTCCTCGTGCCTTTCGAGCGTGACTCGGAGGATCTCGTGTGGGTCGAAGGCAAGGACCGCGTCGTCGTGGGCGAGGGCCTGGGCATCGGGATGCGCCAGTCGGACACCGAACTGAAGGCTCGCTTCGACACCGCCATCGCGGAGATGAAGGCCGACGGCTCGCTGGACGGGCTGATCGTCAAGTGGCTGGGCGCCGAGGCCAAGACCTTCGCCGGCATGGCCGATTCCGGCAACGCCGCGCAGCCGTCGAACTGACGCCGGGACAGGGCCGCCGTTTCCGTGACGGCGGCCCGCCACGACCATGTTCGCCATCTGCGCCGATCCCAAGGCCCTCGAAGGGCTCGCCTGGATGCTGTGCTACCTCACCTCGGGGACGCACATGCTGTTCTATGCGTCCTTCGGCACGGTGCTGGGGCTGCTGGCCGTGACCGCGCCGCTGGCCCTGCTGCTGGGGTTCCTGGGCGCGCTGGCTGCGCGGTCGCAGATCGCGCCCCTGCGCTGGATCGGGCGCACCTATGCGGCGATCGTCCGCGGCGTGCCGGACGTGGTGTTCTTTCTCTTCGTGCCCATCGCGCTGGACCAGGGGATCGAGTGGCTGCGCTCGCGGTTCCTCTGCGACCCTTCGGTGCCGGTCAGGCAGGGCAACGAGTTCGTGGTCTGCGCCGCCGCCAAGATGCCGCTGTCCACCAGCGCCGAATGGGTGCATGACCTTTACGGCATCGCGCTGGCGGTCGCGGCCTTCGCCTTCGTCTTCGGCGCCTTTGCGGCCAACGTGCTTTACGGCGCCATGAAGGCCGTGCCGCAGGC
>NZ_JAUNPC010000009.1:36363-50025 GCF_030536915.1 Paracoccus sp. (in: a-proteobacteria)
GTGTGGTATTTCCTGGCGCTGCTGGTCTTCTATCTCGGCATGACCTGGTTGTCCCAGCGCCTGATCGACCGGCTGGCGTCGCGGCTGTCGCGGGGGCAGGCCACCATGGCGGGCGAGGCGATGCGGAAGGCCCCCGCATGAACCAGTGCCTGCAGACCATCGCCGACTACGGGCTGCGGTCCATCGGGATCGGGGAACGGCTGCTGCCGCGCAGCGACTTTACCCTTTGCCATCAGTTTACGCTGATCGGCTCGGGGCTGATCTGGAACCTGTATTTCGCCATCCTGTCGCTCAGCTTCGGCTTCGTGCTGGCGAATGCGCTGGCATTGGCCAAGGCCAGCCGCAATCCATGGGTCCGCCGCCCGGCCGAGGCCTTCATCTTCGTCTTCCGGGGAAGCCCCCTCTTCATCCAGTTCTTCCTGGCCTATTCGGCGCTGGTGCTGCTGCCGCGCGACGGGCTGTCCTTCCTCGGCCTGACGTTGCCGACCGGCTGGCTGACCCGCGCCTGGGCAGGCGCCTTGATCGTCCTGACGCTGAACACCGCCGCCTATTCGGCCCAGATCTTCTACGGCGCCCTGCGCAACGTCCCCAAGGGCGACCTCGAGGCCGCCGACGCCTATGGCCTGACCGGCTGGACGCGGTTCCGCCGCATCGTCTGGCCCACCATGATGCGGCTTGCCTGGCCGTCCTATACCAACGAGGCGATCTTCCTGTTCCATGCAACGACGCTGGTCTTCTTCTCGGCCTTCCCGGCGATCCAGCAGAAGGGCGACAGCCTGTATTACGCCAGCTATTTCGCCGACAAGACCTTCAACCCCTTTGTGGCCTATCCCATCGTGGCGGGCTATTTCATCCTCCTGACCCTGTGCCTGATCGGGCTGTTCGGGGTCGTCAACCGGCGGCTGAACCGCCATCTGCCGGGCACGGCCAAGCGGCTGCGCTATCGGCCCAATCTTTTCAGGTGACATCATGGACTGGCTGAGGGATCACCCGGAGGTCAAGACGATCCGCGTGGCGGCTTCCGACCTTAACGGCGTTGCGCGCGGCAAGCGCGTGCCCGCGCGCTTCGCCGACAAGCTGATGATGGAAGGGACCAAGTTCCCCTTTTCCGTCCTGAACATGGACATCTGGGGCGAGGACGTCGAGGACAGCCCCCTTGTCTGGCAGGCGGGCGACCCGGACGGGCTGCTGATGCCGACCGAGCGCGGCTTCATGCCGATGCCCTGGCTGGACGCGCCTACGGGGCTGCTGCCGCTGTGGATGTTCCATCCCGACGGGCGCCCCTATGACGGCTGCCCGCGACAGGCGCTGGCCCGCGTCGTGGACCGCTACAAGGCCGCCGGGCTGACGCCCGTCGTGGCGACCGAGCTTGAGTTCTTCCTGATCGACGACAGCAAGTTCGGGGAATTGCAGGTGCCCCCCTCGCCCCGTTCCGGCAAGCGGCGGACAGGGGCGGAAACGCTGAGCCTGCGTGCGCTTGACGCCTTCGACCGCTTCTTCACCCAGCTTTACGACAGTTGCGAGGCGATGGACATTCCCGCCGACACCGCGATTTCCGAGGCCGCGCCGGGGCAGTTCGAGATCAACCTGATGCACCAGCCCGATCCCTTGAAGGCGGCGGATGATGCCTGGCTGTTCAAGATGCTGGTCAAGGGCATTGCCCGCCGCTTCGGCTTTGCCGGTTCCTTCATGGCCAAGCCCTATGAGCTTTTCAACGGCAACGGGATGCACATGCATTTCTCGATCCTCGATGCCGAAGGGAACAACATCTTCGACGACGGGAGCGAGGGCGGGTCCGAAAAGCTGCGCCATGCCGTCGCCGGCTGCCTGCGGGCGATGCCGGGGTCCACGCTGCTGTTCGCCCCGCATGAGAACAGCTACGACCGGCTGGTGCCGAACGCCCATGCGCCCACGGGGATCGGCTGGGCTTATGAAAACCGGACCTCGGCCATCCGCATCCCTTCCTCTCACCCCAAGGCGCGGCGGATCGAGCATCGGACGCCTGGCGGCGACGTGAATCCCTATCTGACCGTGGCGGCCATCCTCGGGGCCGCGCTGAACGGGATCGAGGACCGGCTGGACTGTCCGCCCCCGATCACCGGCAACGCCTATGACCACGACCTTGAGCAGTTGCCGGGGTCATGGGCCGCGGCCATCGACTGCTTCGGAAACTGCCCGGACATCAAGCGCATTTTCTCGCAGCACCTGATCGACAACCTGCTGATGACCAAGCGGCAGGAGCTGCACTACATGGCCGAACTGTCGGATGCAGAGACGATCGAACTGTATCTGGATACGGTCTGAATCCTGCAGGGCAGAGCAGTCCGAAGGCAAGGACGCAGGCCAGTGGCCTCGACTTGTCCGCTGAAGCCTGCGGACAAGGATGAGCCACCGGCGCCAGAGGGACCGCAGCGCCATGGCCATCCTGCCAGAACGTTTCAGAAGGCGGGCATTACGGCCTGTCCTTGCGGATCATGCCTGTGGTTCCCGCCACGAGGCGTCTTGTCAAAGCCCGGCCTCGGCGAAGGTGTTGCAATCGGCCATCTCGCCCGATTCCATGCCCCGGATCAGCCACCCGCTGCGCTCGGCCGCCGAGCCGTGGGTGAAGCTGTCGGGCATGGGCGCGCGCCCCGCCTTTTCCATCAGGATGTCGTCACCCACCGCGCGGGCGGCGTTCACCGCCTCGTCGATGTCGCCGCGCTGGATGCTGCCGAAACGCTCGCCGGCGTGGCGCGCCCAGATGCCCGCAAAGCAGTCGGCCTGCAGTTCGGTCAGCACCGACAGCCGGTTCGCATCCGCCTGCCCCACCTGCGCGCGCAGGCTGTTCACGCGCGGCAGCACGCCGATCAGGTTCTGGACGTGGTGGCCGATCTCATGCGCGATCACATAGGCATAGGCGAAGTCCCCGCCCGCCCCCATGTTCCGCTGCATGACCCGGAAAAAATCGGTGTCCAGATAGACCCGCTGGTCGCCGGGGCAGTAGAACGGCCCCATTGCCGAGGACGCGCCGCCGCAGGCCGATTGCACCGCGCCCGAGAACATCACCAGCCTGGGTTCGCGATAGGCCAGCCCGGTCTGGCCGGGCAGGACATCGCCCCAGATTTCTTCGGTATCGGCCAGCACGACCGACACGAACTGCCCGATCTCGCGTTCCTCGGCGGTCAGTTCGCGCTCGATCCCCGCGCTTGGCTCGCCCTGCATCCCGCCAACGAGCGGAGAGATGTCCACCCCGAAGAACAGGCCGACCGCCAGCACCACAAGCGTGCCGATCAGGCCCAGGCCGCCTGCGCTGGCGGTGCCCATGCCGCGCCGGTCCTCGATGTTGCCGCTGCCGCGGCGGCCTCTCCATTCCATGTCGCGCGTCCTCAAGGCTTGTTGATCCAAGGGTTACGCAGGCTTGACGCACCGTGCAAGACTTGGAAAGGAAACCCCGTTACGGACGTCTGAACCGTGGCCAATGACGCGAGGGTCGGATGTTCGAGTGGGTTCTGTCGGTGATCGAGGGCTGGGGCTATCCCGGCATCTTCTTCCTCATGCTGGCCGAGAACCTGTTTCCGCCGATCCCGTCCGAGGTCATCATGCCCTTGGCGGGCTATCTGGCAGCCGCGGGCACGCTCTCCTTCTGGCCGACGGTGCTGATCGGCACGCTGGGCTCAGTGCTGGGCACGAGCTTCTGGTATTTCATCGGGTTGTGGATCGGCGCGCCGCGGCTGAAACGCTGGTCGGCCCGCTACGGCCGCCTGCTGACGCTGGCCCCTTCGGACATCGAGCGGGCGCAGGCGTGGTTCGACCGCCACGGCGGCGCAGCGGTCCTGATCGGGCGGATGATCCCGGCGGTCCGCACGCTGATTTCCGTCCCGGCTGGCGTGGCGCGGATGCCCTTCGGCCGCTTCCTCGCCTTCACGGTTGCCGGCAGCCTTCTGTGGACGCTGGTGCTGACCGCCGCTGGGATGGCGCTTGAGGCGAACTACCACCGCGTCGCCGATTTTATCGACCCTCTGTCCAAGGTGGTCGTGGTGACGGTCGTGCTGGTCTATCTCTACCGCGTCATCACCTGGCGGCCGCATTGAGGGGGGCTCGCCGGATGATGCGCCCTTCCCCCCGCAACCTCGCCCTGCTGGCCGGGGGTGGCTCGGCCGCTCTGCTGGCCGCCGCCCTGTTCTTCCAGAGCATCGGCTACGCCCCCTGCGAGTTGTGCATCCTGCAGCGCTGGCCGCATCTTGCGGCGGCCGTGATTGCCGTAGCCATCGCCGCGACCGGGTTCCGGCGGATCTGGGGCGTCCTCGGGCTGGTCGCGGCGGTGCTGGCGACCGCTTTCGCCATCCACCACGTCGGCGTGGAACAGGCATGGTGGGCGGGTCCGTCCGCCTGCTCGGGAGGACTCGGCGATCTGTCCGCTGTCACCCCGCAGGAGCTTCTGGCCCGCATCCAAGGCGCGCCGGTGGTCCGCTGCGACGAGCCGAGCTGGCATTTCCTGGGCCTGACCATGGCCGCCTGGAACGCCATCCTGTCAGGCGCGCTGGTGGTGGTCTGGGCGATGGCGCTTCGCCGCTCAAACCGCTGAAATACCGCCGTTTCGAGGGGCTGAAGCGTTGAACCAAGGGGCGGTGGATGTTACATCCACCAGCAACGAGACATTGAGGCAAACCCCTTGGCCGACACCCCCGAAGACGACCTGCCGACGGACGGCGATTCCGAAGGCACCGAGGCACCCGAGCGCGCCGTGATGGCCCATGACGGGCCGACCATCGACATCGCGACCGAGATGCGGACGGCCTATCTCGATTACGCCATGTCGGTCATCGTCAGCCGTGCGATTCCGGACCTGCGCGACGGTCTGAAGCCCGTCCATCGCCGCATCCTGTTTGCGATGGACGAGACGAACAACACCTTCGACAAGGCCTATCGCAAGTCCGCCCGACCTGTGGGCGACGTGATGGGGAAATACCATCCGCATGGCGACGCCTCGATCTATGACGCGCTGGTGCGGATGGCGCAGGATTTTTCCATGTCCCTGCCACTGCTGGATGGTCAGGGCAACTTCGGCTCGATGGACGGCGACCCGCCGGCGGCGATGCGTTATACCGAGGCGCGTCTGGCCAAGGCCGCCAACTGGCTGCTGATGGACATCGACAAGGAAACCGTCGATTTCCAGGACAACTACGACGGCAAGGACCGGGAACCCACCGTCCTGCCCGCGCGCTTCCCCAACATGCTGGTCAACGGCGCGGGCGGCATCGCCGTCGGCATGGCGACCAACATCCCGCCCCACAACCTGGGCGAAGTCATCGACGCCACGCTTGCGCTGATCGAGAACCCCGACCTGCCGACCGAGCGGCTGATGGAGATCGTGCCCGGTCCCGACTTTCCCACCGGCGGCGTGATCCTGGGCCGGTCAGGCATCCGCAAGGCCTATCTGGAAGGGCGAGGGTCCATCATCCTGCGGGCCCGCACCCGGATCGAAACCGTGCGGGCGGGGCGCGAGGCGATCATCCTCGACGACGTGCCCTATCAGGTGAACAAGTCCACGCTGATCGAGCGCATCGCCGATCTGGCCAAGGAAAAGAAGGTCGAGGGCATCGCCCATGTCCAGGACGAATCCGACCGCCAGGGCGTGCGTGTGGTCATCGAACTCAAGCGCGACGCGACCGCCGAGGTCGTGCTGAACCAGCTTTTCCGCTTTACCCCGATGCAGTCCACCTTCGGCGCCAACATGCTGGCGCTGAACGGCGGGCGGCCGGAACAACTGACCCTGCGCGACTTTCTGACCTACTTCATCGCCTTCCGCGAGGAGGTCGTCGCCCGCCGCACCGCCTTTGAACTGCGGAAGGCGCGGGAACGCAGCCATATCCTCTGCGGCCTTGCCGTCGCCGTGTCGAACGTGGACGAGGTCGTGGCGACCATCCGCGCCTCGCGCGATGCCGCCGAGGCGCGCGACCGGCTGATGGAACGGCGCTGGCCCGCGCAGGGAATCCTCGAATACCTCAGGCTGATCGACGATCCGCTGCATCCGGTGAACGAGGACGGCACCTACAACCTGTCCGACACCCAGGCCCGCGCGATCCTCGACCTGCGTTTGCAGCGCCTGACCCAGCTTGGGGTGCAGGAGGTCACGAACGAGTTGCAGTCCTTGGCCGATGCGATCCGCGACTATCTGGCGATCCTCGCCAGCCGCCAGCGCGTCCTTGACATCATCGGCGACGAGTTGCGCGAGGTGAAGGAGTTGTTCGCGGTCCCCCGCCGGACCGAGATCGTCGAATGGGCGGGCGACCTGGACGACGAGGACCTGATCGAGCGCGAGGACATGGTCGTCACCATCACCTCGGGCGGCTACGTCAAGCGCACGGCGCTGAGCGAGTTCCGCAGCCAGCGGCGGGGCGGCAAGGGCCTGTCCTCGATGGCGACGAAAGAGGATGACGTCGTCACGACGCTGTTCGTGGCGAACACGCATACGGAACTGCTGTTCTTCACCACCGAGGGCATGGTCTATCGGCTGAAGACCTGGCGGCTGCCGCTGGGCGGGCGGACGGCGCGGGGCAAGGCGCTGGTCAACATCCTGCCGATCGACGGCGGCACCTCGATCGCCGCCCTGATGCCGGTGGACGTGCCCGAGGACGAATGGGACGCCCTGCAGGTGATCTTCGCCACCTCGGATGGCGACGTGCGCAGGAACGCGCTGTCGGATTTCACCAACATCATGCGCAATGGCAAGATCGCGATGAAGCTGCCCGAGGGCGTCAGCCTCGTGAACGTGCGCATCGCGGACGAGGACGACGACGTGATGCTGGTCACGGCCATGGGCCGGGCGATCCGCTTCCCGACCACGGATGTCCGCATCTTCAAGGGCCGCGATTCGACCGGCGTGCGTGGCATCCGTCTGGCCAAGGGCGACCGGGTCGTGTCGATGTCGATCATCCGCCACTTCGAGGCCACGCCCGAGGAACGCGCGGCCTATATCAAGATGCGCCGCGCCGTCGAAGGGGCGCTGGACGACGGGGCCGAGCCGGACGAGGACGAGAACGTGGCCGAGGCCGCGCTGTCCTCGGAACGCTATGCCGAGATGAGCGCACATGAGGACCTGATCCTGACCGTGACCGCGCGCGGTTTCGGCAAGCTGTCCTCGGCGCATGACTATCCGGTGCGCGGGCGCGGCGGCCAAGGCGTAATGGCGATGGACCGGGCCATGCGCGGCGGGCCGCTGGTCGCAAGCTTCCCGGTGGAACTGGACGACCAGATCATGCTGGCAACCTCGACCGGGCAGTCGATCCGGGTGCCGGTCGAGGGGATCAGCTTCCGGTCGCGCTCTGCCGGTGGAGTCCGGGTCCTGAATGCGGCCGAGGGCGAGGAAGTCGTGACCGTTGCCCGCGTCGCCGATCAGGGCGACGAGAACGGCGGGCCTGAGATCGAGACCGAAGCCGAAGCCTGAGTCCTCTCCCGACAGATAACGCCGCGCTTGGTGAAAGCGCGGCGTTTCCTTTTGTGGTCGTTTGCCTGCAGCGACCGGGCGAAAAAGCAGCGGTCCCGTTCACGGCTGGATCGCCCCCGCTGGCGGTTGATCCGGCCCCGAGGCCAGTCCCTCGGGCTTATCGCTGATCCGGCCCGTCGCTGTCGCCCGCGATGCGGGGATCAAGACCCTAGGCGTTGCCGCCGGCGTCCAGCCGGTCCGGGTGGCTGATCGCGGCGGCTCTCAGCAGGCCCTGCTCGTCCGCAGGCTCCTCGGTGGCGTCGGGACTCTTGCCCGTGATGGCGACGGCCTGGGACAGGACTGTGCCTTCCTCGTTGTAGAAGTCGCGCACGGTGAAGGGGATGGCGATGCCTTTGGCACGGAAGCGTTCGACGATCTGGTGGCGGATCTCGGTGGAAACGCCCAAGCCCTGGTTGATGTCCGAGATGATGGCCCGGATCTCGAAGGTCATGCCCTCGTTGGCGAAGCCCGTGAACAGGACCGAGGGCGCGGGGTTGATCAGGACGGTCGGCTGGTCCTCGGCAATCTCCATCAGGATCTTCGACACCTGGCGGGTGTCGGCCCCATAGGCCACGTTCACCGCCACGATGATGCGGCCCTGCAGGTTGCCGCGCGTCCAGTTCGTGACCTCCTTCGAGATGAGGTCCGAGTTCGGCACCACGATGTCGGTGCGGTCGAAGGTCTGGATGCGGGTCGAGCGGACCGAGATCCGCCGCACATAGCCCTGCGAGGCGCCGACCTGGATCCAGTCGCCCACCGCCACGGGGCGTTCGACAAGCAGGATGATGCCCGAAACGAAGTTCGACACGATGTTCTGCAGGCCGAAGCCGATGCCGACGGACAGGGCACCGGCGACGATGGCGAAGCTGGACATGTCGATGCCGGCGGCGCTGATCGCGATCAGGGCGGCCAGCACGATCCCCACATAGCCCAGTCCCGACACGGCCGCGTTCTTCGCGCCCTCGTCCAGCCGCGTGCGCGGCAGGATCGAGGTGCGGACCAGGCCCTGCACGACCCCGGTCAGCATGTAGCCCAGGCCGAAGACGAGGATGAAGGTGAGGATCGCGCCCGGCGACAGCCGCACCCCGCCCAGCGAAATGCCTTGCCGCAACTGGGTCCAGAACTCGGCCAGCTCGGTGCTGCGCGCGCCCCAGATCAGCGCCAGCAGCGGAAGCGAGAGCAGCACCAGCCCGTAGCCGATCAACACCGGCGTCAGGTCGTTGCGCGAGCCGTCGCGGTTGCGGCGGACGAGAACCCAGAGGTCGGTCGCGAAGTCCTGCAGCAGGATCACCAGCGTGACCAGCCCGACCGTCATCGCCATCGGCCACAGAAGCGCATTGGCCATGGTGACAAGGCCGCCCAGCAGCGCCAAGGGCGCCACGACGGCAGCAAGCCGCGCCAGATTGCCGAGGATGGCGATGATCCGGTTGCGGTAGCCGGGCGTTCCCGGCGCCGTATAAGCGTTCGCGCGGTGCAGGATGTGGCACAGCCGGTAAAGCGTCAGCGCCCCGAGAAGAAGGATGGGCAGATGCCAGACGGCGGCGGCGGCCTCGGTGAACTCCATCGGGACGCGGCGGCTCGCGGTGCCGGATCTCAGTCCCGACAGCGGCAGCAGCGCCTGCGCGACGACATGGTGCAGCCCCGCGGCGATGGCCAGCAGCGTGGTCAGGACCCGCGCCTGCTGGCGTTTTTCGACCGGATAGCAGATCGGCGGGTCGGTCCTCAGCGGGAAGAACTGCCGTCCCAGCCAGCGCCCGGCGAAGACGATCAGCGCGGCCGTGGGCAGCGCCGTCAGGATCGGCCGCCCCCAGGGGCCGACAAGGCCCGTCGTGTCCACGGCGCGGATCAGCAGATAGGCGCCGATCGTGGGGATCGCGATCTGCCCTAGCGAGACGACAAAGACCACCGCGTCGCGGGCATAGTCGCTGGCCCGCGACGACAGCCGCAAGGGCAGCCTGTCCACCCAGCGCCGCCCGAAGATCAGCAGCCCCAGCGCCGCCAGCAGGTAAAGGCCGACCAGCGGCAACCGCCGGACCACCGCCTCGCCGGCGGCGCCATAGGTGCGGTCGCGCACGTCCTGCACGATGCCGCGGACGACCTGCATCCCCTCGTTCGCCGCCGCAGCCCAGCTTCCCGGCAGCAGCGGCGAGGGGCTGAGCCGCAGCAGCGCGTTGGTCTGCCGCGTCCGCGCTTCCTCGTCGATGGCGCGGACAAGACTGTCGGCGCGGCTGTAGGCTTCCAGCGCGCGCTGGCCGGGCGCCTGCAGTTCGGAAAGCTGCGCGCTCAACTCGCGCCGGCGGGCGGCGATGTCCTCGGCCTCGGTCTCGCCCTCGGCGGGCGCGGGGCCGAGGGCGGCGATCTGTTCGCGCAGGGTGGCGATGCGGGGCGCGTTGATCGACTGCGCCTGAGAAAAGCGGTCGCGCCAGCCGACGACCTCGGCCCGCAGGGTGGCAAGGTCGTCGGCCGTGCCCTCGGGCGTCTCGACAAGCTGCTCGCTGCGGTTCGCCAGACGGTCCCAGGCGGCATAGTCGGGCTCCTCGGCCCCCTGCGCCATGGCGGCGGCGGCAAGCGCCAGCCACAGCACGGCTGCCAGCATTGCCGCAAACGCCGCCAGCCGCCGGGACGCGGCGGGACAGAAACCGTCACGCATCGCGGTCAAACCTCGGTCACGTCCGGCAGGTCGGACAGGCCGCGTTCCAGCCAGTGCGGCACCGGCAGGCCCTTGCCGCGCAGGAACACCGGGTTCCACAGCTTGGTCTGGTAGCGCGTGCCCACGTCGCAGAGGATGGTGACGATGGTCTTGCCCGGTCCCATCTCGCGCGCCATGCGGATCGCGCCCGCGACGTTGATCCCCGATGAGCCGCCAAGGCACAGGCCCTCATGCTCCAGCAGGTCGTAAAGCACCGGAAGCGCCTCGGTATCCGGGACGCGGCAGTTGAAGTCGGTGGTGATGCCTTCGAGGTTGGCGGTGATCCGCCCCTGCCCGATGCCTTCGGTGATCGAGTTGCCGGGCGCGCTCAGCTCGCCATCGGTATACCAGGAATAAAGAGCCGAGCCTTCAGGGTCCGCCAGGCCGATCTTCACCCCCTTGGGCTGCAGCGCCATCGCCACCCCCGCCAGCGTCCCGCCCGAGCCGACCGAGCAGATGAAGCCGTCCACCCTCCCTTGCGTCTGTTCCCAGATTTCAGGTGCGGTGGTTTCCAGATGCGCCTGGCGGTTCGCGGTGTTGTCGAACTGGTTGGCCCAGACCGCCCCGCCCGGCAGCGTCTTGGCCAGCGCCTCGGCCAGCCGGCCCGAATAGCGGACGTAGTTGTTGGGGTCCTTGTAGGGCACCGCCGGAACCTCGACCAGTTCGGCCCCGGCCAGCCGCAGCATGTCCTTCTTTTCCTGGCTCTGCGTTTCGGGAATCACGATCACCGACCTGAAGCCCATCGACGCGCCGACCAGTGCCAGCCCGATGCCGGTGTTGCCCGCCGTCCCTTCCACCACCGTGCCGCCGGGGCGCAGCTCGCCCCGCGCCACGGCGTCCTGGATGATGTACAGCGCCGCGCGGTCCTTGACCGACTGGCCGGGGTTCATGAACTCGGCCTTGCCCCAGATCTCGCATCCGGTTTCCTCTGATGCGCGGTTCAGGCGGATCAGGGGGGTATGGCCGATCGCGGCGGCCAGGTCGGGATAGTTGCGCATGAACGGGGCCTTTCCTTGTCGCGCCCGTTAAACCAGCAGCGACCGGGGCGGGCAACCCGGCTCGCGCAGGGTTCAGCCGGGCGCGAGCCCCTGCCTCAACCCCTCCGCCCGCTTGTCGAGCCACAGCGCAAGGATCATCAGCGGGCCGCTGACGATGCGCCTGTCCATCGCCATCCGCATGAACGCGTCGCGGGCGATCACATGGCCGCGGATGTCCTCGCCTTCCGACGGCAGGCCCGAGACGGTGGCCGCGCCATCCGGCAGGTCGGCGATGCCGATGAAGCCATAGATGAACTCGGCCGCGACGCCCGGCGAGGGGTAGAAGGCAGGCGCCGGGATCAGCCTTTCCAGCGTCAGCCCGGCCTCTTCCACGGCTTCGCGCAGCGCGGTGGATTCGGGCGTCTCACCGGCATCGATGCGGCCCGCGACGGGTTCATAGATCCAGGGCTGGCCGTCGCCGCGCGCCGCCGGACCGGCCCGGAACTGGTCCACCACCAGCACGCGGTCGCGCATGGGGTCCCATGGCAGCACGACCACCGCATCGCCCGACACGAACACGGCGCGTTCCAGCGGATCGGACCAGCCGCCGCGATGCAGCCGATGCGTCAGCCGCAGCGATTCGACCGAGAAATACCTGCCATAAGGTTCGCTGCGGGATTCGATCCGCAGTCGGTCCTCGCCCTTGGGACCGGGGGGCAGCGCAGATCCCCGCTCGGCCGCCGCCCGCAGGCGCGAGTCGGCCCACAAGGCGATCATCGGCAACCGCGCCCTGATTTCCGCAGCCGGCTGGGCGGGGTCCCGCGCCAGCAGATCGGCTGCGACCTGCGCGGCAAGTTCCGCGCGAAAGGTGCCGTCATCCGCCCGGACCCCTGCAGCCGCGCCGACCACCATGCCCTCGGGCGCGTCGATCGCCTGCAGGTCCATGATCTCGGCATAGCGGACAAGCTGCGGCGTCGGCCGGACAGGCTGTGCAGAGATATGGCCCTCGGCCGCCCTTTCCCAGCCCGGCCAGCCATCCGGCGCGATGCCCGCGCGTCCTCCGCCCGTCAGCCTGCCCGGCAGCATCACAGGCGCGCCATCAGGCGCCAGACCCAGCGCCGCCATCATCCGCGGATCGGCCAGCGGCCCCATCAGAAGCACCCGTCCGCTCACAGCCGCTCGCCCATCTGGCGCAGGCCCGAGGCGCGGCCCAGGTCGCGCGCGATCTCGGCAAAGGTGGCGCTTGCCGCCTCGTTGAGGATGATCCCGAGGCGGCGGTTGCCGGGCGATCCCGCCGCGCGGATCAGCACCGCCATCTCGGCATCCGACAGGGGCGCGCTGGCCATGAAGACCAGCGCCTCGATCCAGCCGGTCTGGTCGGCGCGGATCTCGGGCTCCTGCGCCCACGCATCCTCGATGATCGAGGGATCGACGGCGCCCGCGGCCTCCTGCGCGCCGCGCAGGGTCGCGAAGGCGATGTTCAGCGAGGCCGCGACGGCGGGTTCGACCAGATCGGCGGCCTCGATCAGGGCGCGGACCTGGGCGGCACGCGGATGGTTGCGGGCCGCGGCGGCGGCAAAGGCATCCCGCGCGGTTGCCTCGATGTCAGGCGCAGAGATCGCCCGCCGCGCGCCGATTTCCAGCAGGATGACGCGGCGGCCGAAGCCGCTTTCCCAGAAACCCAGCGCCGCGGCCACTGCGGCACGCTCGGCCGGGTCCCGCAGTTCCGCGACGCCTTGGGCGATGCCTTCACGCATGCGGTTCCTGATGCGAGAGGGTGGCGCGATGCGGTTCACGATGGCCACCCAGCCCTCGTCCGCGCCGGACCCCGGCCCCGTGTCCGGCTTGAAGGGGTCGCCCGCACCCGCGATTTCCGTCGCCAGCACATCGGCCAGCAGGTCCACCTGCATCGCCGCCGAGATCCGCGCCGCGTTCACCGGCTGGAAGGCGGGGGGCGGGCCGAGTTCGACCCCTGGCCGCGGCTGCGCCAGGACAGGCGGCGGCGCGGCGATGCCGAGGCAGGCGGCCAGGACAAGGCCGGACAGGCCGAAGGATGCGGGTCGGATCATCGCTGCTGGTTCCCTGACGCGGCCGCTTGGCCCGAGGCGTGGATTTTTCCGCGAAAGCCCTTGCGCTTCAACCCCTGCCCGTCTAAATGCCGCCCTCACCACACCAAAGCGCGGAGAGGTGCCGGAGTGGTCGAACGGGGCGGTCTCGAAAACCGTTGAGCCTTCACGGGTTCCGTGGGTTCGAATCCCACCCTCTCCGCCACTTTCGTAAAAATATCTAATTTTTTCAGTTGCTTACAGGGCACTTTGTCAAACCGCCTGTGCGGGTTTGACAGTTTCTGTTCTGTTTTCGATCCTGTCGAGCCGGTCGACAGCGCGTTGTGCAAGGTCCTTTCTGCCCGCTTCGATGGTGTCTCGGGTCACTTCGGCCAGCGAACAAAAAGCCGGCTCGGGAAATCTGAACAGGAGCGTTGAGTGGATCGTCCGCGCGACCTCGGCATGATGCCGAGGAGCGAGGAGAGA
>NZ_JAUNPC010000115.1 GCF_030536915.1 Paracoccus sp. (in: a-proteobacteria)
CCATCTGGCTCAAAAGCCTACTTCAGGGAGGACCACTTTTCAGGGGGCAGACCACGCCGCCTCAACCTGACGTCCCATCATCGCCCGCCCTCCTACGCCGCTCAGACGAAGGGAATCACGGGGTCAGCCAGGGCTCAAGCTCGAGTTTTTCAACAGCATCCAGGACATAAGCACGTGCTCAGGCATATGCCTATGCCTCCATGACTTTGCCCAGATATCTGAGCAAAGCGGGGGCCAGTTCAGCTGTCTGCCAAGACAGCGTGGAGCGGCTTGGTTTCAGAAGTTGATCCAGCGTCCGTCGCCTGCCTTGGCGTATGATCCAGTTTCTTGAGCATGCAGGGGTGACTGATCGTGGCTGCATCTCGAGAGGCAGCCTCGCCTGTTCGCCATTCCCTCAGCCTCGACGCCTTATGCGGATTGGGCTAAAGCCGCGGCAACCTCAAAGAGCAGGCCTTGTTGCGCATGAAAGAAAGCCGAACGATGCTGGCCACTGCTGAAGGCGTGCTGACGCGTCAGATCAATGCCGCGCGCCAACGCACTCTGGATCTTGTTAGCCGTCTGCGCAACCGCCGGCGAGGCGTGATCGGCAGCATCGATGTCGTCTCGCCCGACGTGATCGAGGGCTGGGTCAAGCGGCGCGGGAACGACGCGCCGTTAGTGGTGGATATCTTCGCGGGTCCGGTGTTGGTCGCGCAGGGGCTTTCCGCCGATATCCACCGGGCCGACGTTCAGGTGTCAGGCCACGGAACCGGGCGATACGGGTTCTCGTGCCGGCCGCCCGACAGCGGGGGCGAACGGATAGAGGCGCTGATCGAGGTGCGGCTCTCTGGAACGGACGAGCTGTTGCTGTCCTGCCATCCGCCGACAGGCACCATGGGCGCCAAACCTGCATCTTCCGTGCATGCGCCCATGAAGCCGCAGGCGGATGGCATCAGGTCGCCTAGCCTCTACAAAGCCAAGATCGAGGCCGTGAGCGGCAACCAAGTCAGGGGCTGGGCCGTGGACAGGGCACGACCTGGGCGCGTCTTCGACCTGCGGGTTCTGGTCGACGGCGTGCCTCTCGCCCAAGTCCGCAACGACGGCCCACGAACCGACCTGCAGCGGCATGGGCTGGCCGAAGGCCGCGGGGGGGTCAAGCTGGCCCTGCCACTGGGCGACCTTGAGTCGGGCGAGCATCTCGTCAGCCTTCAGATGCCCGACGGCAGCCGGATCGAAGCCCGCGTGACCACGGCGCAGCGGCCGCGCCGCCGGATGGATGGCGGCGTCCCCAGGCTGCGCCCCGAGGACGTGGCCGTGGTCGTGCCGATCTACGACGCCGCGGACGATCTTGAGGTCTGCATCGACCGGCTGACCCGCTTCACGCCCCCTGCGGCCGAGATCGTCCTGATCGATGACGCCTCGCCCGACCCGGCGATCGCACGGCTGCTGGATCGGGCCGCCCTGCGCCCCAACACGCGGGTCTTGCGCAACGCGGACAATCTTGGCTTCACCCGCACCGTGAATCGGGGGTTGGAGGAGACCGGGCGTAAGCATGTCATCCTGCTGAACAGCGATGCGCGGGTGACGCCGGGCTGGATGGGCGGGATGCTGCGCGCGGCATCTTCCCGCCCCCGCGTGGCGACGGTCACGGCGATGTCGGACCGCGCCGGCGCCTTCTCGGCGCCCAAGATTGGCAATAACAACCCGCTGCCGCCCGGCGTCGACGAGATCACCTACGCCCGGGCCTTCCGCCAGCGTGCCTTGGGGGTCTATCCGGTTGTGCCGACAGGCAACGGCTTTTGCATGTTCGTCAACCGCGCCTGCACGGACGAGATCGGCGGCTTCGACGCCCAAGCCTTTCCGCGCGGCTATGGCGAGGAAAACGACTTCTGCATGCGCGCGACCCGCACCGGCTGGGTCAACCTGATCGACGACACGACCTATGTCTTCCACGACCGATCCAAGAGCTTCGGTGAGACCAAGCACGCGCTGATGGAGGCCGGCCGCGCCGTGATCGAGGCGCGCTATCCCGAATATACCCGCGCCATCCGCGTCTTTTCGACAGGACCGGATATCCTGCTGGCGCGGTTTCGGGCGGCGCAGGCCCGGATCGACTGCGGCGATCGCCGGACCGGGCTGCCCGCGGTGCTGTTCGTCGTCTCGACCCAGACCGGCGGCACGCCGCAGACGAACCTCGACCTCATGCGGCAGTTGCAGGACGAGATGGACCCCTGGCTTCTGCGCTGCGACAGCCGGATCCTGACGCTGGGACGGCTGGACCGGGGCCGCATCACCGAGATTCGCCGCCACGAACTGTCCGAGCCGGTCGATCCGATCACTCATGCCTCTGCCGAATACGATACGGTCGTCGCCGGCTGGCTGGATGTTCTGGACCCGGCCATCGTCCATATCCGCCATCTCGCCTGGCACGGGCTGTCGCTGCCGGGGCTTGCGAAGGCGCGCGGCTGCAGGGTCGTGACCTCGTTTCACGACTTCTACACGCTGTGCCCCACGGTCAAGCTGCTGGACGAACGGCAGGTCTTCTGCGCCGGCCGCTGCACCGCCACGGAAGGCGACTGCCGCCCCGAGCTTTGGCCCGACGGCAGCCTGCCGCCTCTGAAGCACCGCTGGGTTCATCCCTGGCGCGAACGTTTCGACCGGGTGCTGTCCGTGTCGGACGCCTTCGTCACCACCTCGGACAGCGCCCGAACGCTGATCGCGGCGGGTCTGCCCGCCCTAGACCCGGATCGCTTCCACGTCATCCCCCACGGGCGCAGCTTTGCCGCGATGGAATGGCTGGCCGAACGGCCGCAGCCGGGAAAGCCGATCCGCATCTTGGTCCCCGGCAACATCGGCATTCCCAAGGGCCGGGACGTGATCACCGACCTTCTGGCCCAGGACACGTCCGGCCGGTTCGAGTTCCACATCCTCGGCCGGCTTGCCGACGCGGATGCCATCTCGCACCCCCGGCTGATCCAGCACGGCAGCTATCACCGGGATGAGTTCGCCGACCGGGTGCGCGCGATCCGGCCGCATTTCGGCGCGATCTTCTCGATCTGGGACGAGACCTACTGCCACACGCTGACCGAACTGTGGTCGGTGGGCGTCCCGGCGCTGGTCTTCGACTTTCCGACCGTGGCGGGGAGGGTGCGGGCCAGCGGCGCGGGCTGGGTCGTCCCGCATCAGGACATCGCGGCACTTGCCCGCGCGATCGGCGCGATCGCGGCCGACAGCGCCGGGCAGGACCGGGTCGCGACGGCGCTGGCCGACTGGCAGGGTGGCCGGGGCGTGAGCCGCAGCGTGCAGGTCATGGCGGCGGCTTACCGCGAGCTTTACCGGCAGGTGCTGGGTCGCGGCGACCAGCGGCCACTGGTCGCGGTCGTGGCCCCCGCGTCGCGGCGGCTTGACTCGGCCAACTCCTCGACCCATGTGCGTCTGTGGGAACGGACGATCAACCAGGCCGCGCGCCCCTTGAACTACGTGCGGATGACCGCCGCGACGCTGCTGGCGAACCTGCGGGACGATGCAGTGGACGGCGTCATCATCCAGCGCGACGCCGTGCCGCCCGATCTGGCCGGGCCGCTGCTGGCCGCCCTGCAGGCGCGCGGCCTGCGCCATCTGCATGAGCTTGACGACGACCTGTCGGCGTTCCCCGCCGACAAGGATCCGCAGGGAAGCTATGCCGCCTATGCGCCTACGCTGTCGCGCCTGCTGGCTGCTGCGGGATGCGTGACCGTTTCGACCGCGCCGCTGGCGGCGCGCGTGCGGGACATGAACCCGGATGTCGAGGTGGTGCCCAACCGGCTGGCGCTGCGCCTGTGGCGGGGGCCGGTTCCCAGGCGCGAACGCGATGGCACGGTGCGCGCTCTTTACATGGGCAGCGTCACGCATGGCGAGGATCTGGCGCTGGTCCTGCCCGCCCTGACAGACACGGCCGCCCGGCACCCCGACTTCCGCCTTGCCGTGATCGGCGTGCAGGACGCCCCGCTGCCCCGCTGGATCGAGCGCATCGAGATCCCCGACCCGGCGCGCAACTACCCGGATTTCGCAGGCTGGCTCAAGCCGCAGGCCGGGCGGTTCGATTTCGGCCTGGCGCCGCTTGCCGCGCGGGACTTCAACCTGCACAAGTCGGACCTGAAGCTGCTTGAATACGGGGCGCTTGGCCTGCCGGTGCTGGCGTCGGACCTGCCGGTCTATTCGGCGGCGGCGACCGGCATGGACCATGCGACGATCGTGCCCGAGGGCGGCTGGCATGCCGCGCTGGATGCTGCGATCGGGACCGCGCGCCGGGGCGGCCCCGACCGGGACCGGATCCGCCGCGACACCCTGCACCGTTTCGCGCTGGAACCGACGCTGGCCGGTTTCGACCGGATCGTGGCGGGACTGGCGCGGACGGGCGGTCGCGGATGATGCTGACCGAGGCCCGACGCAGCTACGCGCTGTTCCGGAACAGCCACGGCGGCAGGACAGGGCGCAGGCTGCGGCTGACGGACGGCTGCGGCCGTATCCTCGGCGTCGTCGAGCGCCATGTCGTGCAGGGCCATCGCACCCGGATCGAGGGGTGGGCGGATGCGGGGCGCATCTTTGTGCTGGATGCCTCCGGCGCCCGGCTGGGGCAGGTGCGGCCGAACCTGCAGCGACCGGATGTGCAGCGGCGGCTGAGGCGCGACCATGCGGCCTTCGGCTTCGACATCACCGTGCCCGCGCGCGGCAGGCTGGTGCTTGTGCTTGAACACGAAGCGGGGCCTGTCCGCGCCGTGCTGGATCAGCCCTCGGGGCTGGGCCGGGCCTTGTCCGAGGCCGGGACCGCCCTGCGCTATCTGCGAACCGTCGCCGGGTCCGCCCCCGACGTGCTGCGCTGGATCGTCCAAGGGGACGAGGAGGCCCGGCGACGGCTGGGCACGCTGCTGCGCGATCCGGACCCGCCGCCGCCGGGTCTGAACCCCGGCCTGCTGGACGGGCAGGGCTGGCCCCCGCTGGCGCCCGCCCCGATCACCATCGTCCTGCCGGTTTATGATGGGCATGACCTGATTGACCCGGTGATCGGGCGGGTGGCTGCGAACACCGACCTGCCGTGGCATCTGGTGGTTATCGACGACGCCTCGCCTGACCCGCGCATCAGCCCCCTGCTTGCGGCATGGCGCAACCGGCTGGGACCGGACAGGGTGACGCTGCTGACCAATCCGCGGAACCTTGGCTTCGTGGGCTCTGCCAATCGCGGGCTGGCCCAGGCGATCGCGCGCGGGCATGACGTCGTGCTGCTGAACTCAGACGCCTTCGTGGGACCGGGCTGGGCCGGACGGCTGCTCGCCCCCCTGCGGAACGGCGCGCAGGTCGCCTCGGTCACGCCCATGTCGAACGACGCCGAGATCGCGAACGTGCCCGACATCTGCGTCGCCTCGCCGCTTGAGGGCGGCGAGGGCGACCTGCTCGACCGCGCGGCGGCGGACCTGGACGGGCCCGGGGCGGTCGCCGATGTTCCGACCGGCGTCGGCTTCTGCATGGCGATGAACATCGAGGCCCTGCGGCGGCTTCCCGCCTTCGACGCCGCCTTTGGCATGGGCTACGGCGAGGAGGTGGACTGGTGCCAGCGCGCCTGGGATCTGGGCTGGCGCAGCGTCCTGACGACCGGCGTCTTCGTCGAGCATCAAGGCGGGCAGTCCTTCGGCTCCGAGGCCAAGCAGCGCCGCATCGCCGAGAACGGGCGCATCATCACCTCGCGCTATCCCGGTTTCGACGCGCAGGTGCAACAGTTCATCGCTACGGACCCGCTCCGGACCCAGCGGCTGGCGCTTGGCCTGACACTTGCCCGCCACCGCGCCGGGGCGGCGGGCGCGCGGCTGTCCGTCTTCATCGGCCATGCGCTTGGCGGCGGAGCAGAGACCTACCTGGGCCAGCGCATCGGGCGCGAACTGGACACGACCGGCCACGCCTTGGTGCTGCGGGCGATGCAGGATGGCACATGGAAGGTCGAACTGCACGGACGCCGGGGTCAGTCGGTCGGGCTGGCTGTGGACGCCGGGGCCGCGCTGGCCATGTTGGGCGAGGCCGGCGGCCTGAACGTCGTCTATTCCTGCGCCGTGGGCACGCCCCGGCCGCTAGCCATTCCGGCGCTGCTGCTGGCACTGAAGGCGCAACCCGGCAGCACACTCGAGGTCACGTTCAACGACTACTACCCGATCAGCCCCTCCTACACACTCCTAGACAGCCGCGCCGTTTTCGCGGGCGTTCCGGGCGCCGATGACGGCGACCCCGCCCACCGCTTCGTGCGCGAGGACGGCAGCGAGATCCCCCTCTCCGCATGGCGCGAGGCCTGGGGCCAGGTGATCGCGCGGGCAGACCGGATAGTGACCTTCTCGAACAGTTCGGCCGAGATCGTGGGCGCGGCTTGGCCCGAGGCGCGCGACCGCATGGAAGTCCGGCCGCATGCTCTGCCCGTGGGCCTGCCACGGATATCGCCCAAGGCTTCCGGCACACCCACGATCGGGATTCTGGGCAACATCAATGTGCCCAAGGGCGCGCGCGTATTGACCCGGCTTTCGGCAGAACTGGCGAGGTCGGGCAGTGGGCGGCTCGTCCTGATCGGTAATCTCGAACCAGGGCACGAACTGGCCGCGCCTGCGGTCATTACCGGCAGTTACCAACTGGATCAGTTGCCCTATCTGATCAAGGCGCATGGCATCGACCGCTGGCTGTTTCCCTCAATCTGGCCCGAGACGTTTTCCTATGCCGTCCACGAGATGATCTCAACCGGCCTGCCCGTCCATGCCTTCGATGTCGGCGCGCAGGCCGAAGCGGTCCGTGCGGCGCTTTCGCGCGGCCACCAAGGCACGGTGGTGCCCCTCCCGGACGGCGAGCCCGACATCGCGGCGCTGGCCGCGCTGCTGACCCGAGACTGAGGCTCAATCCCCGGTCACCGCCTTCTCTGACGGGCCGGCCATGGCGCGGTCCAGCAGATGCCGGATCACACGCTCGATCTCGGCCGCCCGGGCGCCGAAGCCATGCTCATGCCCGACCTGCCGAGCGAAGGCATCGCGTTCGGCCTGATTGGCGCGGCCCTCACCCAGCAGCGACTGCACCGCCTCCGACAAACCGGCGGGATCACGGTAGACGCGGACCATGCCGCCGAACAGTTCCTCAAGCCCCGGCACCTCGTCGGACACCA
>NZ_JAUNPC010000116.1 GCF_030536915.1 Paracoccus sp. (in: a-proteobacteria)
GACGTTCCTGGCTCGATCTGCTGAGAATCCCGGCCGGCCGTGACAAGGCCGGAGCCGGTATCCGCCTAGCGGCCGAATGTGGCTCTGCGATGACAGGGCATGAAATGGCGGCTTCCCGAGTTGGCGTGTGCCTCGCAGCGCCTTGCCCGTCCTGCCGTTCATGAAGTGGAACGGCCTCATGAGACTACCTGGCACAACCGCCGCTCATGCGTTGGCGGGCCATGGGCAGCGGTCTTGCCGGACGCTCCTGGTGGCCCGGCTCGCCCCTCGTCAGCCGCCCAGGCCCCAGACCAGCGCGATCATGGGCGTGCCGACCACCACCACCAGGATCGACAGCGGCAGGCCGAGCCGCCAGTAGTCGCCGAAGCGATAGCCGCCCGGCCCCATGACCAGCGTGTTGCACTGGTGCCCGATGGGGGTCAGGAAGTCGCAGGCCGCCCCCAGGGCCACCGCCATCAGGAAGGGGTCGGGGTTCAGCTGAAGCCGCCCTGCAAGGCTCGCCGCGATGGGGGCCATCACCAGAACGGTCGCGGCGTTGTTGAGGAAAGGCGTCACCGCCATCGCCAGCACGATCATCAGCGCCACGGCCGCCAGCGGCGGCACCTCTCCGGCCACGCGCTGCAGGCCCGCGGCGATCAGGTCGGACCCCCCGGTCGCCTGGATGGCGTTGCTGACCGGGATCAGCGCGGCCAGCAGCACGATCACGGGCCATTCGATCGACTCGTAGGCCTCGTCCATCGTCATCACGCGCAAAAGCAGCATCAGGGCCGCCGCGCCCGCGAATGCCACGGCCACGGGGACGACATGGGCGGCCACCAGCACCATCGCCGCGGCCAGGATCAGGATCGGAAGCCAGCTGCGCTTGCGGCTGCCAAGCGCCACGTCGCGCTGGCTCAGCGGCAGGACCCGCAACTCGCCCAGCGAGGGGGCCAGCCGCTCGGGCGCGGCCTTGAGGATCAGCACGTCCCCGACCTCCAGCCGCAGACGGCGCAGGCGGCGGTCCAGGCGCTGGCCGCGGCGGCTGACGGCCAGAAGCTGCAAGCCGTGGCGGCGCAAAAGCTGCGCCTCGGTCGGGGTGCGGCCGACCAGCGCGGAATCGGCGGTGACGACGCCCTCGGCGACCACGGCCTCGCCCTCGTCGGCCTCGTCCTCGGCCACCTCCTCGCCGGCCAGGCGCAGGCGGGCGCGGGCGACGACGCGCTCGAGGTCCTCGGGCTCGCCGCTCAGCAGCAGCACGTCCTCGGCCTGCAGGGCCTCGCCCGGGCGGGGCGCATGGCGGCGGAAGCGTTCGCGGATCACGGTGGTCACGCGCAGGCCCCCTTCGGCCAGCGCCTCGAGTTCCGCGACGCTGCGGCCGACGAAGGGCGAGCCTTCGGGGACGCGGGCCTCGGTCGCGTATTCCTCCAGCGTGAAGGCCGCGTCCATGGACCGGCTGGCGGCGCGGCGGTCGGGCAGCAGGCGATAGGCGAAGGACAGGAAGACCACGCCGAGGACGGCGATGACGATGCCCACGGGCGTATAGTCGAACATGCCGAAGGGCTTGCCCAGGATGTCCTCGCGCACCTTGGACACCAGGATGTTGGGCGAGGTGCCCACCAGCGTCACGATCCCCCCGATCAGCGAGCCGAAGGCCATGGGCATCAGCATGAAGGACAGGGGCGTCCCCGTGCGCCGCGACAATTGCGCCGCGACCGGCATCATCATCGCCAGCGCGCCCACGTTCTTGGTCACCATCGACAGCACGGTGACCGCCGAGACCAGCACCGTCACCTGCGCCTGCGCGCCCTTGAGGTTGCGCAGCAAGGGCCGCATCGCGGTTTCCACCGCCCCCGACCGCGCCACGGCGGCGGACACCAGCAAGGCGGTCGCCACGATGATCACCACGTCGTCGCCGAAGCCGGAAAAGGCCTCGGCCGCGGGGATGATCCCGATCAGGACGCCGGCCAGCAGGGCCAGCAGGGCGACAAGGTCGTAGGGCAGGCGCCCCCAGATGAACAGGCCGATGGTGACGGCCATCAGGCCGAAGGCGAGCGCTTGGTCGAGGGTCAATTCCGGGGTCACTCCGCGAGGGCAGGGCGGAACCGCCGGCCCTCGGGCCCGGTTCCACCGGGCATCACGCAAGGGAGCCTTCGGCGGTGGATATCATGGGATGGCTTTTCCGGGCCTCGCGCAACCGCGACGGCCAGGCCGTGGCGCTGGAGGAACCGGCGCGTCACCCGCCCGCATCTGCGCCGCCCCCCGGTCCTGCCCTCGACCCCGAGGCGCGGCTGGAGGTGGCGCTGGCGACCCGCCTGCTCGACGGCTGGCTGTCGAACCGCCAGCAGGTGCTGGTGCCGCATACGCTGAACTTCCGCGCCCTGGACCCCGGACAGGGGGCGCTGCTGGTCGAGGTGATGGCCGCCGCCGCCCAGGCCGACGGCGCGGTCGATCCGCGCGAGGCGCAGGCGCTGCCCCAGGTGCTGCGGCGGGTCGGCGCGGGTGCCCCCGAGGAGGCGCGGCTGGCGGCCGCCCTGGCCGAGCCGCAAAACCTGGGCACGCTGCTGGCCCGTGTCGAGTCCGAGGGGCTGGCGACCCACGCCTATGCCGCGGCGCTGCTGGCGATCAACCGCCGCGGCCGGGTGAACCGGGCCTTCCTGGACTACTTGGCCGGGCGGCTGGGG
Source organism: Paracoccus sp. (in: a-proteobacteria) (assembly GCF_030536915.1). Classification (GTDB taxonomy): domain Bacteria; phylum Pseudomonadota; class Alphaproteobacteria; order Rhodobacterales; family Rhodobacteraceae; genus Paracoccus. The sequence goes on from NZ_JAUNPC010000116.1 coordinate 2,661, forward strand.
CTTGCCGCCGAGGTCGCCCGCAGCCTCGAACGCCGCTACCGGGCCTGAACGGGGCAGGGGGCCTTGATCCCGCGCCTTGGCAGGCGTTCGGTGGTCAGCCCGAAACCCGCGGCTGTTGGGGGCCTCTCCGCGCTGCCTGCCTTTCCGGCGACCTCAGCCCTGCGCCGGCGCGGCCCCGGCTTCCGGCCCTTCGGTCAGTTCGCGCAGCGCCGCCTGCACGGTGCCGCGTTCGACCAGCAGGTGGCGGGCAAGGTCGGCCAGCGTCAGCCAGCCGATGACCTTGCCGGCCGCGTCCCGGACCACCAGGCGGCGGATGTGATGGGCGGCCATCAGGTTCATCGCGTCCTGCAGGCTGTCCTCCTCGCCGCAGCCGATCACGGGACGGGTGGCGATCTCGGCCACCGGCAGATCGGCGCCCGAGAGGCCGCGGGCGACCACGCGGTAAAGGATGTCGCGGTCGGTCACCACGCCCAGCAGGTCCTCGGGCGTGCCGACGGGCAGGGCGCCCACCTCAAGCTCGCCCATCAGCTCGGCGGCCTCGGACACGGGGGCGTCGGCCGGGATGAACTCGACATGGCGCGCCATGATCTCGCCCACCCTCATGCCGCGGCCCCCAGGGCGGCGTCGATCTGGGTCATCAGCCGGGAAAAGTCGATGGGCTTGGGGTGATAGTCGTCGCAGCCCGCCGCCAGCGCCTTTTCCCGGTCGCCCGCCAAGGCGTGCGCGGTCAGGGCGATGATCGGGATGGCCGCCGTCGCGGGGTCGTTCTTCAGCCGCCGCGCCACCGTCCAGCCGTCCATCACCGGCAGGTTCATGTCCAGCAGGATCACCTGCGGCCCGGCTTGGGCGGCGTCCAGCCCCGACTGCCCGTCATGGGCCAGCGCGACCTCGTGCCCGCGCCGGGCCAGGCGGCGGGACAGGAAGTCCCAGATCTCCGGCGTGTCCTCGACCAGAAGCAGCTTGGCCATCAGCCCTGTCCTTTCATCCGTGCCTGCGCCCGCTCGCCGGCGATGCGCTTCAATTCGTCCAGCAGCTCGTCAACGCTGTCCTCGCCCGGCTGGATCACCTGCCGCACCTGATCGCGCAGGGCCGCGCGGTCTTCGGGCGGCAGCCCCCCTTCGGTCAGGGCAATGACGGGGACGCGCCGCAGGCCGGGGTCGCGGCGCAACTCGCCCAGCAGCGCGAAGCCCCCGACCTGCGGCAGGTCGAGGTTGACGAGGATCAGGTCGGGCCGCCGTTCCGCCATGCGGGCGCGGGCGGTGCCTGCGGCCTCGGCCTGCGCCACCTCCCAGCCCTCGCCTTCCAGCAGGCGGGCAAGCTCCTCGCGCGCGGGGGCGTCGCCCTCGACCAGCAGCGCCAGCCCCGCGGGCGGGGCCGAGGGCAGGCGGTGGCGGTCCACCGTCTCTTTCAGCCGCTGCCAGTCCACGGGCTTGGTCAGGTAGTCGGCCGCCCCCAGCGAATAGGCCAGCCCGGTTTCCCGGATCATCGACACCATGATGACCGGGATCTCGGCCAGTTCCGGGTCGGCCTTCAGCGCCGACAGCACCGCCCAGCCATCCATCCGCGGCATCATCACGTCAAGGATGATGGCCGAGGGTGAAATATTGCGCGCCAGCGCCAGCCCGTCCTGTCCGTTCGCGGCGGTGGCCACCCCCAGCCCGTCGCGGCCGAGGAAGCGCACCAGCAGGTCGCGCATATGCGGGTCGTCGTCGATCACCAGCACCTGCCCGCCCGCCGCCTCGGGTGCCGCGGGTGCTGCGTCCGAGCCTTCGGGATGGCGCAGGTCGGCGGGCAGGGTCAGGGTGAAGACCGTGCCCTTCCCCTCGGCGCTTTCCACGGCGACGCACCCGCCCAGCATCTCGGCGAAGGCCTTGGTCAGCGCCAGCCCCAGCCCCGTGCCGCCGAAGCGGCGGGTGGTGGACACGTCGGCCTGGGTGAAACGCTGGAACAGCTTTTCCTGCTGTTCGGGCGTCATGCCGATGCCGGTGTCGGCCACGCGGAAGACGAGCCGCCCACCCGCGCGCCGGGCGCTCAGCGTCACCTCGCCGCCTTCAGTGAACTTGGCGGCGTTCGACAGCAGGTTGAACAGGCATTGCCGCAGCTTGACCGGGTCGGACTGCATCGCGCCCAGGTCGGGGGAAATCTCGGCGGCGAAGCGGTTGTCCTTCTTCGCCATCAGCCCCTCGACGGTGGTGCAGACCTCGGCCAGCAGGGGCGCGAGGTCGAAGCTTTCCACCTCGACCTCCATCTTCCCGGCCTCGATCTTGGACAGGTCGAGGACGCCGTTGATCAGCGACAGCAGGTGGCGGGCGCTGACCTCGATCTTCGACAGGTCCTCGGCCATGTTGCCGGCGGCCTCCCCCAGGTCCTCGGCCTCCTCCTCCAGCAGCTCGGCATAGCCGATGATCGCGGACAGGGGCGTTCGCAGTTCGTGGCTCATGTTGGCGATGAACTGGCTTTTCGCGCGGTTGGCCTCCTCAGCGGCCAGCTTGGCGGCGGCGAGGTCCTCCTCGCGCCGCTTCTGCTCGGTCACGTCCCAGGTGATCCCCAGCGCATAGACGCCGCGCCCGAAGGGCCGCCGCTCGACCGAGCCGCGCAGGACCGCCCACCGCACCTCGCCTTCGCGGGTGCAGAGGCGGAATTCCAGGTCGAACTCGCCCTGTTCGCGCCGGGCAAGGGCCAGCGCCTCGGTCACGCGGGCCGTGTCCTCGGGATGCAGGCGGGCGAGGAAGTCGGCGGCGGGCAGGTCGGCCTCGCCGGGGTCGAGGTCGAAGAGCGCGCGGAAGCCCTCGTCCGCCTCCAGCGTCTCGCGGTCGATGTCCCAGGTCCAGGACCCGATGCGGGCGACCTGCAGGGCAAAGCGCAAGCGGCGCTCGGCGGCCAGCGCGCGGGCCTCGGCCTGTCGCTGCGCGGTGATGTCGGTGTTGGTGCCGAACCAGCGGGTGATGCGGCCCTCCTCGTCGGGGATCGGGACGGCGCGGGACAGAAACCAGCGATAGCGCCCGTCCTTCCCACGCAGGGGGAACGTGTCCTCCCATACGCTCCCGGCCTCGATGGCGGCGCGATACGAGGCCTCGGCCCGCTCGACATGGTCGGGGTGATGCAGGGCGCGCCAGCCCCAGCCCTCGGCTTGGCCGGGGGCGGTGCCGGTGTAGTCGTGCCAGCGGCGGTTGAACCAGTTGATCGCCCCGGTCGCATCCGCGATCCAGGTCAACTGCGGCAGGTTCTCGGCGAAGTCGCGGAACTCCTCCTCGCGGTCGCGCAGCGCGGCCTCGGCCCGCCTGCGGCGCAGGTATTGCGCGACCTGCTGGCCGATGGCCGAGGCGCTGTCGATCAGGTCGTCCCCGGCCGCGACGGGCCGGTCGGCGTAAAGCTCGATCACGCCCAGGACGCGCCGGCCGAGGCGCGCGGGGATCGCCATGGCCGACACCAGCCCCGCCGCACGCGCCGCCTCGTGCCGCCCCTCGGGGGGGCCGTGCAGGATCTCGCCCTCCTCCCAGGCGCGGCCGGGCAGGTCCTCGCCGCGGTCGAGCGTCAGGGCCATGGTCTGCTCGACCAGCGCGCCCGCCTCGACGCCCGGCGCGGTCCAGTTGGCGGTCGCGGTCAGCTGCCGCTCGCGGTGGCTCACGTCCCAGAAGAAGCCCGCCCGGAAGCCGAGGCTACCGCCCACCGCCGCCAGAAGGCGGGCCAGCACCTCGTCGGGTTCGGCCATGCCGGCCAGCACCCGGCTGACGGTGACCTGCAGCGCCAGCCGGTCCGAGGCCCCGCCCAGCTGCGCGGTATCGACCAGCGTGACCACGCTGCCCGCGATCCGGTCGCCGTCCCGCAGCGGCCAGGCGGAATATTCGGCGGTGAAGAAGCTGCCGTCGCGCCGCCACAGGACCTCGTTCGACAGCCGCACCGCCCGGCCCGTCGTGCGGGTGGCGACCATCGGGCAGGCCGATTGCGGATAGGCCGAGCCGTCGGGATGGCTGTGGTGGATCAGGTCGTGCATGTTGCGGCCCAGCACCTCGTCCGCCGCATGGCCCAGCATCGCCAGGCAGGCCGGGTTGGCATAGGTGCAGCGCCCCTCGTCATCAAGGCAGTAGAGCCCGAACCCGAGCGCATCCAGCGCGGCCCGGTCGGGGAAGGGTCCGCGCGCGTCGGCGGGGGCCGGGGTGGCAGGGTCCAAGGGGGCCTCGTGCGGCAAGGGATGGGCAGGGCTCGCCTCAACCCGGATCGCGGCCTGCCGTTCCGGCGGGGCGGTGCGGGCGGCGCATTTTACCCGCGAGGGGGCCGGGACGGTGCGTCATGTCGTCGGGGCTCATCTTCACGTATTTCCCGCGCCCGATCCGGCGGCGTTCCGACAGTGAGAGATGAGAGCAGCAAACCTTTATTCCCGGTGTCATTTCATTGCCAGGGTCATGACTGGCATCGAAAGTTGCACTTCAGGATAGCGCGTCCCCTATGCGCTGCAGA
>NZ_JAUNPC010000193.1 GCF_030536915.1 Paracoccus sp. (in: a-proteobacteria)
GGGAAACTTGCAAGATAAGCGCCCATCCATCGGAGAAACCCCATGACCCCGACCCGCCTTGCACTTGCCGCCGCCGCCGCGCTGGGGCTTCTGGCCCCCGCGGCCCACGCCGAGACCCTGAGGATCGCCACCGAGGGCGCCTATCCTCCGTTCAACTACACCGAGCCGAACGGCCAGCTGGCCGGCTTCGACGTGGACATCGCCCGCGAGCTTTGCGCCCGACTCAAGGCCGAATGCGAGATCGTGGGGCAGGACTGGGACGGCATCATCCCCGGCCTGCTGGCGAACAAGTACGACCTGATCGTGGCCTCGATGTTCATCACCGAGGAACGCCGCCAGCAGGTCGATTTCAGCGAGCCCTATTACCGCGCGGCGATGACGCTGGTGGCGCCCAAGGGCGCGGGGCTTGCCGATCTCAGCCCCGAGGGGCTGAAGGACAAGGTGATCGGCGCCCAGGCGGGCACGACCCAGGGCGACTATGCCAGCGCGACCTTCGCCCAAAGCGACGTGCGGCTTTACCCGACTCAGGACGAGGTCAACCTCGACCTTGCCGGCGGGCGCATCGACCTGCAGGTGAGCGACATGCTGCCCATGCTCGACTGGACCATGAACAGCGAGGACGGCGCCTGCTGCGAACTGGTGGGCGAACCGATCACCGACCCCGCCTTCGTGGGCGAGGGCGTGGGCATCGCGATGCGCAAGGGCCAGGACGAGCTGCGCGGCCGGGTCAACGCGGCCCTGGCCGCCATGCGCGCCGACGGGTCCTACAAGGCGATGAACGACAAGTACTTCCCCATCGACGTCTATACCCTGAAGTGAACGAACGGGCGCGGGGCCGATGATCGAGGCGCTTTCCCTTGGCGACGCCGGCTGGGGCGACGAGCTTCTGCGCGGGCTCGGCGTCACCGTCCGGCTGGCGCTGACCGCCCTGCCCGTCGGGCTGGCCTTGGGCTTCGCGGTCGCGGGCCTGTCCATGGCGCGTTCGCCCCTGCTGCGGGCGGCGGGCTTCGGCTACACCACCCTGATCCGGGGCCTGCCCGAGATCCTGACGCTGTTCGTGGTCTACAACGGCCTGGGGCTGCTTCTGGCGCGCGCGGCGCTGTGGCGCGCGCCGGGGGCGGCGGCGCCCGACTTCAGCCCCTTCGTGGCGGGGGTGATCGCGCTGTCGCTGGTCTTCGGCGCCTATGCGGCCGAGGTGCTGCGCGGCGCCTTCGCCGCCCTCGACCGCGGCCAGGTCGAGGCGGGGCAAAGCGTGGGCATGACCCGCGCGATGATCTTCCGCCGCATCAAGCTGCCGCAGATCTGGCGCTTCGCGCTGCCGGGCCTGGGCAACCTGTGGATCAACCTGCTGAAGGACACCTCGCTGGTGTCGGTCATCGCCCTGAACGACCTGATGCGGATGACAAAGGTGGCGGTGGGCGTCACCAAGCAGCCCTTCACCTTCTACCTGGTCGCCTGCCTGGCCTACTGGGGCTTGTGCGTCCTGTCGGAACTGGTGCTCGCGCGGCTCGAGGCGCGGTCCCGCCGCGGGGTGCGGAGGGTCTGATGCAGCCGCTTCAATCCCTCCACGCCGCATGGCCCGCGCTGATCGACGGGCTTTGGGTCACGCTGCAGCTGACGGGCCTGGCCTCGGCCCTGGCGATCGCGCTGGCGGTGCCGCTGGCGCTGGCCCGCGTGGCCGCGCCGCGCGCCGTGCAGGTGCCGCTGCGGGTCTACATCTCGTTCGCGCGCGGCACGCCCATCCTGGCGCAGCTGTTCCTGGTCTTCTACGGCTCGGGCCAGTTCCGCCCGCTGCTGACGGACTGGGGCCTGTGGCCCTTCTTCCGCGATCCCTTCAACTGCGCGCTGCTGGTCTTCGTCTTCAACTCGACCGCCTACCAGACCGAGATCCTGCGCGGCGGCATCCAGGGCGTGCCCCCCGGCGAGGTCGAGGCCGCCCGCGCGATCGGGATGGGCCGGTTCGCCACCTGGCGCCGGGTGGTCCTGCCGCACGCCTACCGCATCGCCTGGCCCGCCATCGGCAACGAGGTCATCCTGCTGATGAAGGCCAGCGCGCTTGCCAGCATCGTCACCGTCTTCGACCTGATGGGCGAAACGCGGCGGCTGTTTTCCCGCAGCTTCGAGCTGTCGGTCTACCTGTGGGCGGCGCTGCTGTATCTGGGCGTCACGGCGGTTTTCGTG
>NZ_JAUNPC010000117.1 GCF_030536915.1 Paracoccus sp. (in: a-proteobacteria)
CCACGACCGCCGTCGCCGCCACCACGGTCGGCGAGCCGATGCCCGAGGATGACGGCCCGGCGCTGTGGAAGACGATCTGGGATATGAACCGGCTGAACGTCGCCATCGCCGCGGTCGCGCTGGGCGTGCTTACGCTGATCTTCTTCTTCCAGGACCTGCTGGTGCGCCGCCCGGTGCTGTTCACCTGGGTGCGCCGGGCCTACCTGCTGTTCACGCTGGTCTGGCTGGGTTGGCTGGTCAACGCGCAACTGTCGGTCGTGAACGTGCTCACGTTCTTCAACTCGCTGCTGTCGGGCGGCTTCTCGTGGGAATATTTCCTGACCGCGCCGCTGGTCTTCATCCTGTGGATCGCGGTGGCGGCGGGGCTCTTGTTCTGGGGCCGGGGGCCGTTCTGCGGCTGGCTGTGTCCCTTCGGCGCGCTGCAGGAACTGTCGAACACCGTCGCCCGCAAGCTGCGCGTGCCGCAGTTCACCGTGCCATGGGCGCTGCACGAACGCATGTGGCCGCTGAAATACATGATCTTCCTCGGGCTGTTCGGGCTGTCGCTGTATTCCCTGGCCCGCGCCGAGGTCTATGCCGAGGTCGAGCCCTTCAAGACCGCGATCATCCTGAACTTCATGCGGGAATGGTGGTTCGTGCTGTTCGCGCTGGCCTGCCTGCTGCCGGGGCTGTTCATCGAACGCTTCTACTGCCGCTACATGTGCCCGCTGGGCGCGGCGCTGGCGATCCCGGGGCGGATGCGGATGTTCGAATGGCTGAAACGCTGGCCGGAATGCGGATCGCCCTGCCACCGCTGCGCCAAGGAATGCCCGGTTCAGGCGATCCACCCGGAAGGCAACATCAACGTCAACGAATGCATCTACTGCATGCACTGTCAGGTGCTTTACCACGACGACACCCGCTGTCCGCACATGATGACGGTCAAGGCGCGCCGCGAAAAGATCGCCCGCAGCGGCGGCCCGAAGATGCCCGATCTTGGGGGCGCGAAGCCCGCGCTGAAACCCGCGACCGGCGCCATCGGCGGCACCCCCGTCGCCAGCACCGCCACCCCCGATCCTGCAGGCAAGGAGCCTCCGGCCTTCCGGGCGCAGAAACGCCTGGCCGAACAGGCGGCAGCGACCACCACGTCAAACCCTCAAGGAGCTTGAGATGACCGAAGAAACCAGAACGGGTCTGAACCGCCGCCAACTGCTGGGCAGCACCATGGCGCTGGCCGCAGGCGCCGGCACCGTCGCCCCCCGCGCCATGCTGGGCGCCGGTGCAGCCTTGGTGGCAGGCAGCGTCGCCGACCAGGCGGCGGCGCAGGGCGCGACCGGCGGCCAGTCCGCCCATGTGGGGCCGGGCGAGCTTGACGAATACTATGTCTTCGTCTCGGGAGGCCATTCGGGCGAGATCCGCGTCGTCGGCCTGCCGTCGATGCGCGAGCTGATCCGCATTCCGATCTTCAACCGCGAAAGCGCGACCGGCTGGGGCCAGACCAACGAGTCGCTGAAGGTCCTGACCGAAGGCATGACGCCCCAGACGCGCGAGTTCCTCGCCGACAAGGGCGGCATCTACATGAACGGCGACGCCCACCATCCTCATATGTCCTTCACCGACGGGACCTATGACGGGCGCTATGTCTTCATCAACGACAAGGCCAACACCCGCGTCGCCCGCGTCCGCATGGACGTGATGAAGTGCGACAAGATCATCGAGATCCCGAACCAGCACACCGTCCACGGGCTGCGCGTGCAGAAATACCCGCGCACCGGCTATGTCTTCGCCAATGGCGAGGATGGCGTTCCGCTGCCGAACGACGGCACCGCGCTGAATGACCCGGCCGAGTATCACTCGATCTTCTCGGCCGTCGATGGCGACACGATGGAGGTCGCCTGGCAGGTGATCGTGGACGGCAACCTCGACAACGTGGACGCCGACTACCAGGGCAAATATGCCTTTGCGACCTGCTACAACTCGGAAAAGGGCGTCAGCCTGCCCGAGATGATGGAAACCGACCAGGACTGGCTGACCGTCTTCAACCTCGGCGCGATCGAGGCCGCGGTGGCCGCGGGCGAGGGGCAGGTGCTGAACGGCGTTCGCGTGCTGGACGGGCGCGGCGAGAACAACAAGCTGACCCGCTACATCCCCGTGGCGAACGGCCCGCACGGCATCAACACCGCGCCGGACGGCATCCACATCGTCGCGAACGGCAAGCTGGCGCCGACCGTGACCGTCTTCGACGTGCGCCGGTTCGACGACCTGTTCGCGGGCAACATCCAGCCGCGCGACACCGTGGTGGCGGAACCGGAACTGGGCCTCGGGCCGCTGCACACCGCCTATGACGGGCGCGGCAACGCCTATACCACGCTGTTCATCGACAGCCAGGTCTGCAAGTGGAACATCGAGGACGCGATCCGCGCCCATAACGGCGAGCAGGTGGACCCGATCCGCCAGAAGCTGGACGTCCACTACCAGCCTGGCCACAACCACACCTCGATGGGCCAGACCAAGGAGGCGGACGGCCGCTGGCTGATCTCGCTCAACAAGTTCTCGAAGGACCGCTTCCTGAACGTGGGCCCGCTGAAGCCGGAATGCGACCAGCTGATCGACATCTCGGGCGACGAGATGGTGATCGTCCACGACAACCCGACCTTCGCCGAGCCCCATGACGCGACCATCGTCCATGCGTCCAAGATCAACCCCGTCCATGTCTGGGACCGGGCCGACCCGTTCTTCGCCGATGCGGTCAAGCAGGCCGAGGCCGACGGGATCGACCTGACCATGGACAGCGAGGTGATCCGGGACGCCAATGACCCCAACAAGGTCCGCGTCTACATGACCTCGTCGGCGCCGGCCTTCGGCATGGACGACTTCACCGTCCGGCAGGGCGACGAGGTGACGGTCTATGTCACCAACATCGACGAGATCGAGGACCTGACCCACGGCTTCTCGATCATCAACTACGGCATCAACATGGAAGTGGCGCCCCAGGCCACGGCCTCGGTGACGTTCAAGGCCGACCGGCCCGGCGTCTACTGGTACTACTGCTCGTGGTTCTGCCATGCGATGCACATGGAGATGAAGGGCCGCATGCTGGTGGAGCCGCGGGCGGCATGACCATCCTGCGCACCCTGCTGGCGCTTGGCGTCGCGGCCCTTTTGGCCGCGCCGCTGTCCGCCGCCACCTGGACCCCTGCACCGGATGCCGATCGGGCCGCCGCGCGGGCGGGCGCCGGGGCCGGGGACGAGAACATCCTGGGGGGGGGCCGCTGGAGCGGCCCGCTTCTGATCGACAAGCCGCTGGCGCTGAGGGGCGAACCCGGCGCGGTGGTGGACGGGCAGGGCCAGGGCCATGTGATCGAGGTCACGGCCGAGGACGTCAGCATCAGCGGCCTGACCATCACCCGGTCCGGCAGCGACCTGGACGAGATGGACTCGGGCGTCTTCCTGGCAAAGACCTCGCGCCGGGCGCTGGTCGAGGGCAACCGGCTGGAAGACAACCTGCATGGCGTCCGCATCCACGGCTCGCGCGATTCCATCGTGCGCGGCAACACCATCGTCGGCCGCAGCGGGCGCCAGCAGGAACTGGGCAACGGCGTGACCGTCTGGAACGCGCCCGGCGCGGTGGTCGAGCGCAACCACGTCACCCGCGGCCGCGACGGGATCTTTTCCAACGCGTCGAAGCAGAACGTTTTCCGCGACAACCACTTCGAGGGCGTGCGCTTCGCCGTCCACTACATGTTCACCAACAACAGCGAGATCAGCGGCAACGTTTCGGTCAACAACGGCATGGGCTACGCCATCATGTTCTCGGACCGGCTGAAGGTCGTGAACAACAGCTCGGAAAACGACCGCGACTACGGCTTCCTGTTCAACACCGCCAACCGGTCGCAACTGACCGGCAACACGGTCAAGGGCTATCCCGCCGATCCGACGCGCTGGCGCGACCTGGGCCTGACCCGCGACGCGGACGTGCCCGAACCCGAGGAGCTTCAGGGCAGCGAGTTCATCGCGCCGACGAAATGCGTCTTCATCTACAACGCCAACCGGAACGTCTTCACCGGCAACCGCTTCGAGGGCTGCGGCACCGGCATCCATTTCACCGCCGGGGCCGAAGGCAACCGGATGTGGCGCAACGACTTCATCGCGAACCGCGTGCAGGTGAAATACGTGGGCAGCCGCACCCTGGAATGGTCCGAGGACGGGGTTGGCAACTACTGGTCCGACAACGCGGGCTTCGACCTGAACGGCGACGGGCTGGCGGATTCGGTCTATCGGCCGAACGACATGGTGGACAAGGTGATGTGGACGGCCCCGCAGGCGCGGATGCTGATGACCAGCCCCGCCGTCCAGATCATCCGCTTCGCGCAAAGCCGATTCCCCGCCGTGCTGCCGGGGGGCGTCACCGACAGCGCGCCCCTGATGTTCCCCAATTCCGAAAGGCCGCTGCCATGACCGATGCGACGGTGATCCTTGACGGCGTCCGCAAGTCCTATGGCGGGCGCGAGGTGGTCCGGGACCTGACCTATCGCCTCGCGCCCGGCGAGGTGGTGGCGCTGGTCGGCCACAACGGCGCCGGCAAGACCACCCAGATCAAGATGATGCTGGGGCTGGTGCGGCCCGATGGCGGAACGCTGTCCGTTCTGGGCGCGGACCCCGCGCATGGCCGCCACGCCCGGCGCAGCCTGGGCTACCTGCCCGAAAGCGTGCAGTTGCACCCCAGCTTCACCGCGCGCGAGACGCTGGGCTTCTATGCCCGCCTCAAGGGCCTGCCCGCGCGCGGCCATGACGCGCTGTTCGCCCGCGTGGGGCTGGCGGATGCCGCCGACCGCCCGGTGCGCGGCTATTCCAAGGGGATGCGGCAAAGGCTGGGGCTCGCGCAGGCGATCCTGGGCCAGCCGCGGCTGTTGCTGCTGGACGAGCCGACCTCGGGCCTCGATCCCGCGCTCAGGCGCGAGCTTTACGGGATCGTGGCCGACCTTGCCCGCGAGGGGACGACGGTGCTTCTGTCCTCGCACGCGCTGACGGAACTGGAGGATCAGGCCGCCCGCGTCCTTGTGATGAACCGCGGCCGGCTGATCGCCGACGGCACGATGGAGGAACTGCGCCGGCTGGCCGGGCTGCCCTCGGTCCTGCGCTTCCGCGCCGCGGGGACGCCTGCGGGCGCGGCCCGCATCGGCGACCAGTGGCAGGTCGAACTGTCCGAGGCCGAAAAGCCCGCCGCCCTGCGCGCCGCCCTGGACGCGGGCGCCCGCGACATCACGCTGGAAGACCCCAGCCTTGACGACATCTACGCGCATTTCCTGCGCCGGGAGGCCGCATGACCACCGAGACCACATCCATCGCCATGCCCGCCGCAAGCCGCCGCGCCCTGCCCAGCTCTCCCGTCCTGATCATCGCCCGGCGCGAACTGGCCGAAGGGATGCGGAACCGCTGGGTGGTGTCCACCACCGTCCTGCTGGCGGCGCTGGCATCCGCCATCGCGGCGCTGGGCTCGGCGCCCACCGGCTCGACCTCGACCGGGGCGCTGGACGTGGTCGTCGTGGGGCTGGCGAGCCTGACGATCTTCCTCGTGCCCCTCATTGCGCTCCTGATCTCGCACAACGCCATCACGCGCGAGGCGGAAGGGGGCACGCTGCTGCTGCTGCTCAGCCACCCGCTGGCCCGCTGGCAGGTGATCGCGGGCAAGTTCCTGGGCCAGCTTGGAATCATGACCTTCGCCACCGTGATCGGCTTCAGCTTCGCCGCCGCTTTCGTCATCTGGCAGCACGGGGCCGGGGGCTGGCAGGCTTTCGCGACCATGACCGGGGCCTCGATCCTGCTGGGGGCGGTGTTCCTGTCGCTGGGGCTGCTGGCTTCGGCCTCTGTGCAGGAAAGCTCGACCGCGGCGGGGATTTCCATCGGGCTGTGGCTTCTGTTCGTGGCGATCTATGACATGGCGCTGCTGGCGATCCTTGTCGCGCAGGGCGGCCATGCCATCCCCGGCTGGACCATGGACCTCGCGCTGGTCCTGAACCCGACCGACGCCTACCGGCTGCTGACTCTGGGCGAGGGGTCGTCCGCGATGCTGTCGGGCATGGGGGGGGTCTTCGACAACTCGGCCCTGACGCCCGGCGTCCTTGTCGGCGCGCTGGTCCTGTGGTGCGCGCTGCCCCTGGGCCTTGCCATGGCCGTCTTTTCGCGAAGGAACCTGTGATGAAACCGATGCTGCTTGCCGCGCTTCTGGCCCTGTCGCTGGCCGGCTGCCGCGAAGAGCGCGTGGCCTCGGCCCCGCCGGTCACGCTGACGGCCGAGGCCATCGGCCGCTATTGCGGCATGAACCTGATCGAGCATGACGGCCCCAAAGGGCAGGTGGTGCTGGCCGAGGGGCATGAGCCCTTCTGGTTCTCGTCGGCTCGCGACACCCTGGCCTTCACCATGATGCCCGACGAGCCCAAGGATTACGCCGCCGTCTATGTCTCGGACATGGGCCGCGCCGAAAGCTGGGACGATCCGGGCGCGGACAACTGGGTCGAGGCGCGGCAGGCCTTCTACGTCCACGGCTCGGACGCGCGGGGCGGCATGGGCGGGTCCGAGATCGTGCCCTTTTCCACCCGCGAGGCCGCCGGTGCCTTTGCCGCCGAACAGGGCGGCACGGTGCTGGCCTATGCCGACCTGACGCCGGAACAGGTGCTGGGCGGCGGCGATGAGCCGGCAGAGGTGAACCCCGAGGATCACGAACATGCCATGCATTGACCGCCGCCGCTTCATCACCATCGCCGCCGCGATGGGGGCGGTGCTGGCCGCGGGACCGGGCCATGCCGCCCCCCAGCCGGTCACCTGGCGGGGGCAGGCGATGGGGGCGGAAGCCACGCTGATCCTGAACCATCCCGACCCTGCGCGGGCGGAAGCG
>NZ_JAUNPC010000118.1 GCF_030536915.1 Paracoccus sp. (in: a-proteobacteria)
GGCCGTTGTCGAACAGCGCGTCCACGGATTCCTGCAGCATCCGCTTTTCGTTGCGCACGATGATGTCGGGGGCGCGCAGCTCGATCAGCCGCTTGAGGCGGTTGTTGCGGTTGATGACCCGCCGATAGAGGTCGTTGAGGTCCGACGTGGCGAAGCGGCCGCCGTCCAGCGGGACCAGCGGGCGCAGTTCCGGCGGAATGACCGGGATCACGGTCATGACCATCCACTCGGGGCGGTTGCCCGATTCGAGGAAGGATTCAACGATCTTCAGCCGCTTGATGATCTTCTTCGGCTTCAGCTCGCCCGTGGCTTCCTTCAGTTCCTCGCGCAGCTGGTCGGCCGTGGCCTGCAGGTCGATCGCCGACAGCATCTCGCGGATCGCTTCCGCGCCGATGTTGGCGGTGAAGGCGTCCACGCCATACTGGTCCTGCGCGTCCATGAACTCTTCCTCGGTCAGAAGCTGACCATAGGTGAGGTCCGTCAGACCCGGCTCGATGACGACGTAGTTTTCAAAGTAGAGGATGCGTTCCAGATCGCGCAGCGTCATGTCCAGCATCAGGCCGATGCGCGAGGGCAGCGACTTGAGGAACCAGATATGCGCGACCGGGGCGGCCAGTTCGATATGGCCCATGCGTTCGCGGCGCACCTTCTGCAGCGTGACTTCCACGCCGCATTTCTCGCAGACAAGGCCGCGATACTTCATGCGCTTGTACTTGCCGCACAGGCATTCGTAGTCCTTGATCGGCCCGAAGATGCGCGCGCAGAACAGACCGTCGCGTTCGGGCTTGAACGTGCGGTAGTTGATGGTTTCGGGCTTCTTCACCTCGCCGAAGGACCAGGCGAGGATTTCCTCGGGCGAGGCCAGCGAGATGCGGATCTCGTCGAACTGCCGCGCCGGGGCGATCGGGTTGAAGGGATTGGTGGAGAGTTCCTGGTTCATCTGAATACCTTGTGAGTGGCGCGGATGGGGGAAGGTGCGTGGGAACCACGCACCCTACGGGCGGTAGGGTGCGTGGTCTCGCGCCCCGTTATTCCCCGTCCTCCGCATCCAGGAGTTCCATGTTGAGGCCCAGACCCCGGACCTCCTTGACCAGCACGTTGAAGGATTCCGGCACGCCGGCCTCGAAGTTATCCTCGCCCTTGACGATCGACTCGTAGACCTTGGTCCGGCCCGCCACGTCGTCCGACTTCACCGTCAGCATCTCCTGCAGGGTGTAGGCGGCGCCATAGGCTTCCAGCGCCCAGACCTCCATTTCCCCAAGACGCTGGCCGCCGAACTGGGCCTTGCCGCCCAGCGGCTGCTGGGTGACCAGGCTGTAGGGGCCGGTCGAGCGCGCGTGCATCTTGTCGTCGACAAGGTGATGCAGCTTCAGGACATACTTGACGCCGACCGTGACGGGACGGGTGAACTGTTCGCCCGTGCGGCCGTCGAAGACCACCGACTGTCCCGAGGTGTCGAAGCCCGCGCGGCGCAGCGCGTCGTCGATGTCGGCCTCCTTGGCGCCGTCGAAGACCGGGGTGGCGACCGGCACGCCGTTCGTCACCTGCTCGGCGCTTTCGACCAGGTCGTCGTCGGCCATGTCGCCGAACTCGGCTTCATAGGTGTCGTCGCCATAGCCGATCCGCATCGCCTCGCGGACGGGCGCCATGTCGCCCTTGCGCCGGTATTCCTGCAGCGCCTCGTCGATCTTGATGCCAAGACCACGCGCAGCCCAGCCCATGTGGGTTTCCAGGATCTGGCCCACGTTCATCCGGCTCGGCACGCCCAGCGGGTTGAAGACCAGATCGACGGGGGTGCCGTCCGCAAGGAACGGCATGTCCTCCATCGGGACCACCTTGGACACGACGCCCTTGTTGCCGTGACGGCCGGCCATCTTGTCGCCGGCCTGCAGCTTGCGCTTCACGGCGACGAATACCTTGACCATCTTCATCACGCCGGGGGGCAGGTCGTCGCCTTGCCGGACCTTCTCGACCTTGTCCTCGAAGCGGGCTTCCAGCGCCTTTTTCTGAAGGTTGAACTGGTCCTGCAGCGCTTCGACCTCGCGGGCGGTATCCTCGTCGGCGACCGCCAGCTGGAACCACTGGCCGCGCGACAATTGGCCCAGCAGATCCTCGTTGATCTCGCTGTTGGCGCGGATGCCCTTCGGCCCCTTGACCGCCGTCTGGCCGAGGATCAGCGACTTGAGGCGCGCGTAGATGTTGCGCTCGAGGATCGCCATCTCGTCATCGCGGTCGCGGGCGAGACGCTCGATCTCCTCGCGCTCGATCTGCAGGGCACGTTCGTCCTTGTCCACGCCGTGGCGGTTGAAGACCCGCACCTCGACGATGGTGCCGTAAGCCCCCGGCGGCAGGCGCAGCGAGGTGTCCCGCACGTCCGACGCCTTTTCACCGAAGATGGCGCGCAGCAGCTTTTCTTCCGGCGTCATCGGGCTTTCGCCCTTGGGCGTGATCTTGCCCACCAGGATGTCGCCCGGACCCACTTCCGCGCCGATATAGACGATGCCCGCCTCGTCGAGGTTGCGCAGCGCCTCCTCGCCGACGTTCGGGATGTCGCGGGTGATTTCCTCGGGCCCCAGCTTGGTGTCGCGCGCCGCCACCTCGTATTCGTCGATGTGGATCGAGGTGAACACGTCGTCGCGGTGGATCCGTTCCGAAATCAGGATCGAGTCCTCATAGTTGTAGCCGTTCCACGGCATGAAGGCGACGACCACGTTCCGGCCGATGGCGAGTTCGCCCTGGTCGGTCGAGGGACCGTCGGCGATCACCTGCCCGGTCTTGACCCGGTCGCCCACCTTGACCAGCGGACGCTGGTTGATGGTCGAGGACTGGTTCGAGCGCTTGAACTTGCGCAGACGATAGATGTCCACGCCTGCGTCGCCCGCGCCGAGACCCTCGGTCGCCCGGACGACGATCCGGCTTGCGTCCACCTGGTCGATCACGCCCCCGCGCCGCGCCATGATGGCGGCGCCACTGTCGCGCGCGACGGTCGCTTCCATGCCGGTGCCGACGAAGGGCGCCTCGGCCCGCAGCAAGGGCACGGCCTGACGCTGCATGTTCGAGCCCATCAGGGCACGGTTGGCGTCGTCGTTCTCAAGGAACGGGATCAGCGCCGCCGCGACCGACACCAGCTGCTTGGGCGAGACGTCGATCAGATCGACGGCCTCGACCGGGTTCAGCATGAAGTCCCCCGCCTGGCGGGTCGAGACCAGTTCATCGACGAACCGGCCTTCTTCATCCAGCGTGGCATTGGCCTGGGCGACAGTGTGGCGCATCTCCTCGGTGGCCGACATGTAGACCACGTCGTCCGTCACCTGCCCCTCCACCACCTTGCGGTAGGGGGTCTCGATGAAGCCGTACTTGTTCACGCGGGCATAGGTCGCGAGGCTGTTGATGAGGCCGATGTTCTGGCCTTCCGGCGTCTCGATCGGGCACATCCGGCCGTAATGGGTCGGGTGAACGTCGCGCACCTCGAAGCCCGCGCGCTCGCGCGTCAGACCGCCCGGCCCGAGCGCCGAGAGACGGCGCTTGTGCGTCACTTCCGACAGCGGGTTGGTCTGGTCCATGAACTGCGACAACTGCGAGGAACCGAAGAACTCGCGCACCGCGGCCGCGGCGGGCTTGGCGTTGATCAGGTCCTGCGGCATCACGGTGTCGATCTCGACGCCCGACATCCGCTCGCGGATCGCGCGCTCCATGCGCAGCAGGCCGATGCGGTACTGGTTCTCCATCAGCTCGCCGACCGAACGCACCCGGCGGTTGCCCAAGTGGTCGATGTCGTCGATCTCGCCCTTGCCGTCGCGCAGTTCCACCAGCCCGCGGATACAGGCGATGATGTCCTCGTGGCGCAGCGTGCGCTGGGTGTCGGGCGCGTCCAGGTCGAGACGCATGTTCATCTTGACCCGGCCCACGGCGGAGAGGTCATAGCGTTCGCTGTCGAAGAACAGGTTGTTGAACAGCGCGCTTGCCGCCTCGACGGTCGGGGGCTCGCCCGGACGCATCACGCGATAGATGTCCATCAGCGCGCCGTCGCGGTTCATGTTCTTGTCGGCCGCCATGGTGTTGCGGATGTAGGGGCCGACGTTGACATGGTCGATGTCGAGAACCGGAACATCGGTGATCCCGTTGTCCAGAAGCACCTTGAGCAGCCCGCCGGTCAGTTCAGTGCCGTCCTTGCTGTATTCGGCGGTGATCTCGTCCCCCGCCTCGGCATAGATCAGGCCGGTGTCCTCGTTGATGATGTCGCGCGCGATGAAGCGGCCGACGATCCGCTCGAACGGAACCAGCAGGTTCGTGACCTCGCCCGATTCGATCAGCTGCTTGACCTGGCGGGGCGTCACCTTGTCGCCGGCCTTGGTGATGACCTCGCCGGTGTCGGCATTCACCAGGTCAAAGCTGGGACGGGTGCCGCGCATCCGTTCCGGGAAGAAGCGCGTGACCCAAGAGCCCGCCTCGGCGCGGCTGCCCTTCTGCAGCTTGTAGTCCACGGTGTCGTAGAACGCGGACATGATCGCGTCCTGGTCCATCCCCAGCGCGTAAAGCAGCGTCGTCACCGGCAGCTTCCGGCGGCGGTCGATGCGCGCGAAGACCAGGTCCTTGGCGTCGAACTCGAAGTCGAGCCATGAGCCGCGATAGGGAATGATCCGGCAGGCAAACAGCAGCTTGCCCGAGGAATGAGTCTTGCCGCGGTCATGGTCGAAGAACACGCCGGGAGAGCGGTGCATCTGGCTGACCACGACGCGCTCGGTCCCGTTCACGATGAACGTGCCGTTCTGGGTCATGAGCGGCATGTCGCCCATGTAGACATCCTGTTCCTTGATGTCCTTCACCGCGCGGGTGCCCGAGTTCTCGTCGACGTCGAACACGATCAGGCGCAGCGTGACCTTCAGCGGCGCGGCATAGGTCATATCGCGCTGCTGGCATTCGTCCACGTCGTATTTCGGCTTTTCCAGCTCGTATTTCACAAATTCGAGCGTGGCCGTCTCGTTGAAGTCCTTGATCGGAAAGACCGACTGGAAGACGCCCTGGATGCCCTCGCCGTCCTTGTGGCCCTCGCCCTCGCCGGATGCGAGGAACAGGTCGTAGGAGGATTTCTGAACCTCGATGAGGTTCGGCATCTCCAGCACTTCGCGGATGTTGCCGTAAGAGCGCCGGATGCGCTTCTGGCCGACGTAGGATTGCGCCATGGAAGGTAATCGCCTTTCGTCATCGCACGCCGGTTCGTCGGGGCCCGAACCGGCGGCTTGCGAACATCAGGGGGTGCGGCCCCATTCGTGCCATGCGTCCCACCGCACGGCTCCCGAACCGCGAACTCGCCCTGAAGGAAACTCGGAGTGACCCCATGTGGGGTCGCCGCAAGCGTCCTTCAAGACGGGTTCGGCAGGGACCGGGAAATCCCGGACCCTGCCCAATCCTTCAGCATCCGCGAGGGGCGGATTACTTCAGCTCGACCTTGGCGCCAGCCGCTTCGAGCTTCTTCTTCATTTCCTCGGCGTCGGCCTTGGCCGCGCCTTCCTTGACCTTGCCGCCGGCTTCCACCAGGTCCTTGGCTTCCTTCAGGCCCAGACCGGTGATCGCGCGCACTTCCTTGATCACGTTGATCTTGTTGGCGCCGGCGTCGGTCAGGACGACGTCGAATTCGGTCTTTTCTTCTTCGGCGGGGGCGGCGGCGCCAGCCGGGCCGGCCATCATGACCGCGCCGCCGGCGGCGGGCTCGATGCCGTATTCGTCCTTCAGGATCGTCTTCAGTTCCTGCGCTTCCAGCAGGGTCAGGTTGACGATTTGTTCGGCGAGTTGCTTCAGATCAGCCATTTTTCCGTTCTTTCCAGTCAGGTTGTTCCAACGTCGGGGCTCATGCCGCCAGACGGGACGGGATTGCCTCAGGCAGCCTCACGCTCTTCGAGCGTGGACAGGATGCCCGCGATGTTGCTGGCAGGTGCACCGATCGCACCGGCGATGTTGGACGCAGGCGCACCGATGGCGGCCACGATCGAAGCGATGAGCTCCTCGCGCGACGGCATCTGGGCGACGGTCTTCACACCGGCCGGGTCCAGAGCGTTCTCGCCCATCGCCCCGCCAAGGATGACGAACTTGTCGTTCGTCTTGGCATAGGCATCCGCGACCTTGGCCGCAGCCACGGGGTCGTCGGAAAAGGCGAGCACGGTCATGCCCGTCAGGTAATCGGCGATCGAAGCCGCCGGCTTCCCTTCCAGGGCGATCTTGGCGAGCCTGTTCTTGGCAACGCGGACAGCACCCCCGGCCTCGCGCATCTGCGCGCGCAGGGTCTGCATCTCGGCAACCGTCATCCCCTCGTAGCGGGCAACCACCACGACGCCAGAGCTTTCAAAGATCTGGCCGAGTTCCTCGACCACCTGTTCTTTTTGGGCTCTATCCACGGTTCACTCCACGTTGGGGGTTTCCCCCCGGCTCACTTGTCCCGGCCACACTGGGCGGCCGGGGCGGGTCCTTGGGCGATGGACCCGAGAGCGCCCCAAAGGTGGAACCTTTGCGGAAAAATCTCGACTTCCATCTCGGGAAGGACTTAGCGGCGTTCACGCGCCGGCCCTCCGTCTCGGACAGGAACAGGGCAGCCGCGAATCGCGGATGCGCCTGAAGGGTTGTCCATAGCCGTCCGCGGGCCGGGATTCAAGCGGTTCGAGGCCGTGGCGTCCTGCCCGCAAACCCGCTAAAGGCGGAGGCGCCACAACGTATTTCAAGGTGCATGATGGAATCCGACATTTTCGGCTACATGCGGTTTTCCTACCTCGGGCGAAGCGACGCGAAGCTGGCGCGCAGCACCGACGATCTCGAACAGCGCAAGCAGGTGCTCTACGACCCGGAACGCCTTGAGGAACGCTTC
>NZ_JAUNPC010000119.1 GCF_030536915.1 Paracoccus sp. (in: a-proteobacteria)
CAAGGGCATGCCCGAGGATGTCCGCACCACCGTCGTTTCGGCGCTGGCGGCGGCGATGGCCGATCCCGGCTTCGTGCAGAAGATGGACGAGATGGGCGAGTTCGTGGACTATCGCGACCCGGCCGGGTTCGAGACGCTGGCGCGCGAGGACAGCGCCCGCGCCGAGGGCATCATCCGCGATCTCGGCATGTACGGGATGAACCAGTAACGGAAACCGCGGCCGCCCTTTGCACGAGGGCGGCCGCGCCACTTTGCAGGAAGCGCCCGTGACCCAGCCCAACCGATCCGATCTCGCCGCCGGAATCGTCTTCATCGTCATCGCCGCCGCCTTCGCCTGGGCGGCGCTGGACGTGCGGATGGGGACGCTGCTCAGGATGGGGCCGGGGTATTTCCCGCTGGTCCTGTCGGGGCTGCTGGCGGCCCTGGGGGCGCTGATGCTGCTGCGGGGGGCGCGGCAGCCTCCGGCGCCGGGCGGGGCACGGCCCGGCCCGTCGTTCCGGGTCGCCTGGCGGCCGCTGCTGCTGGTCTGCGGATCGGCGCTGTTCTTCGCGCTGACGCTGGGCGGCCTCGGCCTGCCGCTGACGACATTCGCAACCATCCTGATCGCCGCCTCGGCCAGCCAGCAGATCCGCCCGGTCGAGAGCGTGCTGACCGCCGCAGCCTTTGCGGCCGGCTCATGGATCGTTTTCGCCAAGCTGCTGGGCCTGCCGTTCCGCATGTTCGGCACCTGGATCGGAGGCTGAGGCGATGGAGTTCCTTGCCAATCTCGGCCTCGGCTTTTCGACCGCGCTGAGCGTCACCAACGTCCTTTACTGCTTCCTCGGCGCGCTGCTGGGCACCGCCATCGGCGTCCTGCCGGGACTGGGGCCGGTCGCCACCATCGCCATGCTGCTGCCGATGACCTTCGGACTGGAGCCCGTCACCGCCCTGATCATGCTGGCGGGGATCTTCTACGGCGCGCAATACGGCAGCTCGACCACCGCGATCCTGATCAACCTGCCGGGCGAGGCGTCCTCGGTCGTCACCGCGCTTGACGGCTACCGGATGGCGCGGCAGGGCCGGGCGGGCACCGCGCTGGCCGTCGCGGCGCTGGGGTCGTTCTTTGCCGGCACCTTCGCCGCGCTGATCATCGCGCTTTTCGCCCCGGCGCTGGCCGCCGTCGCGCTCAGCTTCGGGCCGCATGAATATTTCTCGCTGATGGTGCTGGGGCTGGTCGCCTCGGTCGCCATCGCCTCGGGCTCGATCGAGAAGTCGCTGGCGATGATCCTGTTGGGCGTGCTGCTGGGGCTTGTCGGGCAGGACACGCAGACCGGCGTCGGGCGGCTGACCTTCGGGATGACCGACCTGCTGGACGGGGTCGAGTTCGTGGCCATCGCCATGGGCCTGTTCGGGCTGGCCGAGATCATCCAGAACCTGGAAAACCCTGCCGAGCGGAACTCGTCCGTCGGGCGCATCGGCGGGCTGCGGCTGTCGCGGCAGGAATTCGGCCAGATGCGCGGCCCGGTCCTGCGGGGGACGGCGATCGGGTCGATCCTCGGCATCCTGCCGGGCGGCGGAGCCACCATCGGCGCCTTTGCCGCCTACATGGCGGAAAAGCGGCTGTCGCGGACGCCCGAGAAGTTCGGGCAGGGCGCCATCGAGGGCGTGGCCGCCCCCGAGGCCGCCAACAACGCCGGCGCGCAGACCTCGTTCATCCCACTTCTGACGCTGGGAATCCCGGCCAACGCCACCATGGCGATGATGACCGGGGCGCTGATCCTGCACGGGGTCACGCCGGGGCCGAACATCATCTCGGGCGAGCCCGCGCTGTTCTGGGGCCTGATCGCCTCGATGTGGGTGGGCAACCTGATGCTGCTGGTCCTGAACCTGCCGCTGATCGGCGTCTGGGTGCGGATGCTGTCGGTGCCCTATCGCGTGCTGTTCCCGCTGATTGTCGCGCTCAGCTGCATCGGCGTCTACACGGTGTCGAACAGCACCTTCGACGTGATGATGATGGTGGCCTTCGGCGCCCTGGGCTACCTGTTCTTCAAGCTGGAATGCCAGCCGACGCCGCTGCTGCTGGGTCTCGTCCTCGGCCCGATGCTGGAAGAGAACCTGCGCCGCGCCATGCTGACGGGGCGGGGCGATCCGACGGTGTTCCTGACCCGGCCGATCTCGGCGGGGCTGCTGATCCTGGCGGTGATCTGCCTTGCGGCGATGGTCCTGCCCTCGGTCCGCAGGACGCGCGAGGTCGCGTTCGAGGAATGACCGGCGCGGGGCCCCGGCTCGCCGTCATCGGCGACGACCTGACCGGAACGCTGGACGCGGCCGCCCCCTTCGCGGCGCGCGGCGCGAGCGTGCAGGTGGCCCTGAATCCCTCGGCCCTTCAGGCGGCGCTGGCGGCGGCGCCCGAGGTGGTCGCCGTCTCGACCGACAGCCGCGAGATCGCGCCCGAGGCGGCGCAGGCCGCCGTCCGGGCCGTGGTCCGGGCGCTGCCGCCCGGCACCCCGGTCTTCAAGAAGATCGACTCGCGCCTCAAGGGGCATGTCGCGGCCGAGCTTTCGGCGCTGGAGTTTCGCCGGATGCTGGTCGCGCCCGCGATCCCCGACTTCGGCCGCATCGTGACGGGCGGCGCGCTGCAAGGCTTCGGCGTGGACACCCCCATCGACGTGGCCGCCGTCCTTGGCCCCCATGCCGGACGGGCCGAGATCCCGGACACGCCGGACGCAGCGGGGATGACGGCGGCGCTGGCGGGTTCCGATGCGGACCTGCTGGTGGGCGCGCGCGGGCTTGCCGAGGCGCTGGCCGCGCGGCTGCTGCCCGCCCCGCCCCAGGCGGTGACCCGGCTGCCGGGGCCGAGGGCGCTGGTCGTCGTGGGCTCGCGCGATCCGATCACCATTCCCCAGGTACAGGCGCTGCGCCGGATCGGCGTCGCCGTGGCCGAGGCGCCCAACGGCGCGGTGGAACCCGCGCCGGACACAGATATCCTCGTGGTCCAGGCCACGCCCGGCACGCCCGACCTGCCCCCGGCCGAGGTCGCCCGCCGGCTGGCCGAGGGGATCGTGCCCCGAATGACCGAGGGCCGGCAGCTTCTGCTGCTGACGGGGGGCGCGACGGCGGCGGCGGTGCTCGACCGGCTGGGCGTCGAACGCCTGCATCTGCTGGGGGAATGCCTGCCGGGGCTTCCCGTCTGCCGGGCCGGGGGTTTCACCGTCGTCACCAAGTCCGGCGGTTTCGGATCGCCCGAAACGCTGGTAACGATATGCCGGTTGGTCAACGAAAGTTCACAAGCGGGCCCACGACCGTGACTCCTCGCCGCAGCCTTGCCGATGTCGTCTTCGAACGCATGGAACAGTCGATCAAGTCCGGCGCCTATGCCGATGACGAGCGGCTGCCGACCGAGCACGAGATGGCAACCGAGTTCCAGGTGTCGCGCCCCGTCGTCCGCGAGGCGCTGCGGCGGCTGCGCGAGAAGGGGCTGATCTATTCGCGGCAGGGCGCGGGCAGCTTCGTGCGCACGCTGGGGCTGAAGAACCCGCTGGGGTTCGGGCAGCTTGAGAACGTGGCCGACCTGCTGAACTGCTACGAGTTCCGCCTGACGCTCGAACCGGCGGCGGCGGCCCTTGCGGCGGAACGCCACGAGCCCGACACGCTGGACGCGATCGCCTCGGCGCTGGGGCTGATGCGGGACGCGACGAACCGGCAGGCGCATCGCGAGGATGCGGATTTCCAGTTCCACCTGGCGATCGCGGTCGCGGCGGGGAACAGCTATTTCTCCACCAGCATGGCCGCGCTGCGCGATCATATCGCCGCGGGGATGAGGTTCCATGGCGTGTCGGTGAAAAGCCAGGCCTCGGGGCTGATGCGCGTCTTCGGCGAGCATGAACAGATCTTCGAGGCGATCCGCGACCGCAACGCGGAACATGCGCGGCAGGTGATGTATGACCACCTGCTGGGTTCGCGCGAGCGCCTGTTCGAGCGGCGCCGGCCCGAGCCGGCCGCCGTCTGACACGCGCGCCCTGCGCGGCGCGGCCCTAGAAGGCCGCGCGATAGATCTCCAGCACGTCGCCCACGGTCATGTCGCGGGGGTTGTTGTCCATCAGCCGGCGGATGCCGTGCGCATCCTGCGCGAAGCGTTCCAGCTGGTCCTCGGTCGCACCATGCGCCGACAGCCGCATCTCGACCCCGAGGTCGCGGCAGAAGCCGCAGGCGGCGTCCAGCAGCCCGCCCGTGCCCTCGGGCGACAGACCCAGCGCGCGGGCGACCTCGGCCGTCTTTTCCGGCGCCACGGATTCGTTGAAGGCCAGCACATGCGGGAAGATGATCGCGTTCGCCAGCCCGTGCGGCAGATGCAGCAGCGTTCCCAGCGGATAGGACAGCGCGTGGCCCGCCGCGGTGTTCACCGGGCCAAGGCAGATGCCGCCGTAGAAGGATGCGAGCATCATCCCCTCGCGCGCCTCGGTGTCCTGGCCGTCGCGGACCGCGCGGGCAAGATAGCGGCCGACGAGGTCGATGCCCATGCGCGCGAAGCCGTCGATGACGGGATGGGCGCGGCGGTTGGTGAAGGCCTCGACGCAATGCGCCATCGCGTCGATGCCGGTGGCGGCGGTGACGGCGGGGGGCACGGTGAAGGTCAGCTCGGGGTCCAGCACGGCAAGATCGGCCAGCAGATGCGGGCTTTCGACCGCGATCTTGGCGCCGGTGCCGGGATTGGTGATCAGCGCCCGGATGCCGGCCTCGGACCCGGTGCCGGCGGTGGTGGCGACCTGCGCCAGCCGCGTGCGCCGTCCCGCCACGCGGTTCGGCCCGGCCACGTCGTCCAGCCCCTGCGTGCCGTCCCACATGGCCGCCACCAGCTTGGCCGCGTCCAGCACCGAGCCGCCGCCGAGGCCCACGACCAGATCGGGCCGCGCGGCGCGGGCGGCGTCGAGCGCGGCCTCGAAGGTGGCGATGTCGGGCTCTCCGGGGATCGCGTCGAAGATCGTGACCTCGCCGGGCAGGTCCAGCCGGTCCGCGAAGCCCGAGGTGTGCGGGCTTGCCAGCACCAGCACGCGGGCCGCGCCCTCGGCCCATTCGCCGACGCGGCCGGATGCGCCCGCCCCGATCTCAATGCGGGGGGGCATGTGCAGGGTGATGGGTCGTGCAAGCGCCATGGTCTGTCCTTTCATCCTGCCCGTCTCACGCCCGCCCGCCCGCGACCAGCCTGCGGGCATAGGCGATGGCGGCGTTCATGTTGTCGTGGTTGGCGATGCCCTTGCCCGCGATGTCGAAGGCGGTGCCGTGATCGACCGAGGTGCGGTCGATCGGCAGCTCGACCGAGACGTTCACGGCGTCGTCGAAGGCCACCAGCTTGATCGGGATATGCCCCTGGTCGTGATACTGCGCGACCACCAGGTCGAAGGCGCCGTTATGGGCGCGGTGGAACACCGTGTCGGCCGAGATCGGTCCCTGCGCGTCGATGCCCTCGGCCCGCGCGGCGGCGACGGCGGGCGCGATCTGATCCTCGTCCTCGGTCCCGAACAGGCCGTTTTCCCCGCAATGCGGGTTGATCCCGGCGACCGCGATGCGCGGCGCGGCGATGCCGATGCGCTTGAGATGGTTGTTCCCGGCCCGGATCGTGGCCAGCACGCGTTCGGTCGTGGCCCGCCGGATCGCCTCCTGCAGCGAGACATGGGTCGAGACGTGGATGACCTTCAGCCGCTCGGACGCCAGCAGCATGTAGGCCGCCTGCGAGCCGGTCAGCGACCGCAGCATCCCCGTATGGCCGTCGTAATGGTGGCCGGCGGCGTTCAGCGCCTCCTTGTTGATGGGGGCGGTGACGATGCAGCCGATGCGGCCCGCCTCGGCGTCGCGGACGGCGCGCTCGATGAAGCGGAAGGCCGCGTCGCCCGCGACCGGCGACAGCCGGCCCCAGGGCAGGGGCGCGCCCTCGACGGGCAGGTCGATCACCCGGTCCTCAAGGTCCACGTCGCAGCCGACCGCCGCCTTCGCGGCCTCCAGCGTGGCGCGGTTGCCGTAGATCAGGGTCCGGGCGCGGTCGGCGTCGGACATGCCGGCCAGGGCCTTGACGCAGATCTCGGGGCCGACGCCTGCGGGGTCGCCCATGGTGATGCCGATGATGTCGCTCATGCAGATGCCTCTGTGCGGGCGGCCCAGCCCGGCTGCAGCCGGACGTGCTTGATGGCGCGCCGATGGTAGGTGTAGCTGAGGTGCAGCGTCCCGTCGGGCGCCTCCAGCAGCCAGGGATAGGACATTTCCTTGTTCCGCCCGTCGGTGGAATCGTTCGTGGTGCAGGTGCCGGGGCCGTCCTCGATCACCAGCCGCTGCGGGAAGGTCAGGCCGTTGTCGTCGGACAGGCAGACCGCCACGGGCGCCCGCGGCACGCCCCAGACCGGCACGCAGCCCCCCTGGGGGTCGGCGTCGGGGCGGCCGTCATCCTCGCCCAGTTCGTCGTAAAGCGAGGCGCGGCGGTCGGCCGAAGTAGCGGCCGAGGCGAGATTGCAGACCAGCGCGATCCGCCCGTCGCGCAGGCGGATGCCCGCGACCGACGAGTTGTTGTTGGGCAGATCGGTCGGATGCGGCGCGGCCCAGCCGCGCCCGCCGTCGCGGCTTTCGGTGCGATACACGCGGTCGGCCTGCCTGCGGCGGAAGAAGGCGGGAATCACGCCGTCCTGCGCCGGGACCGGGCCGAAATGGACGCAGCCGACGGACTCCGCCACCTCCTCCAGCCGCCAGCTTTCGCCCCCGTCGGCTGAAACGCCCATCGCGGCGATGTCGTGGCTGCCGTTCCACTTGCGCCCCGGCTGGGGGACGCAGCGGAAGATCGGCAGCAGCCAGGCGCCGTCGTCGCGGACCGTGACGTT